>NZ_PTRI01000028.1:0-51604 GCF_002965965.1 Escherichia sp. MOD1-EC5495
AGGCCAGTAATGGGTTAAGTGATAACAGGTGTCTGGAAATATAGGGGCAAATCCAATAATCACTACGTCGGTTATCTCGCCACCAATGGCCTAAATAATTTAGTTCCTGACCAAATTTTAGATAATGCTGATCACTATGGAGACTTTTAATATGAACAAAAACACGTATGACACAATTTATTCACTAATTAATTATTATGAGGATGATTACCTCCTGCCTTTAAACCGCGCTGAACTTGAAGCATACAAAGAAAACACGCCAGCGGCACTAAATGAGGCGTTTAAACACTGGGATTTAGCTGTGAATGCCTTTGAGCACCTCTCTAAGCGTGTAGAGATGCTCTGTAAGAGTGAGAACGCATATCTGACAGCGGATCAGATATGGGAGCTATCAAACTGGATAGAAGGTATTTACTCGGACGTTCGCTATGTAGGAGACGGACTTGTTGAACTAGCTCAACGCTTAGGCGCTACTATCACAGAAGAATAAAAAAAGCAACAAAAAAGTTGTAAAATATCTTGACATTTCATCTATTGTATGTTAATATAATTATATAGGGGTGATTATTTTTCCTTTATTGGTTCGATATTAAAAATTCTTCCTGTCATTAAAGGGGAGTAAATCTCCGCTCCCCGCTTCTCCTCCTCCTTAAGTGTCATTATTACCTCTTTTTTCCTTTGTTATGCATACATCTTGGAGTATGCATAACATAGGGTAATTACATAGGTATGAGTTAATAAAAGGCGGCTTTAAATGCTGCCTTTTATTTTGCCCGTTATGCAACTTAAAAGTTGTATTTCTTACTTTAAACAAGGTAACAAGGTTTATATAAATGTTGTTCTTAAATGATAAAGAGCAAATCATCAAGTATAAAGATGAAATGCTGAAAATTAATCCACAAATTACCGAAATGGTAGCTAAATACGCTGGGTGTTCTGTCGAAGAAGTGGAACGAAGTGTTGAAAAATATTTTTCTCCTTCTTCTCCGTCTACACCTTCCCTTAATGAATTAATCAAATTAAAAGCTAAGGAGATTACTAAATGATTATTGATTTAGACACTCTGTTTCCAGGTCGAAATCGAAAGACTTTCACAGATATTGTAAGTTATTGTACTGATCCGTTTGCCTCTGTAGAAAACAAGGTTTTTGCTTCTCTTCCTGCTGATGTTGAATGCGGCGACTTGATCACCAGCACGGGCGCTAAATATGAATCAGGAGATGATATCTATGTTGTTATGAGTGAATTTGTAACGGCTGGAGAAAACAAGCCTGTAGATGTTTTACGTAGCAATGCTGGGCTTGTATGCATCAAAGCTGATGCGCTGAATGCTGTAAGTGAAGCAGCAAAAACAGCATTAATTAAAAAAGGCTTTCAGCTTGAAGGCTTTAATACGGTTTTCACTTCTTAATAAAAGGAATAATAATAAATGATTCTAGGTAATGATTACGTTGATTTAGCTCCTTTGTTCTCTGCGCATAGCACTAGAAATTATCTGCTTTCTACTCTTGATTTTACTGATCCGGTGGGCGTTAGTTCTCATAAAGTAGCTGTTTCCCAGCTTGTCGAAAGCAACGAATCTCTCTTTAACAAAGAAACCTCTCGTTTCTCTTCTGAACACAACGTTACTAAGCGAGAACAAGGTAAAGAATGGCTGATTGAAATCCCTTACTTCCTGCGTGAAGATGTGATCCGTCCTTCTGATGTTCAAGGCAAGCGTAAGCCTGGCACTGATTTTCAGGAAACACTCACTGATATTTATGCGGAATATATCGCTAAACACCACGTAGCGTATCAGCGCACTAAAGAGAGCGTGCTGGCGGCTTCTTTGTTCTCTGGCAAAACTTACACGCCTAAAACTGATGATGTGTTAATTGAGTGGGGCAAGCTGTTTAACGTATCAGCTATGAAAGCCACTGTGAACGCTTCCAGCACTGACACCACGAAGATTTTTAAAGAATTTGATCAGATTGCTACTGACATTATCGAGAAAGCACAAAGCCAGGCGGCTGCTGTAGAGCGTATTGTTGTTTTCTGTAAGCCGGAAGCCTTCTCTGCAATTCGATTCTCTGCGGGTATGGCAAACGCATTCCAGTATGTAAGCCCACTGGAAGAGGGGAACGTTGTGTATCAGCGTCGTGACCTGCTGCCAGGGGTGACAGCGTTCACTATTCCAGGAACTAACATTGATGTTGTTAAACTGGTAGATCCGCTACATCTTGCACATATGACCGCAGACGCTGTAGCGGTTCCTAAGTTTGCTAAAGGCTCTAACGTATATCAGAACATCTACGGGGCAGCTTCCAGCACCTTTGAACTGATTAATGCCGCTCCTGCTGAGGTGTATAGCTATAGCTATGAATCTTCTCGTGGTGATGCTGTTAACGTTGTTACAGAGAATAGCCAGATGGTTGTAAACCACGGCGTTGGCTTCTCCGTTCAAATCACTGTTAAATAATATTTTAACGTGTATTAGAGGCGTGGCGTGTATTCACGCTTCGCCTTTTTTTATTTATTTATTTTTAAATTTTGAGAGGTGATTAAAATATGGAAGTGATTTTGAAATCAAAAAATGGTGTACACGTACATTTAGATGCTAATGATTCTAGAGGCTTGTTAAATCTGAAATATCTATGTTCTCTCTTGGATGTTCCCTATGAAGGCGTAAAAGCCCGTATGTTCAGATTAAACGAGAGTATTGATCAGGCTCTACACCATTTCTTAAGTAAAGAAGGTGGTAAATGATTAATAAGGGGATTTTAAATGTTAGAAATTAACACTTCTAAAATTAAGAACACAGTAACATTTAGTGTAGATAAAGACAGCTTAAAAAAAGCGAAAGACTCTATTACAGGCTTAAAGGAATTCGCAGAGAATATCAAGCCAGCTAAATTAAGATTTGATACTGTCACTAAAGGCTATAAGAAAGCACAAAGTGAAGTAGACAAGATTGCTCAACAGAAAGCTAAAGCAGAAAAACAGAATCAAAGAGCACAAGCTGCCGCAGCAAGAGCACAGGCAAGGCAACAGGCACAAATAGCAGCACGTAAAGAGAAAGCAGAATTAAAACTCCTTGATGTGTCAAGCTCTATCAGTGCAATGCACCGCCTTTCTGTAGCGGAACAATATAAAGCTATTGCACAGGCTAGAGAGATAGCAAAACAATATGAGCAAGGGGCTATCTCGCTTGCACGTATGAACAGCCAAATGAAACGCCTACAACAGCAACAACGTAAGATTAATGGCAACAGAAAAGCTCAATTAGCCCCCGTTAAGGGAGGATCAGGGAATTCCGCCACTATGGGCGCTCTGTTATTTGGAGGCGCTACGGCTGCTGCTGGCGTGATGGCTGTAAGCAAAACCGCTGAATTTATGGCTAATAGCTTCGCTAACGCAGAGACACAAGGAGAATTAATCCAACGTGCAAGGCTTGGCGGTGTAGACGTTAACCAGATGTATAATATTACAGAATGGGCGTATAGAAACGGCGTTGACTCTATGATGGGAGATCAAGGGGCTAGGAAATACCTGGATCAGATGAAAGATGTTAGGGAACGTGCCGCAAAATCCTACAGTGAAGCTGAATTGGTGAAAGACAAGAAAACCGGAAAATCTGAATGGAAAGGCGGTGATAACGCTATTAATGAACTTCTAAACATCGGTGTTATTAACAAAAGCGACCTTAAAAAATTTGCTGATAATCCAGCCGGATTAATTTCTAAGGCTGTTAATGGAATGATGAAAAAAGGGTTTTCAGACTCCCAAATTGGACAACGTTTAGAAGACCTGGGCGATGATTTGATGCTTACGTCAAAATATTGGCAACGTTCCGTTAAAGATGTACAAGAAAGTATTAATCAGCAAAAAGCCTCTGGAAAATGGCTAACAGAAACACAGCAAGAATCTATCGTTAAATTCAGAGAACTAAACAGACAGCTTTCACAGCTTTCTGATGCAAGGCAAGTAGCATTTGTAGACGGCTTTATGAAATCTCTTGATCCAAAAGTAACGGAAGAGTTTATGAAAAACCTTTCTAATCTCACTCCGTATTTTACAAAGCTGGGAGAAGCTACAGGAAGTCTCTTTGAAGCTATTATGAAGATTGTAAACTGGTTTAATCGTAATGATGATAAGACAGATGCTGTTCAGAAAAATTTAGGTGATGCACCGCCATTAAGCAATGATGGAATGAAACAGCATCTTTCTAATCTCGTTCCTGACCAATATAAAGGCGCTGGCACTGCAACAACTACACCTGATAATAGTCATTCTCTCTTTAACACTATTAAGGGATTGCTTTTCGATGATAATGCTTCTTCTGTGTCAGATGTAAAAATGTCAGTCAGCGAAGCACCGATAACCAATCTCAAACAGGGTGCTTTAAATAATCTTGCAATGACAACTCCGGCTTATAATTTATCTCCTGTGTTTAATCTGAATCCTACATTTGAAGTGGTAACAGAAGTTCCTCTTACTATTAATTCAGACACATCAAGATTAAGCGATTATGTGGATTTTACAGCGAGAGCAAGTCGGGATAGCTTCTTGAAATCATTAACATTAACCAGCTTATCAGGACAATCCAACGGCGGGTAATTCCCGCCATAACATTACAAGGAAATTTATTATTATGGCGACCGCCGGGATTTTAACCATACGTGCAGCAAACTCCCCAGAACAACACGTTCAGGCTGTTTACAAAGCAGAACAAGATATAAACTCTACAAAAAACACAAATAACTCTGCCTCTACTGTGAAAGGGGAGAATGGTTTTGCTATTGTTACCAGTGGGCTGGCATCTTCTGGCAATGACGTTTATGAAAATTATATGGCACTGGCCTTTGACAGTGTTGACGATGTGAACGTGAGACGTTCGGCAGATGTTACAAGCTACCCCGTAGAAAATGGTGCTACTGTGTCTGATCACGTTCAAATTAAAAACAATAAGTTTTCTCTTAAAGGAAGGATCACTGAAACACCGATTAAAAGCGATCCTGGCTTGTTAAAGAGTGCAGGGGTGAACGGGAACAGAAGATCATTAGCTATCGACTACCTGAATCAGATTATGGACAGTAGACAGCCTTTTCTTCTTGTTACAGAAAATAAAACTTTTGAGAACGTTGTTTTAACAGGCATCGAATACACAGAAGAGGCAAGCGAATCTCTGGTATTTGATCTTAGCTTTGAACAAATCAGATTAGTTTCTTATGGCACTGTAAACACTGTAGCTATCAAAACACAGCCATCTAAGAACATCGGGGCTAATATGAAAAAACGTGTTAACACTGAAAAATCAAGTAGTGAAGGTGAAGACACTATTACTCCTGCCTTTAAACAGGAATAGCCGTAAATGCCTCTAAAACGCTCTGTAACGATGTAATTGTAAAAGAGGCTACCAATCTATGTTGAAGCCTCTTTATTGCGTCTATGGCGTTGTTTTACGCCTTAAATTTGATTTTTTATTGATTGATAAGCCTTTCTCTATTTCAGGGTAGCGTAGAAGCTCAATATAGTTTTTAAGCTCTACTGGAGAAGCTGCATTCTTGCTATATGTGCGGAATGTCTCTGTATTACCGCGTGTATGGCCCAGGAGAAGGGCGATCCTGTCTTCTGGAATTTGATTTCGATCAAGAAGCTGTGCTACTCCGTGTCTCAGAGAATGAAACACCTTCCTTTCTGTTCCCTTTTCCCCTAAAGCCTTTCGTTTAGCTCTTGTAAATCTCTGCGTGTGCCACGTAGAGCGTTTACCATCAGCACGCTCTGTAATGCTGGCGTGATAGAACAAAAAGCCATTATGAGGCTTTTCACGCAGCGACAACACCAACGGAGTGATAAGGCTATGCACAGGCACAACACGTGCCGCAGCTTTCGTTTTTCCCTGTGTGATTTCAAAACACAGCACACCTTCGATCTCTTTCACATCGTCTATTGTGAGACTTGCTATCTCATTGATCCGCATACCTGTATATAAACCGATAAGACACAAAGCCATCATTTCTTTGTTTTCTGCTGAATTACCGGAAAATACTTGCAACACCTGCAATAGCTCTTTGTTAGAAAATGCCTCGTAGCTCTCTCTACTTTGTGCCACATCAAGCCTATGCCCTCGCCAGGGGGAGAGCGCCCTTTCTGGCGCATCGTGGTAACGTGATGAAGCTAACTCCCATAGCTGGGCCATTGGGCTGATATAATTTGCAATTGATTGTTGTGAAAGGGTTTTTTGCATGTGTTCAATCCAGCCTGTAACAGTGGTGCGGCTCACATCTTGCAATGCAATATCAGGCTTTTTACGGTAGGAGAGAAACATCTCTACCGCTTTTCTTGCCTTAGCTAAAGTGGCTGGCTTCTTCTTCGTGCTGTTAATTGTCAGGTAGATTTCAAGAATTTTAAGCAATGACGGACACGAATACGCTGTATCTTGCATTCTGGTAGCTGTTTTGGCGTATTTAGCCTTACTGCGTAACAGCTCCAGCGTGTTCTCTATTGTGCTGTTTACAGGAGCGACACTCTCGCGTAAGCAATGGTATTCATCTGCAATCTGATCACGCTTTCTACGTGCAACACGAAGGTTACTTGTATGCAGACTCCTGACAAACGTCCTTTTTCCTTCAAAAAAGGGCTGCATATACACAGGCAGCGTGATCCTTAAATAGTAGTTACCGTAAGAATCACAGATTATGTATTGATTGGGCTTGTATCTCATAAACTCCCCGGCTAAAGTGTCGGAGCGTTTGTAATGTGAAAATTGATTGTAACGCATAGAAAATGATGATTTTTTCTATAAGATTCAATCAATTAGTAATGGTCGCAGGTGATGGCATTAACACGAGATTAATCGAGTGTTTTACTCCTATTATCGGCACCATTTAAATCAATAAGTTACCTCACATTTACGTAAACCACGTTCTCCTCTTGTGCCGTATTTGGGACATTGCGACTCATAATTACGTCCAATAGCGCAGTTTGATTTACGATCTTCAGGGTTTATTCATGCTACCCGCGCTGCATATCTATTTGTTGTCATTCAAGGTTGATGATGTTCGTGCTGTCTGTAGACGAAAGCGGCAGGTGAGTAAAAATGTCTTTATTTATCATCCGTAACCCATGACGCCTGGTCATTGGGGCACTGTTCGGTACAGCAACATGACGAGACTCGGACATATCAAATTGCAACTCACACAATTTATCAAAATACTGCTCTAACATGAGGCAGTACAGGTGCAGATATTTAAGCCAATTGTTGTCGCCATTCCTTGACGTGGTCAATCAGAGCGCGGAGCTTTGGTGCAATATTGCGACGCTGAGGGAAATACAGATAGAAGCCAGGGAATTGTGGAAGAAAGTCATCGAGCAGAGATACGAGCTTACCACTTTCAATATACGGCCTGAAAGTTTCCTGAGTGGCAATTGTTATGCCTCCGCCGGCAAGAGCCAGCTTTAACATCAGACGCAGATCATTCGTTGTAATCTGCGGTTCAATCGCAAGGTCGAAAGCTCTCCCGTTTTCTTCAAATGGCCAGCGATAGGGCGCAACATCCGGGGATTGACGCCAGCCGATACACTTATGATTCACAAGTTCACGCGGATGAACAGGTATGCTGTTGGCTGCGAGATAGGAGGGAGAGGCAACCACCATTTCACGTTGCCTGGCGGTAAGGGGAACAGCAATCATATCTTTTTCAATGACTTCTCCGAGCCTTACGCCAGCATCGTAACCTGCGGCTACGATATCGAATTCCTCATCCGTGACAACAATATCAAGCGTAACGGCTGGATTGGCGGCTGCAAACGAAGCGAGTAGCGGACCTGAAAGAAATTCTTCAGCTATCGACGTCACCGCGATTCTGAGAAGTCCACGTGGCATATGGTCAGAAACCATTTCTTCGAACGCCGCCTCAATACCGGATAAAGGTAATGACAGTGATTTGTGCAGCCGTTCTCCTGCTTCCGTCAAATTAACTGAGCGCGTGGTCCGCATTACAAGCATGGTTCCGAAAGTATCCTCAAGCCGTCTTATTCCCTGACTGACCGCTGAACGGGTAACGCCCAGCCGTGCGGCGGCTTTACTGAAATTACTCTCTTCTGCTACCGCGATAAAAATGGGTAAAAGATTAAGATCGATTTTCATTGTTTAATGCTGCTAACCACTGAGTACATTGAAAGCAGGATACTGGAACCAATCATAAAGTTCTATTATCTCTCCGAACACATTTGAAGGAGAACGTAATGGATAAGGTCATATTAATCACCGGTGCATCAAGTGGTATTGGGGAAGGTATTGCCAGAGAGTTGGGAACGACAGGTGCGAAGGTTTTACTGGGAGCACGCAGACTTGAGCGGATCGAAGCCATTGCAGCAGAAATCTGTCGCGCAGGCGGTATTGCTAAAGCGCGGGAGTTGGATGTCACAGACCGACAGTCCATGAGCGGCTTTGTGCAAGCTGCGCTGGATAGCTGGGGCCGGGTTGATGTCCTTATTAATAATGCGGGTGTTATGCCGCTTTCACCGCTTGCAGCAGGAAAACAGGATGAATGGGAGCTCACTATTGACGTGAATATCAAGGGCGTGCTTTGGGGAATTGGCGCCGTACTTCCGGTGATGGAAGCACAGGGTTCCGGTCAGATCATCAATCTTGGTTCTATTGGTGCTCTTTCTGTCGTGCCCACTGGGGCAGTCTATTGTGCAACTAAGTTTGCTGTGCGGGCTATTTCTGATGGTTTACGGCAGGAAAGTTCGAAAATACGCGTGACCTGCGTAAATCCTGGCGTTGTAGAAAGCGAACTGGCGTCAACCATTACCCATGTGGAAACCATGAAGGCAATGGACGCTTACCGTTCTGTTGCTCTTCAACCCGCAGATATAGCCCGCGCAGTAAGGCATATTATTGAATCTCCTGAAAGCGTTGATACAACTGAAATTACCATCAGACCCACTGCGTCTGCAAACTGAAGGATAACGTTAATGTTTACATTCCCGTTTTATTAAATATATCGGGAGGAAAGTTTATATACCCCTGTCTTGCATAGCAAGATACATTAAATTATGCATTCTCACCCCGAGGGAGATAGAGGTTTAATTGCAGTAAATGATTTTATCAGGGAATAAACTGAAACTTGTTTAATTCCTTTGCATATAAAAACTCATGCTCTCAGTTATCAGGATAATAACCATGAATACTACATATTCTTTAATTGTCATTGCTGCTCTGTCTTTATTGTCCTTCAGTAGCGTCGCCAAAACTATTACTGCCGTCGGTTCAACCATTGGCAGTGCTGAGAAAGAGATTTCTCTACAGGCAGAAAAACAAGGGAAATCATATGAAATTCTGGGGGTGCTTTTTAAGAACAGAGTTTATATGATAGCAAAGTTAACACCTGTCAGTAAAAATAACGCCTCATAAAGCAAATGGTATAATTTGTAAAATATTACCAGGATGCATGTATATTGATTCAAAATTGTCATTGTTATGGCAATGGAATGCCTGACAAATGACTCTATTCAAACCTGCTGCGCCAGTTGTTTTGCTAATTTTACCGATGCTTCGGTTTGCAGTGCTAAAATAATATTGGTCACTGTTTTATTTACTCTCTCTTACGCGGTCTGTAAATGAGCAGAAATAATACATCCTTAAGAGGTTAATGCTGGCGTAATCAATAGACCAGCATTAATCACAGATGATTATGTTGCCAGTCAGACAGATATTGTTAAACCGTCGAATTCATAATCAACACTTTTTCTTACGCCTCTGAACAGCTTGAAAAGCAGGGAGAGGAAGCATATTTTAAATATCACGTAAGTGAATTGTTTTATGACGTTATTAGTAGAAATGGAGGAATAAATAGGCATATTCTACAACTGCAACAAAAACAACAATATTAATCAGTTTATGACTTATTTGCTGTACTTTATTCTCTTTCATTGGTACTTCCTCGCTTTAAAAAAGAGCGCACCTCATAAGCGCCTCTTATATAGATAACGAGTTTGGTCAACCAATTTTTTGAGGTGTATCACAAATTAGAAAATATGTATTACATCAGCCATCACTCATGACAGCAAAGTCATCGATATACGTCACCTGAAATCAGATCCGGGGATGCGTCTGCTCTCATGAGTGACCAATTCTGGCGTTGATTGGCGCAGGGGAAGCATATAATACAGCTAAAATGATTGTATCTATGAACACCCTTCATAAGTGCGTTTTGAAGGGAATGCTTCTACAAGGAAATCGCTAATGCTCAAAGAAAACTTCAACGAACTGCAAATCTTTCTTGTGGTGGCAAGGGAGCGAAGTTTTACCAAAGCAGCGGGCAAACTCGGTGTTTCTCAGTCAGCTCTCAGCCATGCGATTAAGGCTCTGGAGGAAAGGTTAAATATCCGCCTCTTAACCCGAACGACTCGCAGCGTGGCTCCCACAGAAGCGGGGGAGAGAATAATCGCCTGTCTTGAACCTCGTATTGACGAACTTGAACAGGAACTGGAATCACTGATTCAACGGGACGGCACGCCCTCCGGGAATATTCGGTTATCTGCCGGGGAACATGCCGCGCGCAGTCTGATCTGGCCGAAGCTAAAACCCTTTCTCAGAGAGTATCCCGAAATCAATGTCGAACTGGTGGTGGATAACGGTTTTGTCGATATTGTCGAAGGTCGCTTTGATGCGGGAGTACGGCTGGGCGAAAGTATAGATAAGGATATGATTGCCGTGAGGATTGGACCAGATATGCGAATGGCTGTGGTGGGGGCACCGTCTTATTTCGCTACAAACCCTGCGCCTGGAACGCCTCACGAGCTACAAAATCATCGCTGCATCAATATGCGTCTGCCAACTGCCGGTGGACTTTATCACTGGGAGTTTGAGCGAGAAGGGAAACCGTTACGGGTCAGAGTTGATGGGCAACTGACGTTCAATTTGCTGCCAGAAAGAATTGATGCAGCATTATCAGGATTTGGTATCGCCTGTGTTCCCGAAAACGCGGTTCAGGATCATATAAAGTCAGGCGAGCTTATTCAGGTTTTACAGGAGTGGTGTCCAACTTTTCCCGGATATTACCTTTACTATCCAAGCCGTAAGCAGCACCCACCTGCTTTTGCGCTGATGATCGATGCACTTCGCTACGCAGAATAACGGAGCCGCATTTTACTGTGGCTCCGTTTGAGCATTAACGGCCTACGCGAGCCTGATGCTCAGGCGAGTAACGTTCACCGACGATTTTAATCGTTTCCAGTGCCTGGGTTATCTGCTGCGTATCATTCTGCGAAAGAACGATGTTGACAGCGGCCAGGTTTTCCTCCAGCCGGTGCAGTTTAGTGGTGCCAGGGATGGGTACAATCCACGGCTTTTGTGCTAACAGCCATGCCAGTGCGATTTGTGCAGAGGTTACCCCTTTCTCCGCAGCCAGTTCACCTAACAAAGTGACCAGTTTTTCATTAGCTTCAATGGCTTGTGCAGCGAAACGCGGTACGGTGCTACGGTAATCATCCTTACCGAAAGTTGTTCCCGGCTTAATCGCCCCTGTCAGGAAACCTTTACCTAGTGGGCTGAATGGTACAAAACCAATCCCCAGTTCCTCCAGCAACGGCAGGATTTCCTGTTCAGGTTCACGCCACCACATGGAATATTCGCTTTGCAGGGCGGTGACTGGTTGTACTGCATGGGCACGACGAATGGTTTGTGCCCCCGCTTCTGACAAGCCGAAATGTTTGACCTTACCTTCTGCGATTAGGTCTTTTACCGTTCCTGCAACATCTTCAATCGGGACATCCGGATCGACACGGTGTTGATACAGCAGGTCAATAACATCCGTCTTAAGGCGGCGTAATGATCCTTCAACGGCTTCACGGATATGTTCCGGGCGGCTGTTTAGAATCTGCTGCTTATTATCATCGCCGAAGGTAAAACCAAATTTAGTCGCAATCACCACGCGGTCACGAAACGGTTTTAAGGCTTCACCGACCACTTCTTCATTCAGATACGGACCATACACTTCGGCGGTATCGAAGAAGGTGACGCCGCGTTCAACCGCAGCACGAATGAGTTCGACAGCCTGACGGGTATCTGTTGCCGGGCCGTAGCCGTGGCTTAAGCCCATACAACCTAGCCCAAGAGCGGAGACATCTAGCCCGGATTTACCCAGATAACGTTTTTGCATTGAATGAATACCTCTTTTATCGCGGCTTAAACATCAAGTTTGCGGCCAGCCAGCCATTCCACCATCGCCGGGTCGCGGTGAGAGAAGAACGCGCTGGTTGCGGTATCCAGGGCAGTAATTTGCAGCATATCTTCAGGACTGAGTTCAAAATCTAGAATGTTGATGTTCTCTTCCATGCGTTCTTTGCGCACTGATTTTGCCAGTGAAACAATGCCTCGTTGGTAGATCCAGCGCAGAACAACCTGGCCCACGCTTTTGCCATACTTCTCGCCAATTGCCGTTAACAGGGGATGCTGGAACAGACCATTTTTACCTTCCGCAAACGGTGCCCAGGCTTCTGGCTGAATGCCACGGCTTTGCATCCACGGAACGGCATGAAGTTGCTGGTTGAAGGGGTTAACTTCAATCTGATTGACCGCAGGAACCACTTTATTAAAGGCGATAAGGTCAGCCAGTCGGTCAGGGTGGAAGTTACTGACGCCAATCGCGCGAATTTTACCGGCCTGGTGCAGCTCTTCCATGGCACGCCAGGCTCCGTGGACATCGCCGTAAGGCTGATGAATCAAATACAGGTCAACGTAATCAAGTTGCAGCCGATTCAGAGAGCGTTCGAACTGGGCTTTGGCTCCTTCGTAACTGGTATCCTGCAACCAGAGTTTCGTTGTGACAAAGAGTTCGTTACGCGCAATACCGCTTTGTTTCAGCGCATTCCCGACCTGAGTTTCATTCTGATATGAGGCGGCGGTGTCAATCAGTCGATAACCAGTATCAATAGCGTCAATGACCGCTCTTTCGCATTCGGTGGCATCGGTCATCTGAAATACACCAAAACCCAGCAAGGGCATTTCAATACCGTTGTTCAGTCTTACAGTTTGCATGGTGTTATCCTTCCGTTATTGTTTATGGAAAGCATACCGTAAAGAGAGTTATTCAATTAGACGGCGAGATTTGTCAGGGGCTATGAACAAAATTCATTAATCTGCCTTAATGCTGGTGAGTAGCACTGTTATCGTGCAGGTCTATTTTATTGATGAATTATTTGCATAAGTGAAATCGAGATTTACATACTAATCGAGAGTCGTATTTTAACTTAGAATAATGATTCATACATGATGGAGGTGCTTACTGTGGAATTCTCTGTATTAAGTAACAATCTTAAAATGCCGATGATCGGTTTTGGGGTTTTTCAGGTTACCGATAAAGAAGAGTGTAAACAGTCGGTGTTGAGTGCTATCCGAACAGGTTATCGTCTTATCGACACGGCTGCGGTATACGGTAATGAAGATGCTGTCGGTGATGCCGTTCGTGAAGCTATTTCGGAAGGATTCTGTACTCGTGAGGAGTTATTTATTACTTCAAAACTGTGGGTGCAGGATATGGTTAATCAGGATACGGCAAAAGCAGGAATTGAAGCATCGTTAAAAAAATCGGGACTTGAATATTTTGACCTCTATTTATTGCACCAGGCGATGCGTGATTATTTCAGTGCGTGGCGAGCCCTGGAAGCGGCTTATGACGAGGGCAAACTGAAAGCGATTGGTGTTTCCAATTTCTATCCTCATGTATTAGCAAATTTTTGTGAGACAGTCAGAATAAAGCCAATGGTGAACCAGGTTGAGCTGCATCCCTATTTTGCACAACCAGAGGCGCTGGCAACCATGAAACACTATAATGTGCAACCTGAAGCCTGGGCTCCGTTAGGCGGCGGAAGACATAAGCCGTTTGAAAACAAAATGCTTCAGAGTATTGCTGATGCCCACCAAAAAACGATTTCTCAGGTGATATTGCGCTGGAATATTCAACGTGGCGTGGTCGTTATCCCGAAATCAACTCATCAACAGCGTATTGAAGAGAACTTCGCCATTTGGGATTTTTCACTGACAGAGGCAGAAATGGAGCAAATTAGCTCGCTTGATTTAGGCTATGTTGGTGAATCCGTAAAACATTTTAATCCAGAATTTGTTCGTGGTTGTCTTGGCGTAAAAATACATGACTGATTTTAGTATTTGTTGAGCTATATTATTTGGATGATGACGTTTTTATCTGATCTTACAGGCTTTGTTTTATAAAATAGCAAATTCAGACAATATGGGTTTTAACCAGCGATTTAAGAATATGATTCTTAAATTATCAATCATTTCATAATGAAGAGGCACTTTATGAAAACTATCGGTTATGCCGCACTCTCTTCCGATGCAAAACTGGTTCCTTATCATTTTAAACGTCGTGAGTTACGTGACAATGATATTGCCATCGAAATTCTTTATTGTGGCGTTTGTCACTCAGATTTACATACAGTTAATGGTGACTGGGGGCCTCAGCCTTATCCGTTAATTCCGGGGCACGAAATTGTCGGTATCGTGAGAGCAGTGGGGCAGGGGGTTAAAAAATATCAAGTAGGCGATCATGTTGCCGTTGGCTGTATGGTCGATAGCTGTATGCATTGCGACCAGTGTGAACAAGGTGAAGAACAGTATTGCCGCCACGGGATGACGCCAACCTACGGTGCTAAGGATCGGATTAGCGGCGAAATTACTCAGGGAGGCTACTCCAAACATATTGTGGTACGTGAAGAATTTGTACTGCGGATCCCTGAAAATATGGATTTAGCCAAAACTGCGCCGATTCTCTGTGCCGGAATTACCACGTTCTCACCATTACGTACCTGGAATGTTGGTCCTGGCAGCCGTGTGGGCGTTATTGGGTTAGGCGGTTTAGGTCATATGGCTGTGAAACTGGCTGTCGCGATGGGGGCTGACGTTACTGTGATTAGCCGGACTAAAAGCAAAGAAGCAGACGCAAAATTGCTCGGTGCAAAAGGCATTCTGCCGTCTTCAGACCCAGAGGCATTACAGATGTCAGCCTGTGCATTCGATTTGATTATCGATACGGTTCCCGTTAAACACGACCTGAATATCTACACCCCATTGTTAGATATTGATGGTTCATTAGTTATTGTTGGACAGGTTGGGCCAATGGAAGAACCGTCAACGATCCCTCTGATTATGGGGCGTCGCCGTGTTGCTGGCTCACTCATCGGCGGTATTGCAGAAACACAGGAAGTGCTGGATTTCTGCGCGAAGCATAATATTTATCCCGAATGTGAAATGATCAATATTGATCAGATAAACGATGCATTTGCTCGCCTTGCAAAAGGGGATATGGCACATCGTTTTGTTATTGACATGGCTTCACTGAATGCTGAGTAACGGAATAATTCAGCGCAGAGCTGCTGTATATTTTCCAGCAACTCACAAGAAAGGTTTTCAATAATGGAACCAAAAATGTGTTTGAGAGCAGGAATTTGCGCTGAGCACTAACAGACATTTTTATATTAAAAAGCCAGAGTCTTGCAATAGCCCTGGCTTTTGTTTGCCTGATGTTCAGTTTTTTTTATGATGGCGTAGCGCATCAACAACCAGCTGGAATGCTTTTGAGTGATTTCTGTTTTCCGGGTAATAAATATAATAACCATCCCAATAAGGACACCAGTCTTCAAGTACACTGATCAGTTCGCCGCTGGCGATGTATTTTTCCGCAATATCGCGTGGAACATGCGCCAGGCCGTAGCCCTCTAACGCCGCCTGCAAATTTTGATAGATACGGCTAAACACCAGTTGACCGCTGACTTTGACATTCAGGCTTTTTCCTTCTTTTTCAAACTCCCACGCATACAGATTGCCATGCGTTGGAAAACGAAGATTAATGCAGTTATGACTAATAAGGTCATCTGGATGCTTTGGCAAAGGGTGCTGAGAAAAATATGCTGGCGAACCGACAACAGCAAAGCGCACGTCGGGACCAATACGTACAGAGATCATACCGCTGGATATCTGTTCTCCCAGGCGAGTTCCTGCATCGAATCGACCAGATACAATATCCGTTAAAGTATAATCATCAATTAATTCCAGATTTATATCCGGATATTCTTTTAGTAATGGCTCAAGTTTTGGCCAGATGACTGACCTGATAGCATAATCGGATGTGGATATTCGAACGGTTCCAGCAGGCTTCTTATTGAGATCTTTTAGTTGCTGCAATGTTCCCTGAATCCCATCAATATAAGGCCCCAGCTCATCAAGCATTGATTGCCCTACATCCGTTAGCGATATGCTGCGGGTGGTGCGCGTGAGGAGTTTCATACCCAGACGAGATTCAAGGGTGCGCATACTGTGACTCAAAGCCGATTGTGATATCCCCAATTGAGCAGCAGCCCTGGTGAAACTCTTTTCACGCGCAACAACGATGAATGTCATTAAATCATTAAGATTTTCTCGTGCCACTCTCTGCCTCTCATTGCGGAAAAAAGATATCTGTTTATATGTTAGCGTGAGAGATATGGTAAGCCCCAACCTTAAACAAGGAAACATTGAGCATAAAAATAGCGTCAGTCTTACCTGTACAAAGGGAAAACTGACGCCTGAAAAATTAAACAACAGATTCTGTTCTGATTATAAAGAGTTAAATTTTAAAATCTGAACACGACTCATTACTTCGTTGCTTAAGGATTTCCCGAGCCGAATCAGCCATTATCATGACTGCGCCAGCCAGCATCAGGGTATCTTTCAACACCAGACGACCGGCTCCCGATAAATAAGGAAAACCATGATGAGCATCCCCCAGAGCCGGCACCCAGGCTTCAGGAGTGGTGATTAAAAATGAGAGTGTTACCAGCGGTGTGGCAAATGACATTAATGCACCCAATAAACCCAACCACCGGTTAACAGGATTTGCCAACACCAGCAGAGCAATCATCACCTCCACGACGCCAAGGCCATTGGAAAAACCATAGGTATTATTAGCAATTTGCCATGTCCGGGCTTCCGGTTTATATTCGCCTTCGTGAGTCAGATACTGTTTATATTCTTCTGGATGTTCATAGAAGAACGACATTAGCGGACTGTTCGCGACGAATGGTGTAATGCTGTCGGCCTCGTAAGGGACAAACTTTAATAACCCAATCCACATAAAAACAATCGCAATACTCAGACGAATCAATGTCAGGCCAATTTTATCTCCCCGACTTAACAGGTGCAGGTATTTTTCCATTATCAACATCCTTATTTATACAATACTGCCGTCGCGGTTGAGTTGTTATCAATCCGCATGGAGGTGATTTTCCATGATGATGCGTCATGTTTTCTGGCGATATCAGCAATGGCATCCTCAAGAACGGTCGGTGAGGCTGATACTGACGAGACGCTGACATGTTTCAGGACTATTTTGTCATCTGCATTGGTGGAAAAAGCCATAACGCCAGATAATAGCGTTGCAAATAAAACAGTTTTTTTAAACATATAAAATACCATCAATGGAGTGATTAAGAAGTTATAGAATAAGCAAAAATTAATAAAGTTGTTTTCTCTGAGACGCCAGAAGATTTGTCCTGGCGTCTGATTTTGGGTTTATTTGACTAATGAAAATAGATCATTGAGTGATTCGCTCATCGACGGATGAGTAAAAATCTGATCGCGTAATACGCTATAAGGCAATCCGGCATCCATCGCCATTTTCACAATATTGATCATCTCGTGGGAGTCAACACATAGCAGTGATGCCCCTAATATGCGCTGGGTTTTATTATCGATAATCGCTTTTAATACCCCACGGGTATCGTTCATCACTCTGGCGCGTGGAATTGCCGCTACAGGCAATGTAACCACCTGAATATCTGCACCACACTCTCTGGCTTGTTCTTCTGTCATACCAACCCGAGACAGTGGAGGAGTCATGAATACGGAATAAGGCACATTTTTCCGATCATCAGTATTACGTTTGCCTTCTCCCAGTAACTCATCGCGCACAATGCGGTAATCATCCAGTGAAATATAAGTAAACTGCAGCCCGCCGGTAACATCTCCCATCGCCCAAATATTGTCTGCGGTGGTATGTAATCGCTTGTCAACGACAATTGCCCCGCGCTCGTTCACCGCAACCCCGGCATTTTCTGGTTTTAACGAGGCGGTAGCAGGCTGGCGACCGGAAGCAATTAACAGGACATCCACCGCCAGTTGAGCGTGTCCGGTATGCACTTGTACTTTATTTTTATCGTGGCTGATACGCTGCACATGGGCGTTGAGGATAATATCCACTCCCTGCTCACGTAAAATAGTTGCGATATTATCAGCAATATCCCGATCTTCCCGAGGTAAAAATAGAGGCGCTGCTTCAAAAATAGTCACCTTACTGCCAAAATTAGCGAGCATAGAGGCGAACTCAACGCCAATATATCCCCCGCCTAAAATGCCCAAATGTTCGGGTAATTCCTTCAGGTTAAGTAATCCGGTACTGTCATAGACGCCAGGTGTCGTGGTTATTCCTTGAACTGGCGGAACAACAGTTTGTGCGCCGGTATTAATAAAAATTTTCTCACCATGAATCTCCAGATTTCCCTCAGGTCGATGAATACGCAGAATATGATTATTGATAAACTCCGCTTGCCCGACGATCACGTCGATATTGGGCATATCCGCAAGATTATGGAAATTCTTATTGCGTAAAAAATTGACGACTTCATCTTTACGCTGCATGGCATGGGAAAAATCTGTGTGCTGTTGTGCATCATGAACCAATGTTTTGGTTGGGATGCAGCCGATATTAATACATGTCCCGCCATACATTGCATTCGATTGTTCTATGAGAGCCACACGCCAACCCGCTTTAGCCAGCGTGACGGCTAATGTTTTTCCTGCCTTACCAAAACCAATAATAACTGCCTGATATTTATTCATGATAATTTCCTGTCGAAACGTATTCATTTGACGTAATGACTATAGACGTAAATTCGTAAATAACACTTCTTCACAACGCTTGATATTTTGTCTTATCGTCTGATGTTCGTTGTTTTTTAATCAGAGTCACAATATAACGATGATGATTAACTAATTGATGATATTGGCTTAAGGCTTATATAAGATTATTGCTGTCTATAATCAAAAAACTACTCAGGAGTCTGATATGGATGCCCTTAGCCGTTTGTTGATGCTTAACGCTCCACAAGGAACGATCGATAAAAATTGCGAGTTAGGAAGTGACTGGCAGCTTCCACATGTTGCGGGGGAACTATCGGTTATTCGTTGGCATGTGTTAACACAAGGTTCGGCGAAACTGGAAATGCCGGCGGGGCAGACCTTTACATTGCGCCCTGGGAATGTGGTTCTGCTACCACAAAATTCAGCTCATCGCCTGAGTCACATTGAAAATGAATCGACCTGTATTGTGTGCGGCACTCTTCGGCTGCAACGTTCGGCGCGTTATTTTTTAACCTCTTTGCCGGAAGCTCTGTTTTTGGCACCGGAAAGTGACAGCGTGGAGTTTAACTGGCTGAGGGAGGCGATTCCTTTTCTACAACAGGAATCAAGAGCGGCAATGCCGGGAGCGGATGCTCTGTGCAGCCAGGTATGCGCCACACTCTTTACACTCGCCGTGCGTGGATGGATCGTACAGGCTAATACGGAGAAAAATATCCTTAGTTTGTTGCTTCATCCGCGCCTTGGTGCGGTGATTCAGCAAATGCTGGAAATGCCTGGTCATCCCTGGACAGTCGAATCGCTGGCCAGCATCGTTCACATGTCCAGGGCAAGTTTTGCCCAACTTTTTCGTGATGTTTCTGGAACCACGCCACTGGCTGTATTAACAAAGTTGCGGCTACAAATAGCGGCTCAGCGGTTTTCCAGGGAAACGCTCCCCGTCGTGGTGATCGCTGAGTCAGTAGGCTATGCCAGTGAATCATCCTTTCACAAGGCATTTGTTCGTGAGTTTGGCTGTACTCCTGGAGAATATCGGGAAAGAGTCAGACAGCTTCAGGGGGTTAGCTTATAAACGAAGTATGGATAAGATTACCCGTTATAAAAATAGAGCATGTCATACTCAGCGTAGCGGTGAAAAACAGCAGGATGTTCTGGTAGAAATAAAGAACATCCTGGCATTCTAAAGGCAAGATTTCTGTTACTTAATCGTTGCGTGCATCCTTATCCATATAAAAGCATATGGTTAAGAAAACCACTTTATCGCATAAACCAGAAGTAAAAGAGACCTACTTTTAAGCCGAGTATTGCGATGTAGGCACAGCAGTACTTCATAGTGCCAGACATTATTTGATTGGCTTGCCCTTCCATTTTTGTGGCAGAAATGGCAATGGCAATACTTTGTGGTGAAATCATTTTCCCTCCCGTGGCACCGGAAGTATTCGCTGCCGCCAGCCAATTGGGATCGATATGCAACTTACTGGCTGCAATAGTTTGCAGTTTGCCAAACAAAATATTCGAGTTAGTATCGCTGCCTGTGACAAAAGTACCCAGCGCACCAATGACCGGCGCGAGGAAGACGTATGAACTTCCGGTGAGATCGACAATTGACCGAGCCAGCGTAGAAATAATGCCGCTGAGATCCATAACTGTTGCCATGGCGACAATGGCCATAATCGCAATAATAGAATTTTTAAGCTGGAATACGGTTTTGATAAATACTTCCAGCATACCGCGTGCTGATGCCCCCTGAATAAAACCACCGAGAATAGTTGCAAAGATAATCAACATTCCAGGCGTTGTGAGCCATTCTATTTTTAACGCTAAGGTCCCGCCATCGACCAGTGAAAAGTGTAGCACTGAAGCCAGCTTAGATGCTGCTGCTTTTATCGTTGGGAATAACGGTGAGCACAGCAGAATAAAGACAAAAATAAACAGGTAAATAGAACCGACCCGGAACAGCACCTTTGCCGAACGTGGTGCCATTTCACGGGTATGGCTGGCTGCAATACGCCACTCTGGGTCTACTTCACCTTTGCGCAGACGGCTGGCAATCGCGACAGCGAAAAGGCTAGCCAGGCTGCCAGCAAAAGCAGGCAATTCGGCACCAAGATGGATGGCAACAAAGTATTGCGGAATAAGTGTCGCGATGCCACATAGCAGTGTGATAAGGAATACGCCGCGAATCGCTTTCATGCCGCCGCCAATAATACAAATAATGACAAAGGGCAGCAGGAGATTAAAAATCGCTAATTGCAGAATAATTGTTCCACCTAAGGTGTAAACAGACAGGTTAACCTGCTCGGCGAGGATTGAAACCGGAATACCAACCGCCCCAAACGCTGTAGGCACCGTATTGGCAACCAGTGAAGCAATTGCGGCTTTCAGTGGGTTGAATCCCAACGCGATGAGGATACCAATAGGAATGGCGACCGCAGTACCGTAGCCGGCAGCAGCCTCAAGAAAACCACCAAAACACCATGAAATAAGGAGCACCTGGATACGCTTATCTTCGCTAATACTGGCGAGAATATCGCGGAGAATATCCAGAGCTTTGGTTGCCTGCATGACGTTATAACTGAATATTGCACCGAGGATCACAATCACGATCGGCCATAATCCTTTGAGTGCGCCATAACCCACTGAGGCTTTCAGATTCTGTATTGGCATGTCCCAGAACAGGACAGATAAAACAGCTGTAAATGCCAGTGATATCAGTACTGAATAATGAACAGGCATCTTCAGTTTCAGAATCAAAAATACCATAAGGAGCAAAGGAGAGAGTGCAATAGCAAACATTAAATATCCGTGCATTTCTATTCCTGACTATATTTATCAACCTTGTTTATATATTTTTCCGAGCAAGGCTAGCTCATTATTAAAATAAAAAATGCAAACTGAATCGCTTCAGTAAAATAAAATTACAGTTGTTAATATTTGTATATCCATTGTTAATAATTTGATTTTCATAACGATGCGTGTATATTTTAACAGCTCCGAAATGAGTAGCTCTAAATAGGTATTTAAGATTGGGTTTATGAACTTTGTGACCTACTTAAATCAAATTTACGCTCCCATATTGATAGAGGTTGTCTTTATAAAAATGTGAGCGACGCCGAAAGAAATAAAATTAGTTATTGCATCCCGGTATTGAATGAAGGATTATCTGTTTTGTCATACAAATGAGTTTGAAATTGTATTTTAGTACCTAATAAAAAAGAGCCCCTATTTTTATTGATGATTGATAACCCAGAAGGGGTGGTTGCCATCGGGCATAAACAGAAATGAAGTAATGGAGTGTTGGTTGTGAATGTAAATTTCTTTGTTACCTGTATTGGTGATGCACTGAAATCAAGGATGGCACGAGACTCCGTGCTGCTACTGGAAAAACTCGGCTGTCGCGTAAATTTCCCGGAGAAACAGGGATGCTGCGGTCAGCCTGCGATCAATAGTGGTTATATCAAAGAAGCGATTCCAGGGATGAAAAATCTGATTGCCGCACTGGAGGATAACGACGATCCCATTATTTCACCGGCTGGTTCCTGCACTTATGCCGTAAAAAGTTACCCGACATATCTGGCGGATGAACCTGAATGGGCATTACGTGCCGAAAAGGTTGCCGCGCGTATGCAGGATCTCACCTCTTTTATTGTTAATAAATTAGGGGTAGTGGATGTAGGCGCCAGCTTGCAAGGGAGAGCGGTGTATCACCCATCTTGCAGCCTGGCCCGTAAGTTAGGGGTGAAGGACGAGCCACTTACGCTGCTGAAAAATGTGCGCGGACTGGAGCTGTTGCCCTTTGCCGAACAGGATACTTGCTGCGGGTTTGGCGGCACGTTCTCGGTCAAAATGGCCGAAATATCCGGCGAGATGGTGAAAGAAAAGGTTTCACACCTGATGGAAGTCCGCCCTGAGTATTTAATTGGCGCTGACGTGAGTTGCCTGCTGAACATTAGTGGGCGATTACAACGAGAAGGGCAGAAAGTCAAAGTTATGCATATTGCTGAAGTGCTGATGAGCCGCTGAGGATATAAAGATGTCGATCAAAACCAGTAATACAGAATTTAAGACACGCATCCGTCAGCAAATTGAAGATCCGATTATGCGCAAAGCGGTGGCAAACGCGCAGCAGCGTATTGGTGCAAATCGGCAAAAAATGGTTGATGAATTAGGGCACTGGGAGGAGTGGCGCGATCGTGCTGCCCAGATACGTGATCATGTTCTGAGTAATCTTGACGCTTATTTGTACCAGCTCTCAGAAAAAGTGACGCAAAACGGCGGTCACGTCTATTTTGCAAAAACCAAAGAAGATGCTACCCGCTACATTTTGCAGATCGCCCAGCGTAAAAATGCGCGGAAAGTGGTGAAGTCTAAATCAATGGTGACCGAAGAGATTGGCGTCAACCATGTGTTGCAGGATGCTGGCATTCAGGTGATTGAAACCGATCTGGGGGAATACATTCTCCAGCTGGATCAAGATCCGCCATCTCATGTTGTGGTTCCGGCTATTCATAAAGATCGCCACCAGATCCGCCGGGTGCTACACGAACGTCTGGGCTATGATGGCCCGGAAACGCCTGAAGCGATGACCTTATTCATCCGTCAAAAGATCCGCGAAGATTTCCTCAGTGCTGAAATCGGTATTACCGGCTGTAATTTCGCGGTGGCAGAAACCGGTTCGGTATGTCTGGTGACTAATGAAGGTAATGCGCGAATGTGTACCACGCTGCCGAAAACGCACATTGCGGTGATGGGTATGGAGCGTATCGCCCCCACGTTTGCCGAGGTTGATGTATTGATCACCATGCTGGCGCGCAGTGCCGTTGGTGCGCGTTTGACGGGATATAACACCTGGCTGACAGGGCCGCGCGAAGCGGGACACGTTGATGGCCCTGAAGAGTTTCATCTGGTTATTGTCGATAACGGACGCTCTGAGGTGCTGGCCTCTGAATTTCGTGATGTGCTGCGCTGTATTCGCTGCGGAGCCTGTATGAATACCTGCCCGGCATATCGCCATATTGGCGGTCACGGATATGGCTCTATTTACCCAGGACCAATCGGCGCGGTGATTTCTCCACTGCTTGGCGGCTATAAAGATTTTAAAGATCTGCCCTACGCCTGTTCTCTATGCACAGCCTGTGACAGCGTTTGCCCGGTGCGTATTCCGCTGTCGAAACTGATTTTACGCCATCGTCGGGTGATGGCTGAAAAAGGGATAACAGCAAAAGCAGAGCAACGGGCGATCAAAATGTTTGCTTATGCCAATAGTCATCCGGGGTTGTGGAAAGTCGGAATGATGGCTGGCGCCCATGCGGCAAGCTGGTTTATCAATGGCGGCAAAACACCACTCAGGATCGGCGCAATTAGCGACTGGATGGAAGCACGCGATCTTCCTGAAGCTGACGGAGAGAGTTTCCGTAGCTGGTTTAAGAAACATAAGGCGCAGGAGAAAAAGAATGGATAATCGGAGCGAATTTTTGAACAACGTTGCTCAGGCACTGGGTCGTCCGCTGCGACTTGAACCGCAAGCAGCAGATGCGCCGCTTAACAATTATGCTAACGAGCGGCTTACCGAACTTAACCAACAGCAGCACTGTGATGCGTTTATCCAGTTTGCCAGCGATGTCATGTTGACGCGTTGTGAACTGACCAGCGAGGCGCAGGCGGCAGAAGCGGCATTACGTTTGTGTAAAGAGCTGGGAGATCAGTCGGTCGTGGTCAGTGGCGACAAGCGACTGAAGGAACTGGGGATCTGTGGGCGTTTACAGCAGGAATGCAATGCCGTCGTGTGGGATCCGGCGAAAGGTGTCGAGAATATCGCTCTGGCGGAGCAGGCGAAAGTTGGCGTTGTGTATGCTGAATATGGCTTAACAGAGTCGGGAGGCGTGGTGCTTTTTTCCGCCGCCGAGCGCGGACGTTCATTGAGTCTGCTACCTGAGTCCTCTATTTTTATCCTGCGTAAAAGCACTATTTTGCCCCGAGTGGCGCAGCTGGCAGAAAAATTGCACCAGAAAGCGCAGGCCGGTGAACGTATGCCATCCTGCATTAACATCATCAGTGGCCCCAGTTCAACAGCGGACATTGAGCTTATCAAAGTTGTTGGGGTTCACGGGCCGGTGAAAGCGGTGTACCTGATTATTGAGGATTGTTGAGAGAGATTGGCGGCCATTCTGGTAAGAACATCCAGAATGGCGCTGTCATATTGAAAGGAATAACTGCTCTATCTGGGCGTTCAGAAACTGGAGCGCATATACCAGAGTGATGAAAAAACAGGCAGTTAAAACACCCGTTCATTTGTGTTATGTTTGGTGGATAAAAATAAACCGAACGTCGACTGTTTGTGTCATTATAGTTTTACGTTGTAAAGATTTAGTGTGAAAATCCACGCTTATATATTTACAGCATTCAGATGCTTTCCTTGTAATAACAGTCAAATCCCGCTGAGATTTTTTCTTTTCTTAATAAGATGTTATATTTTTGCTGAATGGATTCAGTCCTAAAGCAGTATATTATTTTTAATAAGACAAGTCTTATATTTATATACTCATTTAGTGTTACCAATTTTTCTTATATTAATATGGGGTCTCAATGCTTTGCTTTGGACTATATTTTGAGTTGATCTGCATTCGTAGATACATATAATGCGCCTGTGTTCAAAACTGGAAGTTAATGTAAGGATGATGTTGCGGTTGTTAATTTGTAAAACGTGTCCAGTGGAGAGTTAGCCCTATATTACCCTCTGAACTGTATGCCTGAATAATACAGTTTTCGATATTATGCAGTCTTTTTGAATTTTTATATCTCTCATGGTCCGAGGTACGGAATTTAATTCACCTCGGTGTATGAGAGCTTGGTTTTGTCTGGATGCATTGCTGGAGAGTCTCATGAATAAAATATATCGGCTAAAGTGGAACAGGTCCCGTAACTGTTGGTGCGTTTGCTCTGAGCTGGGAAGTAGAATAAAAGGAAAGAAGGCAAGGGCCGTTTTAATTAGTGCGATAGGTTTATATTCATCTTTGGCGTTCTCTGGTGATGTCACCGTGAACCAGGACAAGACTATTGATTTTGGCAAGGCCGATCAGAACATCGATTACCGTATTACGGTTACTGATAATGCTAATCTGGTTATCGACGTTACAGACACTTCTCGTCCACGTTTTACGCTCAATTCTGGTGGTGGGTTGGATATCACCGGAGGCAAAGTGTATATCAATGGTCAGCTTGATGTACTGCTGAAAGGGACGGGATTTCTAAACGTTTCAAATGCCGGTAGTGAATTGTATGCTGATGATCTCTATGACTCAAACTCCGGCTCCTGGCACGATCGCGGCTATTTTAATGTCTCCAACGGCGGCAAAATTCATGTTAAGGGCACCAGTCGTCTGACTTATACGCAGGGAAATGTCAGTGGCGAAGGCAGCCAGGTAAATTCCAAAACTTTCTTCATGGGCGTTTACAGCAGTTACGGCGGAGATCAGTACCTGTCTGTTAATAACGGTGGTGAAGTTAATGCCAGTGAGCAAATTAGTCTGGGCTATTATAATCAAAACTCCGATACCACACTTGCTGTTTCAGAAGGCGGCAAAATTTCTGCACCGAAAATTAGTTTAAGCACTAATTCGGAGTTGGCGTTAGGTGCACAGGAAGGGAGTGATGCGAAAGCGGCAGGGATTATTGATGCCGAAAAAATTGAGTTTGTGTGGGCTTCGACATCCGAAAAGAAAATCACATTAAACCACACGGATGATAACGCGATTATTTCCGCTAACATTGTCAGTGGTAGTGAGGGCCTGGGTAATATCAATGCGCTCAGTGGCACGACTTACTTAACCGGTGACAATTCTGCATTTAGTGGCAAAGTAACGATTGGCCAGAATGGAGCTTTGGGGATCACTCAAAATATAGGCACGGCAGATATCTCTAATCGCGGAAAATTACACCTGAAGGCTGACGATAGCATGACCTTTGCCAATAAGATCTCCGGCAACGGTACAATCAGTATCGACAGTGGGACGGTTGCTTTGACCGGTAATAATTATGCATTTAGCGGATATATTGATGTTGCCTCCGATGCTGTAGCTGTTATTACTGAAGAAAAGAACATCGGTAATGCGGATCTGGATGTCGATGGCAAATTGCAAATTAATGCCAACAAAGATTGGGTATTTGATAACGATCTTCAAGGTAAAGGCATTGTTGAAATAAACATGGGGAATCATGCATTCTCCTTCGATGAGTTTGCTTACACCGACTGGTTCCAGGGTTCACTGGCGTTCCAGAACACGACATTTAACCTGGAACAGAATGCTGAGTTTCTGCAGAGAGGCGGGATCACTGCGGGTCAGGGAAGTCAGATAACGGTGGGTAATGGTACTCACTCCATTAGCACTCTGGGATTCTCCGGCGGAACCGTTGATTTTGGTGCTCTGACAACTGATGCACAGATGACAGAAGGAACCGTCAAAGTTAGCAAAACGCTGGATCTACGGGGCGAGGGGGTTATTCAGGTTGCCGACCGCGACGTTGTAAGCTCAGTATCTCGTGATATTGACTCTGCATTATCGCTCACTGAAGTTGATGATGATAACAGCGCCATTCTGCTGGTTGATGCGCAAGGTGCGGAGGTGCTGGGGGATGCGGGCAATCTGCAATTGCAGGATAAAAATGGACAAACTCTCTCCAGCAGTGCGCAACGTGATATTCAGCAGAATGGGAAAAAAGCTGCCGTTGGCACTTATGACTATCGTCTGACGAGTGGAGTAAATAATGACGGCCTGTATATCGGCTATGGCCTGACGCAGCTTGATTTGCAGGCTACTGACAGCGATGCGCTGGTGCTGAGTGCCAATGGTGAAAGTGAGAATGCCGCCGATCTCAGCGCAAAAATTACCGGTAATGGTGACCTGGCATTCAGCAGCCAGAAAGGCCAGACTGTATCGCTTTCTAACAAAGACAACGACTATACCGGTGTTACCGATCTGCGTAGCGGGACGCTCTTGCTGAATAACGATAATGTGTTGGGTAATACCCAGGAACTGCGTCTGGCGGCAGAAACTGAAATGGATATGAATGGTCATAGCCAGACTGTGGGTACGCTCAATGGTAGCGCCGATTCGCTGTTGAACTTAAACGGCGGAACTCTGACTCTTGCCAACGGGGGCACTGCAACCGGTTCATTAACGGGAAGCGGGAAGCTGAATGTTCAGGGCGGCACGCTGGATATCGCGGGCGATAACAGCAGTCTGACGGCGAATATGAATATTGCTAACTCAGCTCATGTCCTGGTAAGTCACGCGCAGGGATTGGGTAGCGCAAACGTTGAGAACAACGGCACCCTGGTGTTGAATAATAGCGGTGAAAAAAGAGCGGCTGTGCCTGTGAGCTACAGCCTGGGTGGCAATTTGACCAACAACGGCACGCTGATGACCGGGATGTCAGGACAGCAAGCGGGCAATGCGTTAGTGGTGAAGGGGAACTACCACGGTAATAACGGTCAACTGGTTATGAATACGGTACTGAATGGCGATGATTCAGTGACTGATAAACTGGTTGTTGAGGGCGATACCAGCGGCATGACGTCCGTTACGGTGAATAACGCTGGCGGTACAGGCGCTAAAACCCTTAACGGTATCGAACTTATCCATGTAGGTGGTAAGTCCGAGGGGGAGTTTGTTCAGGAGGGGCGTATCGTTGCGGGCGCGTATGACTACACTCTCGCACGTGGTCAGGGGGCAAACAGCGGTAACTGGTATCTGACCAGCGGTGGTGAGTCAGTTGAACCGCAACCGGAGCCAGAGCCGATGCCGAATCCGGAGCCGGAGCCGAATCCGGAGCCGAATCCGACACCGAATCCGACGCCAGAGCCAACGCCTGTTCCTGACCAGAATCTGGATAATGACCTGCGCCCGGAGGCTGGTGGTTACATCGCGAACCTTGCGGCAGCAAACACAATGTTTACCTCCCGACTGCATGAACGTCTGGGGAGCACATACTATACCGATCTGGTAACGGGTGAGCAGAAACAAACCACCATGTGGATGCGTCATGAAGGGGGCACAACAAATGGCGTGATGCAAGTGGTCAGTTGAAAACCCAAAGCAATCGCTATGTTCTGCAACTGGGGGGCGATATCGCGCAGTGGAGTATAAGTGGCAACGACCGCTGGCGTCTGGGCGTCATGGCCGGTTACGGCAACAGTGACAGCAAGACTATCTCATCGCGCACCGGTTATCGAACTAAAGCAAGCGTAAATGGTTACAGCACGGGGTTATATGCGACCTGGTATGCGGATGATGAGTCACATAACGGGGCGTATCTCGACAGTTGGGCGCAGTACAGCTGGTTTGATAACACAGTGAAAGGTGATGATTTACAGAGCGAATCTTATAAATCAAAAGGATTTACTGCTTCACTGGAGGCTGGATACAAGCACAAATTAGCTGAATTTAATGGCAGCCAGGGAACGCGGAACGAATGGTATATCCAGCCACAAGCACAGATTACCTGGATGGGCGTAAAAGCTGATAAGCATCGCGAAAGCAACGGTACTCTGGTGCGAAGCGAAGGAGACGGTAACATTCAAACCCGACTGGGCGTGAAAACCTGGCTTAAAAGCCACCATAAAATGGATGAAGGTAAATCCCGCGAGTTCCAGCCATTTATGGAAGTGAACTGGCTACATAACAGTAAGGATTTCAGCACTCGCATGGATGGCGTGTCAGTCTCTCAGGATGGAGCCCGAAATATTGCCGAGATAAAAACCGGGGTGGAAGGACAGCTAAATGCCAACCTGAATGTCTGGGGAAATGTGGGCGTTCAGGTTGCGGACAAGGGATATAATGACACCTCCGCGATGATTGGCGTTAAGTGGTCATTCTGAACTGAATAATTCGTAAAAGGAGAGGGAGTCGGATGAGTGACAATTCGACTCTCTGTATTATTTTCTTGCAGTCAGCTTTTTCTGCCAGAAAGGAGACAAGCGGATTTAGCTGGCGCACATGATTTAAGCAAGGTGTGTTAAATGGCTTCGCATGATTTGAGTGTTTTTCTTGAAGAGTTCGGGGCAACCGTTAATCTGACGTTGCCTGGTATTGTGTCCGAGAAAGAACGGCTTTTACTCAAGCTGCTGATGGAGGGGATGTCGGTTACAGAAATATCACAATATAGAAACCGCAGCGCAAAAACAATTTCACATCAAAAGAAACAACTGTACGAAAAACTCGGTATTCAGAGTGATATTACCTTCTGGCGGGATATCTTTTTTCAATATCATCCACAGGTAGTCACTGCCACAGGTAATACAAATAAATTTTATATCCCTGACAACCGTTGTCACCATATTGTCACGCCTGAAGCCATCAGCCTGGCGCTGGAAAACCATGAATTTAAACCATGGATCCAACCTGTTTTCTGCGCACAGACAGGGGTACTGACAGGCTGTGAAGTGCTTGTTCGCTGGGAGCATCCGCAAACGGGAATCATCCCGCCGGATCAGTTTATTCCTCTGGTGGAGTCATCTGGTCTTATTGTCATAATGACCCGCCAGTTGATGAAACAGACTGCGGATATTCTGCTGCCGGTAAAACATTTGTTGCCGGACAATTTCCATATTGGTATCAACGTCTCGGCGGGCTGTTTTTTGGCTGCGGGATTTGAAAAAGAGTGCCTGAACCTGGTCAAGAAATTAGGCAACGATAAAATCAAGCTGGTTCTTGAGCTGACGGAACGTAACCCCATTCCGGTAACGCCAGAAGCCAGAGCGATATTTGATAGCCTTCATCAGCACAACATTACCTTTGCGCTGGATGACTTTGGTACTGGTTATGCAACCTATCGTTATTTGCAGGCGTTTCCGGTCGATTTTATTAAAATTGACAAGTCGTTTGTGCAAATGGCGAGTGTTGACGAAATCTCCGGCCATATTGTGGACAATATTGTCGAACTGGCGCGTAAGCCCGGTTTGAGTATCGTGGCGGAAGGGGTAGAAACCCAGGAACAGGCGGACTTAATGATCGGTAAAGGCGTTCACTTTTTGCAGGGCTATTTGTACTCTCCGCCGGTTCCGGGTAATAAATTTGTCTCTGACTGGGTAATGAAAGCCGGTGGTTGATGTAAGCCGCTATTCAGGGTGCGTCGGGAGGTTGGCTGGTATCAATTCTCCCGATGCAGTAAATCCTGATAAATCTCCGTTAATATCCCTTTAGGCATAAATTGTTTTTTAATCCACTGCGTCACCTGGCCGGTGGCAGAGTGTTGGGTTGCCAGTAACATGCGTGAATCCTGGCGTGGGTTATGAATTTGTCGGATAACCAGCAGTGATTGTTCCATCGCTTCACGAACCATGTAATCTGGCAAAAAACCAATCCCTTCGCCCAGAATCTGACACTGACATTTGGTGTTGAAATCTGGCACCAGAATCGACTCCTGCCCATGCAGCAACCAGCCCACCTTTTTATTAATCGTATGCGCGGTGTCTTCCACCATAATATTAGGGTAGAGACGTAGCTGACTTTCAGCGATTGGCTCCGGTACAAAGGCTAACGGGTGATCCGGGGCGATAGCAAAAGCCCAGCGAATCGCGCCAATCTCGGTGTAATCAATGCCGCCACCGTCCAGCAGCGTGTCGGGTGCGCCGATGGCGATATTCGCCTGGTTATTGATAATCGCATCCCAGACGCCGTTATACACTTCAGTTGTTACGGTTATCTGGCAGGTAGGAAACTGCTTTTTCAGCACCTGTAATAAGCGTGCGGTGTGTTTAGGGGTATAAAGTAGCTGATTAATACAAATACGAACCCGTGCTTCTATGCCCTGTGAAATAGTATCGATGCTGCGTTTGATGGCGTGAAAATCATTCAGCAGGTCGGTAGCTTTGCGGAAAAAATAACGCCCGGACTCCGTTAACTCAATGCTGCGGGTATTGCGGGTAAACAGCACCACATCCAGCCCCGTTTCCATTCGCTTGATGGTGTAGCTAATGGCGGAAGTGGTTAAACCCAACTCTTCTGCCGCTTTACTGAAGCTGCCAAAACGCGCAGCGGTAGTAAACGCTAACAGGTTTTCTTCGGTAAAAATTGAGTTCATTAAACCATTTCCGCCATTATCTAATATGAATTTCTCCAGGCATAACTGTAGAGGTATCGATTAAAGATAGATAATCATTTTTGAATAACTTTTAATACCCGTCGCTTTTAGTCGTCGCTTCGCTTAATTTTTGTCCGCCATATTCGGAAATTATCCCCACGCAGTTACCCGCCAGAAAACCCAGTAACGTTACCGTCCAGTTCATCCCGCTGGCAAAAAATAGCGTCATGCCGAGAAAGCCACCGGGAATGAATGACAGTAACCAGAAACGTCCTTGCCAGACCACCACCGCCGAGAAGGGCACGGTAGTAATCACGCTTGCCCAGAATCCAGAAAGCCCACTTACAGAAGCCAGCCAGCCGGCAGCCAGCGCGGCGAAAAACGCCCACACCATCCCGGAATAATTAACCGCCAGACTTCTGATAAACCCCGATTTACCGCCGCCTGCGGCATAAAAACTGCAAAAGGCGACGAAGCCAATCGTTCCTAATAATTCCCATCCCTGAGAGAGCCCGACATGTGAAGACACTAACTGCCAAAGCCCTGCACAAATACCGACGGTGACACCCGTTGCCGTGAGTCCGTTCATCTTGTTCCCCTCTGGTTAGACATGGACGATAGCTACTCTTACATGTGCAGACTATAGAGAAATAAAACCGGATTGAGTGAAAGGGTATGGCGAGAAAGAGACAAATATTGCACTACCGCACACTGCGAAAAGATTATTGAACATCATTCAACAAAAAGGCGAAATACGGCGAATTAAATTTAAGCGGGTTCTTTTAGCTGAATTTCGTTGCTATTCTCAATTCATCGAAAACAGCCACAAAAACCAGGGGAATGTTAATGAGTATAAAAAATCTGCCTGCCGACTATTTATTGGCTGCACAACAGGGCGATATCGATAAAGTAAAAACCTGCCTTGCGCTGGGTGTCGATATTAATACCTGCGATCGTCAGGGGAAAACGGCAATTACGCTGGCAAGTTTATATCAGCAATATGCTTGCGTTCAGGCATTAATTGATGCCGGAGCGGATATTAATAAGCAAGATCAGATATGTTCAAACCCTTTTTTAATTAGCTGCCTGACCGGTGATTTAACCCTGTTACGAATTATTTTACCGGCTAAACCCGATCTTAATTGCGTAACCCGCTTTGGCGGCGTTGGCCTGACGCCTGCCTGTGAAAAAGGTCATTTAAGTATTGTGAAAGAGCTTTTGGCGCATACGGAAATTAACGTTAACCAGACCAACCATGTTGGCTGGACACCACTACTGGAAGCTATTGTGCTTAATGATGGCGGTATTAAACAGCAGGCAATTGTCCAGTTATTGCTGGAACACGGGGCCAGCCCGCACATGACCGATAAATATGGCAAAACGCCGCTGGAACTGGCGCGGGAACGCGGTTTTGAAGAGATTGCGCAATTGCTGATTTCCGCAGGTGCATAATCCGGGAGGCTTGCTATCGACACACCAGAAAGACGGTGTGTGTGGGCGCTAACTGCGGATGTGGATTTTCTGGCGCAGCGGGGGCAAGGACAGGTTGAACAGGTCTTTGCCAGAGCGGTAAATATCGCACTCCCGGCTCGCCAGCAGTTGCTGACGCTGCTTTGTGAAGAATACGACAATGCGCCAAACAGTTGTCGGTTGGCACTCACTCACTTTGATGGCCTGTTCCATTATGGCGAAAAAGTTCAGTTTGACGAGCACGGAATTACGATTGGTAAATATATTCATATAGATAAGCGTCGTTGCCAGCGTTGGCTGTCCCCAACCTTGCAAATGACCGCTGAGAATTTTCACCTTATCGCCTGGCAACAGTGGCACGACATTATTCATCAGCATCTGGGGGAAAATGAAACCCTGTTTAATTATCGCGGTGATAATCCGTTTTATCAGGCGTTAAATAAAGAATTACATATCAGGCGATGTGCTGTTATTCAGGCATTAAACGATAAACAAAATATCGCGTCAGCGGTCGCTAATATGATGGGGTTAGGGATTGGTCTGACACCTTCAGCCGATGATTATTTAACAGGTCTGGTGCTTGTTTTATTTATTTCCGGGCATCCGGTAGAAAAATGCAAAGAGGAATTTTATCTCGGTCTGCAACGCGGCAGAAATAATACCACGTTATTAAGTGCCATAACGCTGGAAGCCGCATTACAACAACGCTGTCGGGAAAATATTTATCACTTTATCCACGGCATCATTAATGACATCCCTGAGAACGCCACTCAGGCAATAGAAAAAATTAAACATATTGGCTCCAGTTCCGGCTGCGACATGCTGTATGGCATGGCCGATGGTTGTGCACTGAGCCAAACCTACGGAGGGAATTATGTCAGTTAAAATAGTCATTAAACCGAATACCTATTTTGATTCTGTCTCGCTGATGTCCATCTCCACGCGTGCAAATAAACTCGACGGCGTCGAGCAGGCATTTGTGGCGATGGCGACCGAAATGAACAAAGGCGTGCTGAACAATTTAGGGCTGCTGACGCCGGAGCTGGAGCAGGCGAAAAACGGCGACCTGATGATCGTTATTAACGGCAAAGCGGGCGCGGACAACGAGCAGTTGCTGGTGGAGATTGAAGAACTGTTCAACACCAAAGCGCAAAGTGGCTCGCATGAAGCACGCTATGCCACCCTTGCCAGCGCCAAAAAGCATATCCCGGAAAGTAACCTGGCGGTGATTTCGGTCAACGGTTTGTTTGCCGCTCGCGAAGCGCGTCAGGCGCTGCAAAACGACCTCAACGTGATGCTGTTCTCCGATAACGTCTCGGTTGAAGATGAACTGGCGCTCAAGCAGCTCGCTCACGAAAAAGGGCTGCTGATGATGGGGCCAGACTGCGGCACGGCGATTATTAACGGCGCGGCGCTCTGCTTTGGTAACGCCGTGCGTCGCGGCAACATCGGTATTATTGGCGCGTCCGGCACCGGCAGCCAGGAACTGAGCGTCCGCATTCATGAATTTGGCGGCGGCGTTTCACAACTGATCGGCACCGGCGGGCGTGACCTGAGCGAGAAAATTGGCGGCCTGATGATGCTCGACGCCATCGGCATGTTAGAAAACGATCCGCAAACTGAAATCATCGCGCTGATTTCTAAACCGCCAGCGCCTGCGGTGGCTCGCAAAGTGCTGGAACGCGCGCGCGGCTGCCGTAAACCGGTAGTGGTCTGCTTCCTCGGTCGTGGCGAAACGCCTGTGGATGAACCAGGGTTACAGTTTGCTCGCGGCACTAAAGAAGCGGCGCTGAAAGCGGTGATGCTCTCCGGCGTGAAACAGGAACATCTCGACCTGCATACGCTTAACCAGCCGTTAATTGCTGATGTACGTGCGCGTCTGCAACCACAGCAGAAGTACATTCGTGGCCTGTTCTGCGGCGGCACGCTGTGTGACGAAACCATGTTCGTGGTGATGGAAAAACACGGCGATGTCTACAGTAACATTCAGCCCGATCCTGAATTCCGCCTGAAAGATATCAACCGCAGCATCAAACACACCTTCCTCGACTTTGGCGATGACGACTTCACCAACGGCAAGCCGCATCCAATGATTGACCCCACCAATCGCATCAGCCGGTTGATCGAAGAAGCGCGCGATCCAGAAGTGGCAGTGATCGTGATGGATTTTGTGCTCGGATTTGGATCGCATGAAGATCCGGTCGGCTCCACTATCGAGGCGATCAAAGAAGCGAAAGCGATCGCCGCTGCCGAAGGGCGCGAGTTGATCATTCTTGCCTATGTGTTGGGCACCGATCTCGATACGCCATCATTAGAACAACAAAGCCAGATGCTGCTTGATGCCGGCGTGATTCTGGCGAGCAGCAGCACCAATACCGGATTGCTGGCGCGTGAATTTATCTGCAAAGGGGAGGAAGCCTGATGAGCCAGTCACTGTTTAGCCAACCGTTGAACGTTATTAACGTCGGTATCGCCATGTTTAGCGATGATCTGAAAAAGCAGCATGTAGAAGTGACTCAACTCGACTGGACGCCGCCGGGGCAGGGCAATATGCAGGTGGTGCAGGCGCTGGACAACATTGCCGATTCACCGCTGGCAGACAAAATCGCTGCCGCTAACCAGCAGGCGCTGGAGCGCATTATTCAGTCGCATCCGGTGCTGATTGGTTTTGATCAGGCGATTAACGTGGTGCCGGGCATGACGGCGAAAACCATTCTTCACGCCGGGCCGCCGGTTACCTGGGAAAAAATGTGCGGCGCGATGAAAGGCGCGGTCACCGGGGCGCTGGTGTTCGAAGGGCTGGCGAAAGATCTCGACGAGGCGGCTGAACTGGCGGCCTCCGGGGAGATCACCTTCTCGCCGTGCCACGAACATGACTGCGTAGGTTCGATGGCGGGCGTTACCTCTGCCTCGATGTTTATGCACATCGTGAAAAACAAAACCTACGGCAACCTCGCTTACACCAATATGAGCGAGCAGATGGCGAAGATTTTGCGTATGGGTGCCAACGACCAGAGCGTGATTGACCGCCTCAACTGGATGCGCGATGTGCAGGGGCCAATGTTGCGCGACGCGATGAAAATTATCGGCGAAATCGATCTGCGCTTAATGCTGGCGCAGGCGCTGCATATGGGCGATGAATGCCATAACCGCAATAACGCCGGGACGACGTTACTGATTCAGGCGCTAACGCCGGGGATTATTCAGGCAGGTTATTCCGTGGAGCAACAGCGCGAAGTGTTTGAGTTTGTCGCCAGCAGCGATTACTTCTCCGGCCCGACGTGGATGGCGATGTGTAAAGCGGCGATGGATGCGGCGCACGGCATCGAATACAGCACCGTGGTGACCACGATGGCGCGTAACGGCGTCGAGTTCGGCCTGCGGGTCAGCGGATTACCAGGGCAGTGGTTTACTGGTCCGGCGCAGCAGGTGATCGGCCCGATGTTTGCCGGTTATAAGCCGGAAGATTCGGGGCTGGATATCGGCGACAGCGCCATCACCGAAACCTACGGTATTGGCGGATTTGCTATGGCGACCGCGCCTGCAATCGTCGCGCTGGTGGGCGGCACGGTGGAAGAGGCTATCGATTTCTCCCGCCAGATGCGTGAAATCACCCTCGGCGAAAACCCCAACGTCACCATTCCGCTGCTCGGTTTTATGGGCGTGCCGTCGGCAATCGACATCACCCGCGTGGGCAGCAGCGGCATTCTGCCAGTGATCAACACCGCCATCGCCCATAAAGATGCGGGCGTCGGCATGATTGGCGCGGGCATTGTGCATCCACCATTCGCCTGTTTCGAAAAAGCCATTCTTGGCTGGTGCGAACGTTACGGCGTCTGACCTGCGTGTTTATGCCGGATGCGGCGTGAACGCCTTATCCGGCCTACAAGTGGCGCAAGAATTTCCAGGCCTGATAAGCGTAGCGCATCAGGCAGTCTGGCGTTGGTCATAACCCCATCACCCTCTGTAGCGGACATAACAACATGAAAGAACTTGTGGTCGTTGCCATTGGTGGCAACAGCATTATCAAAGATAACGCCAGCCAGTCGATTGAGCATCAGGCGGAGGCGGTGAAAGCCGTCGCCGATACGGTGCTGGAAATGCTGGCTTCCGATTACGACATTGTGCTGACCCACGGTAACGGGCCGCAGGTCGGGCTGGATTTACGCCGTGCGGAGATTGCCCACGAGCGCGAAGGGCTGCCCTTAACGCCGCTGGCGAACTGTGTGGCGGATACGCAAGGCGGCATTGGCTATCTGATCCAACAGGCGCTGAACAACCGGCTGGCGCGCCACGGCGAGAAAAAAGCCGTCACCGTGGTGACTCAGGTGGAAGTGGATAAAAACGATCCGGGATTTACTCATCCCACCAAGCCCATTGGCGCATTCTTCAATGAAAGCCAGCGTGACGAATTACAAAAGGCAAACCCTGACTGGCGTTTTGTTGAAGATGCCGGACGGGGCTATCGCCGGGTTGTCGCCTCGCCGGAACCGAAACGTATTGTCGAAGCACCTGCTATTAAGGCGCTGATCCAACAAGGCTTTGTTGTGATTGGTGCGGGCGGCGGCGGAATTCCGGTGGTGCGCAGCGAAGCGGGGGATTACCAAAGCGTGGACGCGGTTATTGACAAAGATCTCTCTACCGCGCTACTGGCCCGTGAAATTTACGCCGACATTCTGGTGATCACCACCGGCGTCGAAAAAGTGTGTATTCACTTTGGCAAACCGCAGCAGCAGGCGCTGGATCGCGTAGATATTGCCACCATGACCCGCTATATGCAGGAAGGGCATTTCCCACCTGGCAGCATGTTGCCAAAAATCATCGCCAGTCTGACATTCCTGGAACAGGGCGGCAAAGAAGTGATTATCACCACGCCGGAATGCCTGCCAGCGGCGCTGCGCGGTGAAACGGGCACCCATATTATTAAAACGTAAGGACGTAAGATGAAAGAAAACAATAGCCGTCGTGAGTTTCTGAGCCAGAGCGGTAAGATGGTCACCGCCGCCGCGCTGTTTGGTACGTCTGTGCCGCTCGCCCATGCGGCGGTTTCTGGCACCACAAACTGCGAAGCGAATAACACCATGAAAATCACTGACCCGCACTACTATCTCGACAACGTGCTGCTGGAAACCGGTTTTGACTACGAAAATGGCGTAGCGGTGCAGACCCGCACGGCGCGCCAGACCGTGGAAATTCAGGACGGCAAAATTGTTGCCCTGCGCGAGAACAAGCAGCATCCGGACGCCACGCTGCCGCACTATGACGCTGGCGGTAAGTTGATGCTGCCCACCACCCGCGACATGCATATTCATCTCGACAAAACCTTTTACGGCGGGCCGTGGCGCTCGCTCAATCGCCCGGCAGGCACCACTATCCAGGACATGATTAAGCTCGAGCAAAAAATGCTGCCGGAGCTGCAACCCTACACGCAGGAGCGGGCGGAAAAACTGATCGATTTATTGCAGTCGAAAGGCACCACCATTGCCCGCAGCCACTGCAATATCGAACCGGTATCCGGTCTGAAAAATCTGCAAAATTTGCAGGCGGTGCTGGCGCGACGTCAGGCGGGCTTCGAGTGTGAAATTGTCGCCTTCCCGCAGCACGGTTTGCTGCTGTCGAAATCGGAGCCTTTGATGCGCGAAGCGATGCAGGCGGGGGCGCATTACGTCGGCGGGCTGGACCCGACCAGTGTTGATGGCGCGATGGAAAAATCCCTCGACACCATGTTCCAGATTGCGCTGGACTACGACAAAGGCGTCGATATTCACCTGCACGAAACCACTCCGGCAGGCGTGGCAGCCATCAATTATATGGTTGAAACGGTAGAGAAAACGCCGCAACTGAAGGGCAAGCTGACCATCAGCCACGCCTTTGCGCTGGCAACGCTCAACGAGCAACAGGTAGATGAACTGGCGCACCGCATGGCGGCGCAGCAAATTTCAATCGCCTCGACGGTGCCGATTGGCACGCTGCATATGCCGCTCAAACAGTTGCACGACAAAGGCGTAAAAGTCATGACTGGCACCGACAGCGTTATCGACCACTGGTCGCCTTACGGCCTGGGCGACATGCTGGAAAAAGCCAATCTGTACGCGCAGCTCTATATTCGTCCTAACGAACAGAACCTCTCCCGCTCGCTGTTTTTAGCCACTGGCGATGTATTGCCGCTCAACGAAAAAGGCGAGCGCGTCTGGCCCAAAGCGCAGGATGACGCCAGCTTTGTGCTGGTGGACGCCTCCTGTTCTGCCGAGGCGGTGGCGCGTATCTCGCCGAGAACGGCGACGTTCCATAAAGGGCAACTGGTGTGGGGGAGTGTGGCAGAGTGATATGCATTTGAAATGTCTGCAACGGTGAGTCGTAAGAGATTTATAGCCCCAGGGAGTGGGGCAGCCTGAATACGGGGTTGTTAGCCTTGATTCTCCTGAGCCGGAGAAATTATGAATGACACCGCTAACCACACCGCAAATATTGCGAGCCGCCTTAAGCATCCGGCAACGCATAACACTTCACTGGTTTACCGTCTTTCATTTCCACCAACATGCGGCTGGTCTGCAACGGCTTGTCCAGCATATTTTGCTGGAATTGGTCGAACGCCTGGCTAGCTTCCTTAATTGCAACTTTTTGCGGCATTAGGCGGTTGTTGCACCATTTTCGCAAAATGACTTTATTGGCGCTGGTGGTATTCGCCTGTTCCGCTACGGCGCTGATGCTATCAATTCGTGACTGTAATTGTTTTTCTACCTTGCTGATAACCGTATCGAACTGCGCGTAATGATGTTCTATAGCCTGCTGGCGGCGCTCTACCAGCATCGTCTGACCCTCACTATGGCTGACCAGATGCAATGCTTGCCCGCGTACCTTCATCGCTAAATCCCACTCCATCGTCCGTTCTTCGATAATTTTTTGTTGCGCCTGAATTTTACTGGTGATTGTTGCGCTACTGAAAAAACTGCCGTCATTTATAGAGGCTACCTTCTCGCCAGCAAAGGCAATATCCGTCAGCAGATGATCCTGGAGTGTTGAAAAATCCTTTTCGATAGCTTCAAGCATTTGCCGTATTTCTGGCGAAGATTGCCCCTCAATGACGACAGGCGTGATTTGCTGTAAATACTGAATAGCGCCGACAATTTCAGATTTGCGGGCATTGTTCTGGAATGCAGAAATCTCCCGAATAGTTTCAATTATCTGCGTTAGTTTGTTGCTGATATCTGCCAGATGTTTTTGCGCCAGTATCGCCGAGGCGACATTCAGTAATATGCCGGCATTGACCAATTGATTCAGTTTGTCAGGGTTCAGCAAAACTGCGTGCGCTTTAATCCCTTTTTCCCCGAGGCTGAAGCCACGATATCCTGAGCCATCTTTCACTTTCGCCAGTGCGCCATCAATAATGACTTCCATATAGTGATGACTGGCAATATGGGCGGCGGTGGCGAGCGAAGGAAGCGTCTGTAAGAGTGGGCCTAACCGTGAAATTTCAGTAATGTCATGCCGTACCAGAGTGTCGGGATGGGTAATTTTATTTAAAGCGATAGACGATACAGTTAAAACGCGCTGCGACTTTTCATTTTCAAACACCCAGCGATTGTCATAGTTTGCGGTTGAAATTGTCGTTGATGATACCGATTCGCTCAGACGGTGATGGCGGGAATTTTTTAAGCGAATCCAGGCAATTTGCACCACACAGGGCAAGGTGATTCGGAACGCCGGGTTGGAAATATCATAAGCGGTATATAAGCCGGTGAGGGCTAACCCGACAGGACCGGTGAGAACGCCCAACACGCGACCTATCCCCAGACCCGCAATTAACGGTAGTGCCTTCCCCGTGGCGATCTGCGCCAGACCGCTTGCTACCATTGCCGCACGTTGCAAAAGTGGCAGCTCCATACGTGACAGCTTATCCAGGCTGATACTGGTGTTAATTCCCATATCGCGGAGAAGCTGACGGCGATCGTCATCTGACATTTTGTTCCAGGATGAAGCGAAAACGGCATCAATAATCAGTGATTCTTTTTCTTTTACCGGGGCATTTTTCGCGACTTTAATTTTCAGATGGCTGGCGACATCGTCAACAATTTCGCTATAGCTAACGCCATTGCCTCGGAACAGATTAATCACGGTGTTACCGCCAAAATGTTGCAGTTCGCGAATCAGCAAACGCAATGTCTCCTCATCAATAGCTTCGCTATTTTTACCATCGCGCAAGGCCTTTTTAACGCGGTCAGACTGGGAAAAATTAAATTTTCCGTCTGGCGTAATGTAATCAATCAGCAGATCGATATCGTTTTTGTCGGCGTTCAGTAGCAGAGCAACCAGCGTTTCATCGCCCTTAATGTCAATCTCACTCATTTAATTGTCTCGTTGAATAGTGACTGGACGTTATTAGAAGCAGCGCGCCCCATGAAAAAGTTTCATACGTAAGTCTGGCGGCGAAAAAATAAAATCCCCAATCTTTGTGGCATAAAGCATAAATTCTGTGAATTATTTTCACCAAGCGATTTAAATTTCTTACGTATGCGTGTGATCAATGTTTTTGTGAGATATATAACGTTTTATTGATGTAAAAATCGAGACTTTTCCTATAATGAGCGGGCGATTTTTTTCCTTGCTGGTGATGTTCTGCCCTGCAAATTTCTTTTCCTTCACTCAAGGTATTTAGATGTTTTCGCTGACTTCGTTCCTCGACACGTTAACCTCTGTTAATCCAGAAAATGTGCCGATTTATGTCGCTATTGTGGTTGGGGTTTTGTTGTTGGGTTTCATTGTCCGTTACGCTATTCCTTCATTTAGGGTTTCAGCGCGCTTTAAACAAAAAGCGAAAGCAATTCGGGGACTTGGCAATGAAAAACCGGCACAACAACTCGAAAAATTAGACGCGTTATTCTCTGATAAATTTTTTGCGCACCCCTGGAGCGAATTTAAAGAGTCTCTACATCGCCAGTTTGAGTTTGATGAAAATAGCGGGCAAAAAAAAATTAGCGCCATTCGCTCAACGGCTCCAGCGTCAGCATGGTTTACGGAACCGTTATTAGTCGAAATTCCTCTCTATACGGAAGCGTTTAAACATCTTCCAGGCATCCTGACCGGAATTGGGATCATCGGCACCTTTTCGGGGTTGATGATTGGTTTGCACCATTTTGACCCCAGCACGCCAGAGCAGGTCAGCGCCAGCGTTGCTAACCTTTTACGCGACGTTCTGTATGCGTTTTTAGGTTCGGCGTTTGCTATTACGTTTTCCATTCTGGTCACCATGTTTGAAAAATGGCGACTGGCGCAATGCTATAAAAACCTTGAACTCCTTACCGCCAGCATTGACCAGCTTTTTGAAGGCGGCGTCGGTGAAGATTACCTTTCGCAACTTCTTTCCAGTACTAAAGAAAACACCACCCATGCGCGGCAACTTAAGGATGGTCTGGTCACTGACCTGCGCGAAATGCTGCAAAATCTGGTGGATAGCCAGATGCGGGAAAATCAAAAGCTGGCAGAGACATTATCAACAACATACCGCGAGTCAGGCCAACAGTTTGCTGAACAGGTCAGTGGCGCTATCGAAACCAGCCTGAAAAATCCGCTGGATAAAATTGCTGGCGTGGTGCAAACCGCCTCCGGCGATCAGAGTCATCGTGTGCAGTCGATGCTGGAGAACGTCCTGACCGCCTTTATGAGCAAAATGGATAACACCTTTGGTCAGCAGTTCACCACCATGCAGGAGATGATGGGGCGTTCAGTGGAAGCCATTCAGTCTATGCAAAGCGGCTTCTCAACGTTGTTGCAGGATATGCGTCAGGCCGGGGATGACTCACGTCAGGGCAGCGCGCAACTGATCTCTCAACTGTTAAGTGAAATGAAAAGCGGTCAGCAGGAGATGCAGGCAGGGATGAATGAGATGCTGCGCAGCTTGCAGGAGTCCGTTGCCCGTATTGGCGCAGAAGGCGAAGGCGCGGGCGAACGGATGGCGCAACAACTGGAAAAAATCTTTGCCGACAGCGAAGCGCGTGAAAAAGCGATGGCGGAACAGATGCGCGCGTTTATTGAGGCTATCCAGTCCAGTGTTCAGCAAGGGCAAAATGAAACCATGGAGAAAATGGCAGCTTCCGTGGATACGCTTGGCAGCCATATGGCGACGCTCTTTGCACAGCTGGAAAATGGTCAGCAGCAACTTAATCAGCAGCAAAATCAGGCGCAAAATCTGCTGATGGGCAATATGAGCAAAGGTGTCGAAACGCTGACGCAAAACCTGGCGGGCGTATTCAGCCAGCTGGAGTCCGGGCAAAAACAGATGAGCCAGACTCAGGAACAGGGGCAACGCGTGCTGCATGAAGAGACTCAGCAGCTTCTGGCACGTAGCGAAGCACGTGAGCAGGCGGCGGCTGAGCAACAACAACAGTTTATGACGTCGTTACAGCAAACCATGCATTCCGGTCAGGATGCCCTGCGAGAAAAAATGACCAGCGGTATCGATCACCTGGGTAGCCAACTTGGCAACCTGTTTGGACAACTGGAAGAAGGCCAGAAGTCGCTCAGTCAGCAACAGCAATCAGCGCAGAGTGCGTTACAACAGGAAGCGCAGCGAATCATTGGTCAGCTTGAAAGTCAGGTTGAGTCGCTGATGCAGATGCTGCGTGAACAGCAATCGGCTTCAGGCGAGCTGCTGCAACGGATGGCGAAAAACACCACGCGCCATCTGGAAGAGATACAAACAGGAGCCGATAAAATGCGCGTGGCTGCAGACCGCTTTGAAGCTGCGGGCGATCGTGTCGCCGAGGCTAATCAGTTGACCGCCGAGGTGCTCAATGGCACGCAACAGGCGGGACGCACGCTTTCCAGTGCCAGCGCGGAGTTGGGGGCATTGATTGCTGATTATCGTAATACCCGCGAAGTCGTGGCGAATGCCATAACGGCACTCGAAACGCTGATTAACCGTAGCCATGATGAACAATCATCGCGCAGCCGTTTTGTTGACGATCTGAAGGCGTACTCTGAACGCCTGCAACAATATAACCGTGAGGCTCAGGAGTTCCTGCATAACATTGCCGAGGTAATGGGAACCAGTTTTGAATCCTTTACGACCGGAGTGGAAAACGGCCTGAATCGTTCACTGCAAGAGATGGATACGCAACTGACGAAAGCGGCGGGAGCCTTAAGTTCTTCGGTTGAGATTATCGGTGAAAGCGTGGATACGCTGGAAACAGTACTCCGTCATCGTCGCGCGTAAGGAACAGGCTGATGTTTAACCGGGTATTTAATGGCAGGCAACGGCGCAGCGATGAAGCGGAAAAACCCTTCTGGATCTCCTATGCAGACTTGATGACCGCCATGATGGTGCTGTTTCTGGTGGTGATGGTGGCGTCACTTAGCTCTGTTACGCAGCGGATCCAGCAGGCGGAAGCGGGGGAGAAATCGCGCGGGCATGATATCGCTCGCCTGTGTGAAAAACTTGAGCTTCAGGCGAAAAATCTCAACAAGACGATTCAGGTTGACTGCCATGACAACCGTATCAGCTTTGGTGAAGCCGGGCGTTTTGAGCACAATCGCTTTGCGCTTAACGCTGAAGGATTACAGGCGCTACAGGATGTGGTGCCGTTAGTGCTGGAGGCGGCAAATAGCGATGAAGGCAAAAAATGGTTTAAGCAAATTGTTATAGAAGGTTTTACGGATACCGACGGTTCTTATCTCTATAACTTGCACCTTTCGTTGCAACGCTCGGAATGGGTGATGTGCAGTTTGCTGGATAGCAGAAGCGCGCTACAGCAAAAAATAACCCCGGAACAGCAAGTCCAGATCCGCAAATTATTTCTGGCGGGCGGGGTTTCGTTCAACAATGCGAAAGAGAGTAAAGAAGCCAGCCGTCGCGTAGAACTGCGGATGCAATTCTTTGGCCTGAAAGACAAAAAGCACGACGAAAGCATGGATGTTGTTCCTGGCATTAGTCAGGAAACCTGTCAGTTGGGAGCCATGTAATGACTTCCGCTATTGAAAAACTGAAAACCCGTTTGCTGCCCTACCGGGAGCAGAACGTGCAGCCGACGGTAAGTCACGCTTTTCACTATCTTCAGCGCGTTATCGCGCAACTTGAGAGGAAGGTAGATGCTCGTGCAGTGCAGATGGTTCCCCCTCTGGAGAAACGCCGTCAGGCCATTGCCCGACTGCGTGCGGGGGAGATGCCAGGGCCCTTCGAGTGGAAGATGATTTTTTTTGGCCTTAATGACGTGGCAGAAGGCGATCTGTTTGAAATTGCATTGATTGATGATGCAACAAACTTCGCGAGGATTATCGCTGAAATTGAACAAAAAATTGCGCAGCAGCGGTTAACACGCCGCGAATGGCTGGCGTTATGTACCAGCTACTTTGGTCATTCCAGCGATACGCCGGAAAAGAATCCACAGTGGCTTCAGCTACGCACGCAAATTGCTCGCGGCTTTCAACAGCTAAAAGAGAGTGCGCCGCGTCAGATGTCCTGGATGTCGGTCATTGACACCTATAGCGATATTTTTACCGATAATGCAGGTTTTCTTCTCGGACAACAGCTTGGGCGTGGAGAAATCACGGATATTTCGGTGCTGGAGAAAGTCGCGCAAATTCCGCAAACCAGCTGGTTATGGCGCAAAATTGTTAACCACCTGGTCAATGAGATTTTTTGCCTGACTGACGATGATTTTCAGCAGAAAATTCATTCTCTTATCGCCTTAAGCCGCCAGCTTACGCGGTTTAAAGATAATATTCTGGCAGCCACGCTGACCCGTTATTATCAGTCGGCTTTTAAACATCAAACGCATTTCGAACTCAAGCAATTAGCCCTGGAATATTGGGGAAATCCACAGTTAACCAGCCGTAATAAAAGCTGGCAGGTTCACGTTGAAAATCCCGTATTACTGATGGTGCAAGGATGGTTCGCCAAAGACGACCTGAAACTGTTCTTTGAATTGCTGAAAGGCAATCGGGATGTTGACCATGCGCGCCTGTTCTACTGGCTACGTTTTGCCAATCAAATGAGCTATACGCGCATTGTGCTGGGCGAAGATGCGTTGCGATCCAAAGATGCCGATTATGTTGAATTCAGGGCGAAAAACGCAGGGCGATTAAGCCGCCTGCAAGGTTCTGGTTCACGCGATAACAATGCCATGATTATGCGCATTGGCGATTATCTGTTTGTCGAATTTTCGAAAGTGGGTGCGATGTATGCCTACCATATGGGGAATGCTCCCTTTAATCCGGAAACCGGCATTCTTGATATTGATTATGATCTGAAAGATAAGCGGAATAACCGCCGTAAAGTCCGGTTGCGTTTACCGCATTTATCGCCGGTATTTCTCTACTCACTCAACCGAATTGAGGGGTGGATGAGCCGATATGATGAAGAACTTCGTAAGCTGGGTATTGATTACGTTGCGGAAGATATAAATCAGTCCTCTGTCACTTTGGATATCTCTCGTTTCAATGCGTCAAAGACCGTGAGTCGGCCTGAACCTGCATCGTTACCTGAACATGAAGTCAGTGATGCAAAGCCAGACCGGGAAGAGCAAATCAAAATCATCGCCTCCTCGTTAAAAGCCAAAAAAGAGCTCCCTGGCCGGGAACAGCAAATCCGGGAGATTATTCGTTCGGTCGATTGCAAAGTGATGGATAAACGAGGGCTGGGGGGCGCAATCCACATTCAGTTCAATGAACCTGACCATGAAGCGGCACAAAAATTACTCAGCCTTGGGTTTAAACCGGTGCTGGGTAAATTTACTTACTGGAGCAAATAGTGTTCAAAAAATTGTTGGGTAAATTTATTAAAGAGAATACCTCACTACCCGCTTCATTTGTGCCGTTGTATGTGATGAAAGAAGAGGGTTTTGCTTTCCCCTTTAGTCTTGCCGATAGCGAAGATAACTGGCCTGTCGCCTCATGCCTGGAACAGCTTCATGAGGAAGATTATGTTTCTCACTGGTCTGATTGCTGGTTTCTTAGCTGGGATGATTTTTATCGCATCCGGAAAAATGACGACTATGCCAGCAGCCTGGCGATTTTCGCTTTTCCCCCACAGCGCAATCTGACGGCTCATCTTGCTGCAACAGGAAGCATTAGCGATGACACTTTTCGCGTTTTCATTGATAAATGGACTCTGCCTGACGACTATCGCCCTGTTGAGATAACTTGCACAGGCGCCAGCTTTTCCTCTGCGGAAGGCACCTTTGTGTTAAGTGAAGAGAACTGGCAACTTCTGGACGCACTACAGCAACTCAGGTTGCAGCAGCGACAGACGCCGGGCGAAACGGTCAACCAAACCAGTTGGGCCAAAATACGGCGGCAGGCCAAAAAAGCAGGGGCAAAACTGGATGACTATCTCGCGAAAACGATCGTCATCAGGCCGGAATCGTTGCAGTTAAAACTGCGGAAATCGCTGGTGGTGGATACTCCGGTGCTGGAAATTGAACCTGTTTTTGATGAGCAGCCTGCCAACTGGTTACAGAGTTTTGACCGCACGCAACAGGTGCAGGATCGTTACCGTGTTTTAGGGGACGATGGTGTCTTAAACCATGTCATTCTTTCTCCTGAAGTCAAAGACGTCCTGACCTCCGTGCACGCTATTACAGGGCGTCGCGTGGCGGGGGATGATGCGCTCTCATTTGTTCGCAACCCCTATACCTGGATTGGTGAAGAGGCGAGCCAGGTGCTCGATCCTGACGTTTATGAGCAGAATTTACAGGACGCCGGGATCTACTTTTATGATTTCCGCCTGGAACCGCAGATTGATGAAAACAGGCAAATTGCGTCGGTAACGCTTCTTCTCAGTCCCAGAACTGAGCAATCTGTGGCGGATGAAACCTATATCTTTAAACGACCTGGTGAACTGGCGGCGTTGCTCTCTGAACTGGATCAAAAGTTAGCGGCACAACTGCCCGCCGGAGTCTGGCAGGGTTACGATCTGGAGCTTTCCAGATTCAGCCAGGAAGAACTGCAAGGTTATCAGGCGTTGCTTGAAAACTGGCAGCACCAGGCGGCGGGAATGAATTTTTCCCACGTCCTCGATCTGAACAAATACAGCGACCGGGTTATCGGGATCGGTGAATTTGAAAAAATAAGTTCGCCTTATCTGGTCAAAAGTGAAAGTGAAAAATGGCTTCCGGAGAACCTTGCGCAAGAGATGTGCGAGGCCATGTTCTCTGGCTGGGATCTCGATAATCATCAACATTTTCAGGAACTGGAAGAGCGGCTGGAAGAGGCAAAAGCCACGGATGCGCCGGAAGTCGCCATGCCCTGGAACGACAACCTTTTGCCCCGTGAAGAAGCAGAAATTTTCCACGATAAATGGAAAAAGAAAATCGATGGCGAAACAAATGATGGTGTCAGTAGTGAGCCGGTCAGTCGCGCCGTTCTGCTGATAGAACAAAATATCGAGCAGGCGCTGTATGTTAAACAACGGCGGGATTCTTTGCTCGGTGCACATCAGGCAGAAGTCGAACTACCGATGATCCTCAAAACGTCCATTCAGCTACGTGAACACCAGCGTAAAGGGGTAGCGTGGCTCCAGCAGTTGTATCTAAAGTCGCCAACCGAGACGGCGGGATGTTTACTGGCAGACGATATGGGGCTGGGTAAAACCTTACAGATTCTAACTTTTCTCATCTGGCACCGTGAACGTTTCCCGGATGCGCCTCCTTCGCTGATTGTTGCTCCGGTGTCGTTACTCGATAACTGGGAGCGTGAGGTTGGGAATTTCTTCCTGCGCGAGCAGGTGTCGATTTTAAAACTCTACGGTAATGAACTTAAGGCGAAGAAATGCGCGAAAGAGAGCATTCCTCAGGCGCTTAAAAGTAAGGGGATTAAGAACTTACTGCAAAGTGACTGGGTGGGGGACGCGCATATTGTTCTTACCACCTATGAGACGTTGCGCGATCAGGAATTTTCGCTGGCTCGCCAACCCTGGTCCATAATGGTGTGCGACGAAGCGCAGAAAATTAAAAATCCGGCGGCATTAATTACCCAATCGGCAAAAGCCATTCAGGCACAATTTAAAGTCGCATGTACCGGGACACCAGTCGAAAATACCCTTGTCGATCTGTGGTGTTTATTTGACTTCGTTCAGCCTGGTTTGTTGGGGGCTTTAAATAATTTTGGTAAAGATTATCTGCGCCCCATTGAGCAACAGAATGATAATGCTGTCCTCGAATCGCTACGTAAATTAATAGAACCGCAGACGCTGCGCCGCACCAAAGAAGAAGTGGCGAAAGACCTGCCGGATAAGATTGAAGATCAACGCTGTAAACAGTTGAATATGCTGCCATTGCAACGGGATCTCTATACCCACTCGGTTGCAAGCTGGCAAAACCAACAGGAGATCAGCGAAGGGCTGGATCAACGAGGCTCAGGTATGCTGGGGTTACTGCATCGCCTGAAACTTATTTGCGCATGGCCTTATTCCGTCAGTGCAGATTTGCGCTTACGGAACGATGCCCCGAAAGTAAAATGGCTGCTGGAGACATTAAATACGATTCGCCAGTCATCCGATGACAAAGTGATTATTTTTACAGAACTGCGCGATATTCAACGAGAACTGCAACATCTGATTGCGCAGCACTTTGGCTTTAAGCCTTTTATTATTAATGGTGATACCAGCACCAAATCTGGCAGCGATCAAAATCGTCAGAGCCTGATCGATGCATTTCAGTCAACGCCCGGTTTTAACGTCATTATTTTATCCACCATTGCGGTTGGGTTTGGCGTCAATGTCCAAAAAGCAAATCATGTCATCCACTTTACCCGTTGCTGGAATCCGGCGAAGGAAGATCAGGCGACCGATCGGGCCTACCGTATCGGGCAGCAGAAAGATGTTTACGTCTATTATCCGACGGTGCGTGATAGCCAGTTAATGACTTTTGAAGAAACGCTGGATGAATTACTGAACCGACGCCGGGCATTGGCGAGAGATATGCTCAAAGGGGCAACCGATCTGACCGCCGCAGATTTTGAAGCGGTGCTGGCGGGTACACCGCAGGCGTAGGGAATGCAATGGGTGATGCTAAGACTCAAAAAAGCGTGCGGAGTTGTCTTCGCTATAACCGGGCGAGTAAATCGACAGGGATTCGTTATTGCTTTATTAATGAACAACAAAGATATTTTGTGAATGTATGAGTTGACATTCATATGAAAAAAATCATAATTCCGTCATGTTTGCGTAGGGCACTTTCTGTATCTTATGCATCGCACCAGGGCCTGACAGAAAATATGCTGTAAGGTTCGTATCAAAAAACCGCCATTAGCTCATCAGGAAGAGCAGACGACAACCAGGATTGTTGTATGGTACGGGGTTCGAGGCCTCGATGGCGGTCCAACTTTTCAATCATATTAATTACCAATCATCAGCTTATTGCCGCGTCATCCCTTCATAAATCAGCCGTAGCGCGAATACACCAATAATCATCCCAATAATCCGACTGGCGACCTGCTGCATACGTCCATATGCGCGACGCACGGCAGGTAAAGAAAACGCCTGACTAAGAAATACACGCCAGATAACAGACGCGAACACGATCCCTGCCCAGGCCATTAAACGCGCCCAGGTCGGCGTTTCTGCACTTAACGTCACTGAGAAGATACTGATAAAAAATAAAACTGTTTGTGGATTAGAGAGATCGGTAATGAGTCCACGGCGGAAAAATACATACCAGGGGGCACTAAGGGGCTGCTGTAACGCGCTCATCTGTGGTGTTGATTGTCGGCGCATACTGTTCCAGGCAAACCATAAGAGATAAGCACCGCCGACGATTTTAATGAGTGAGAAAACCTCTTCACACTGGGTAATGAGCGTTGCCATCCCAAACAATCCCAGCCCGGAATAGATGGCGTCGCCCAGCGCCACACCAAGCCCGGTGAGTACGCCCGCACGACGACCGGAAGCCAGACTGGTTTGAACCACGACAAAGAGATTTGCGCCTGGATTAAAAAATGTGATGACGAACAGTCCCACGGTCAGGTAAACGGCGTGCAAAGGATCCATAGTGATTTCATCCATAAATAAGCTGAATTAACTTCATCATATTTATAGTAAAAATGACTGAATGCGAGCGCGATCACAAAGAACGTTGATCTAAAAAGAGTGCCACCCGCACGTGACGGGCGGCAAAGTGGCATTAAAAGAGATATTTCATGCCCAGCATTCCCTGGGTATCGCTG
>NZ_PTRI01000029.1:0-50181 GCF_002965965.1 Escherichia sp. MOD1-EC5495
GACTATCACTTATTTAAGTGATATTGGTTGTCTGGAGATTCAGGGGGCCAGTCTAATTATAATCTTCAAATCCTAAAATCTGGTATTTGCGTAAATCAGAGCTATCAACAATATACTCTTTTCTTTTTCTAGGTTTCCAGAATACGCCAGGTGTTGAAGATAAGATTTCTTGCAAGGCGTTAAATTCATCTCCACAAGGCACAGAGGGAGAATGTTCTATGATCTCTGTTTTCCATTCGCCAGGGGCGCTATTTTGCTTGGAGAGCGTAACTAGCTCTTTAAAGTCTTTGCGTCTTAGAATAGATTTAGGTTTACTTAGAAGAGAAGCTGAATCACCGATCTTCTTAACAACGTTGTTTTTTCTTTTTGCCATTATTTACTTTTCCTTTTCTTTTAAAGGAAAACACCCCGAAATATGTTTCTAACGTGAGAAAGAACAATAACCAATACATAGCTACTATCATAATAATGTTTTCCTTTTATATTTTAATTACATAGAGAGATTTTAGAGAGTGGAATAGATGAAGTCTATTTCTCTATTTAGTCTTTTGAGATTGAATGTAGAGAAAGATAATTCTTTAATCTCTATAACACCGAAGTTTGATAGCTGTTTCAGCCAGAATTTTAAACCAGCTTCAGAGCAAGCTGCTCGGTGTAACACATCGCTATATTTTAGCGGTGTTGGCTTTCCTTTATAGAGGTAAGCAAGTGTTTCGTAGATGCGTTTTCCTGTGTCATTACACTGAATTCTGTCTACTTGATTTTTTACTAAATATTGAATCATAACCCTCCTTATTAAAATGGAATATCAAAGTCATCATACACATTTGGGTAATTCTTAGAAAAATATGCCTCAATACCATTTGGTAGCTTTAACCTGTGCTTATAGGCTAACGATGTTGCAAATTCTATAAATGATGCTCCTCCTGTTCTAGTATTCTTCTGCTTGATAATAAGAGAGGCAAAATTCTTTAACACATCCTCCTCATTATCATTAGCTACCTTTTCACTTGATGAAACAGGTGTTTCTTCCATCTCCCACGGCAAAGGCGCATCCCAATCATCAAGAGCATCAAAAGAAGGCTGTTTATGGCCTTTAGGTTGTTCCTGTGCTTCTTCTGCCTCAGAAAGATCAGAGAGTGATGATTCTCCTGGGGGAGTAATATGTGCATCTGTGAGAGGGAGAGCATTGTAAATCAAAGATGAAATATACGGATCAGGATGTGGGGATGTTTCTAATAATCCCATCTCTTTAAGATCGTTTATCTTACGTTTAATTGTTGACGCTGAAGACTTAAAAATCTTAGCTAATGTTTCGTGACTTTCATAACAATTAAGGTTGTTTTCCTGATAACTAAGGAATCGAAAATAAAGCACAATATGTAATAAATCTAAATCTTTTCCTTGAGGGAATTTATCAGAATAAATCTTTGATACATTATCAAACGTGTCATAGTGTTTTGTAAAAGTTAGTTGGTTAATCATTAAAAATCTCCTTGATGTAATCACGCTCTATGGCGCTACTATGGTGATAAAAATCACTTGCTTTTATTTGAGAGTGTTTCAGCCTCTCTTTTCAACATATCAAGAATGTAATCTGTGACAGTGATACGTCTACTTCTGGCTTCTTTAAATAACACCTGAAATACTTCATCAGGAATATGAAAGCAAGTGCGTGGTTGTCTTTTCTTTTCTGTAGTTTCGCTCATAGTTTTCTCCTTCTCTTCTTTACTCTGTTTCAGATTCTTTTTCATTTTTTCTTAATTCATCAATAATCTTAAGTGCTTCATTGAAGCAAGCAGCTCGCTCTGGATAACCTCGACTCCTTGCCATATTACGATTCATTACTATTTGGTGGCGTGTTAGCTCACCTTTTTTAAATGCCGAGATGACGTGCCCCGGTGTAAACCATTTCATAAAAACTCCTTATTCAGTTAAAAGAAAAAACACCTTGCAAGCCTGACGGCTTCAAAGTGCATTGATTTTGATTATTTAGAGAAGAATGTTTTCTGTCCCTCTAATACCTATTATTACATATAAAGAAACATTTGTCAATACCCTTTTCGAAAAAAATCGATCTTTTTCAGCATGTTATAATTTTGCTTAACAATTCGTGCTCTTCTGTGTAGTGCTATTCTTCCTTATTGTCTAAAACGCTCTAAAACGCGTTCTAACGAGATTTTGATAAAAGCAATACATTCCCTTATGTAATGGCTGTTTAGCTCGCCAGAGGCTTATTTAAGGGGCTTATTTTGTATTTGTTAGGTATATGAAAAGGTGATTGTAGATATAAGATAGAGAGTCACTTTATAAAACGCTCTGTAAAGCCCTGTAGTGAGTTTATATATGTAGGCAATGCGTTTCCATTCCCTACCCTGCTTAATGCTGTTAGAGAAGCATTTAGACCCCTTATTTTTAATTAATTAAAGTATCCTCTATACCTTGTGTTATGAAACACCTCTGAATCCTTCATAAAACACATTATGACGCAAAGAACACTTTTCTAAGGTGATTCCCTTCCTGAATGCTGTTTCTTGCGTCAAAGAGCTACACAGAGCTTATAAAGCTATTATTAATAATAAAGTAGATAAAGTAAGTAAGATAAGTAAGATAACTAAGATAGATAAGATTAATAAGATCAGAATTCTCTTTCGGTGTCGCCTCTGGCTTTTCCACCGAAAACAATTACACGACTACAGAATGTAGGAAGTGGAATTGTATTGAGGCTTAGTGAAATTACACGAGGAAAGCAGAGTGTAATTGAGCTTTAGCCGCTCTCTCTTCGAGTAATTACACAACTACAGAATGTAGAAGTGGAATTAAGAGTTAGAGAGATAGAGTTAACACGTAAGCAATCAGTATGATTGGTTAGGTGATTACTCTTACTGCGCACAGCGCAATAGTATTTCTTCGTGGGCGTTACCGCCAACGATAGTTACACGAAGAAAGTAACGCTTTGCTTTCGGTGTGAGCGGAACGGGCCAGCCAACGTAGCCCGAAAGGTAGCGGAGTAAGGCTGCTTGCCAGAGAGTGAAGCTAACGCCGGAAGGCAAAAAGATCATATATATATAGATATAAAGAATATTATTATTATGATCTAATTAATAATCTAATATAGTTTTATTAATAGTCTTATTGTAGTTCACAGTGACCTACCCCCTAGCTCACTATGACCTACCCCCTAGTTCACTATGACCTACCCCTAGTTCACTGTGAGCTACCGTTACATCCATTTGTCACATAGCACTCACTCTGTGTAATGCCTTTCTATGTGTGTGCCATAATCCCCCTATATTCCCTGTGTAAATCATAGAATAATGCTCTCTATTCCCTGTGTAATTCCATACTAAAAATTCAATGAAAAAGCAGCTTAAAAAGTGCAATTCTTACTTTCTTCACTTTTACATCACTTTCGCAAAGCCTTGTGTAGTGCGGCTTACAGAGCACCATCAGAAATTGTTGGCTAAAAATTGTTCTGCTTGTTTCTTAATGAGTTTTCTCGTTTGTGCAAATTTTAAAATTTATTTTGTTTTTACAGCCTTATTTCGTGTAATGCGTGGCATAGCAAGCCCTTTTCTTGTGTTGTCAAGACATTTGGCAACGTTCAAACATCTGTTTAGAAATGCCAAATTGTTGATCTAACAAATAAACCTGTATAAACAGAACACCATTTAATCTATCCCCCTGTGTAATCCACTACATCACACGATAAAAACAAAAAACCTTTAATTATATTTCATAGCATACAAAAGTCAACAGAAGCCCTCTCGTGCTCCTACGTAAAAAATCCATCACTTTTCCCCTGATACATCAATTCAAGGCGTTCTATGTGTTCCTTAGTGCATATTACGATTATTATGTTAAATGGATTTTGGCCTATATTTTGACCCGCACCCGCATAAACACTGGTTTCATCGCTTACAGCCCTTGTGAGACGTGGTGCTGTTTCTAGCATCAGATCCGACATAAAACCGATCATTCTCGTGTTTAGTGAAAGTTTAGTGAGAGGCATTACAGAAAGGCTTTCTGTGTAATGATTTAATAGGTAAAAACGATGTTGATTGTGCAAGAAATTCCTTGCTGATATTTGGGGATTCTGGATTTTCCAGATCGGGGGGCGCTGAAAATCGCGTTAAGCACCTCTCGCAATCTAGCCATAAGGGAAGGGATATAGGTATTAAGATGTATTTATAGCTATTTATTTTTTATTTACCTTTATTTAAAAATAACCTTATAAATCAATAAGATACAGAGCTATCTGTTTATATTTTAACCAATTAAATCAAGTTTAATACCCTTAAATCACCTGAAAATAACCTTAAATACCCCAATAATTAATTTTAACGATTCCTGTGCTCTCTCCTACATTGCAAAAAGGCAAAAAAAGCCCATAGAGGCACAAAAATATTAAAACCAATAACTCAATAATGCCTCTACAAGAGCTTCTCTAACTGTTATTTTTGATTGAGCTTACATCGATCCCATTGTTCTGTCGTTCTTGTGATACGATCGCTTATTGCAAAATTTAATAGCCAAGAATCATAAGCATAAACCTTGCTTTTATCATCTGCCATCATAAACTTGCCGTTAGCATACAGTTTTGGCGATATCAAATATGTTCCATTTAATCTGTTAGCCTTGAAGCTATCTGCATATAAAGTTACTTGTGCGTATCCCTGAACACGTAATGCCCCTAAACGTCCGTTTTCGATTGATGCAATAGAGTATTGGCAAAGATAATTTTTGGCAGCAGGAGTCGTTTTCACTCCTTCAGTTTTTCGTGAATTATTTGATTGCGAGCTTCGAATAGAGGATGAAGGATAAGAGTATGAATGATTTTTATAAGATGAAGGGGCATAAGAGCCAATCCGGCACGTCTTACCAACAGCTATACACGAGTTACCACAAGGTATTCCTTTTTTGCAGTTTTTAGCAACTGCGGTAGAAGCTCCCCCTACAAACAACGTTGTAAAAATCATCATCCTCACAAATGCAGACCTGCGCATATAACCTCCCTTTTTAGATTATTCTTATGCTATACACTTGCTTAAAAAAATAAAAGTGCCCTCTAACCTTTATCGTTCTCCATCACAATTTGAGAAGTAAGAGCAGCAACCTCAAGCGATGATCACGTTTGCGCCGATTTCAGAGAAAAAGACAGTAACTGAACTCACTATGAAGGCTAGACGTATCTTTACACTTGATGGAAACGTCCAAAAAACAACCTAACTCCAAAACCCAACAAATAGCAACATATTGTTTTTAAAAGAAAATTAAATCTACATCAAATATTGGTTGACGTAGATTGAGGTGAATAGTAGACTATTAGGTTAAATTGCCATTGTTGCAACATCATTTAATGCGTGTTCTAATCCTCCTATCTACAAACCGGAGGAAGTTATGCATTTACTTTCAAAACATCTTCACACTATTCACTTTCTCGTTATTGATGTATTCGTTGTGGCTATTAGTTACCGCATTTGCATCGCTTCCAGTGAAGAGATGGACGCTGTTGCAATTATTGCTCAAGCAATGGCGATGTTAACTAAACGACTTTAATAATTTCACTATCAGGTGCATAAACACATCTTTGATCGCTGGATGTGTTATGCGCCTACTGGTGATTCAATCCTTAAGCCATTTCAACTCACTAAGGAGTTTTCTTTCTTCGTTCTCTCGCTGTTTACGTTCTAGCCAGGCTTTTCCCTCTGGCGTAGACAGGAACTTACGAGCGTGAATCTTGCGGTTATTACGTTTGATAGCTGCAATGTTTTTCATCGTGTGCCTCTGTATTCATATGAAAATTAACAAGTTACATACTACACAGGGAGACTACGCATAAAACACAATACAAGTAAAGATACATTTTCAAGACAATAGGAGCCATAAAGCGCCTTTGATGGTTATACCAAAAAATAAGCGCCGTAGGCGTATCCACTAAAAAGGGCTTTTTCACAAAAGCTATGAAGTCTTAGCAGTTCTTCTCTTATCAGGCACCCGTTGTACTCCGGTGGACGAAACCGTGCTAGAGCTTGATTCTTTCCCGATCAAGTTAGGTTTTGAAGAGGTGGGCTTTAATCCACTATTGCACTTAAAACTCTTCCCATCATTTAGCCTGTTTATCCTCTGCAACGTCTCACGACGTGTAGCATCATTGGACACCGCGCCAGGTGTGGAACATCTTGCTAAGAGTTTTGGTAGAAGGTTTAGAGACGGTGGCACGTCTTCCAGCTTCAAAGGAACTTGTTACGAGGTTGAGCCTGGGAACTACTCGCCCATACGTGTTACACTACCAAAGCCCATAACAACGTATAGGCGTTTGTAAGTGATAACAGAAGATACAATTTCTTAGAGAAGTTAAGCTAAGTTATTGATTTTCTTGATGGTGCCGATAATAGGAGTCGAACCTACGACCTTCGCATTACGAATGCGCTGCTCTACCAACTGAGCTATATCGGCCCTGAAAGGACATGTTCACGAACGTGAATCACGGTGGACAAGGTTAAAACTAACCGGGCGATGCGTCAATGGCCTTGTGAATCAAACGGCTACTTTTGCATCACCCGGTTTTATTTACGCACGAACGGTGTAATCACCAATGCCGATCCACTTGTAAGTGGTCAGTGCTTCCAGCCCCATTGGGCCGCGCGCGTGGAGTTTTTGTGTGCTTACCGCGACTTCCGCCCCCAGACCAAACTGGCCGCCGTCGGTAAAACGGGTTGAAGCGTTAACGTAAACAGCGGAGGAATCCACTTCGTTAACAAAACGCTGGGCGTTGCGCATATCACGCGTCAGGATCGCATCGGAGTGTTGCGTGCCGTGTTCACGAATATGCGCGATGGCATCGTCCAGATCGCTGACGATTTTGACGTTCAAATCTAATGACAGAAACTCATCGTCGTACTCTTCGGCTTTAACAGCCACCGCCTTCGCGGGGCCTGCTTGCAACTGTGCTAATGCAACTGCATCAGCGTGTAATGTCACGCCACTTTCCGCCATTTGCTTGCTTAATGCAGGCAGGAAGCTATCAGCGATGTTTTTATTCACCAGCAACGTTTCTACCGTATTACACGTACTCGGGCGCTGAGTTTTCGCGTTGACGATTACTTTCAGGGCTTCAGCGATCTCTGCACTTTCATCAACGTAAATATGGCAGACGCCAATACCGCCCGTGATCACCGGAATTGTCGACTGTTCGCGGCACAGTTTATGCAAACCAGCCCCGCCGCGAGGGATCAGCATGTCGATGTATTTATCCATGCGTAGCATTTCACTGACCAACGCGCGATCCGGATTATCAATCGCCTGTACAGCACCTGCCGGTAAACCGCAGGATTGCAGGGCGTCCTGAATCACCGCCACCGTTGCAGCGTTGGTGCGACAGGTTTCTTTACCACCGCGCAGGATCACCGCGTTACCGGTTTTCAGGCACAGGGAAGCGACATCAACCGTCACGTTCGGGCGCGCTTCATAAATTACGCCAATCACCCCCAACGGCACGCGACGACGCTCCAGACGCAAACCGCTATCCAGCACACCACCATCAATCACCTGCCCCACCGGATCGGCGAGATTACACACCTGGCGCACATCGTCGGCAATGCCTTTCAGCCGTGCGGGCGTCAGTGCCAGACGGTCAAGCATCGCTTCGCTAAGGCCATTGGCACGCGCGTCAGCAACATCCTGGGCATTAGCGTTGAGGATGCTTTCGCTTTGTGCTTCCAGTTCATCGGCGATCTTTTCCAGCACGCGATTTTTTTCGCGGCTGGAGAGTTGCGCTAATTTATACGAGGCTTGCTTCGCGGCAATGCCCATTTGTTCCAGCATCGGCCTGCTCCTTAACGGGTAATCATGTCATCACGGTGAACGGCAACCGGGCCATATTCATATCCCAGTATTGCATCAATTTCTTGCGAGTGGTGTCCGGCAATGCGACGCAATGCATCGCTGTTGTAACGGCTGACGCCATGAGCAATATCGCGACCTTCGAGGTTGCAAATACGAATGACTTCACCACGCGAGAAGTTGCCGCTCACGCTTTTAATACCTTTCGGCAACAGGGAGCTGCCGCGTTCAAGAATGGCGGCGGTCGCCCCTTCATCTACAGTAATTTCACCCGCCGGTGGCGCGCCGAAAATCCAGCGTTTACGATTTTCTAAAGGCGTTGCCTGGGCATGGAACAGCGTACCGACAGAAATACCTTCCATCGCATCACCAATGACGCCCGGCTTGTTACCTGCGGCAATAATAGTGTCGATCCCCGCACGGCAAGCCACGTCAGCGGCCTGCAATTTGGTGCCCATACCGCCGGTTCCGAGACCTGAAACGCTGTCACCGGCAATCGCCCGCAGTGCGTCATCAATGCCGTAAACATCTTTAATCAGTTCTGCCTGCGGATTGTTGCGCGGGTCAGCGGTATACAAACCTTTTTGATCGGTCAGCAGCAACAGTTTATCGGCACCCGCCAGAATCGCCGCCAGCGCAGAAAGGTTGTCGTTATCGCCGACTTTAATCTCCGCCGTAGCAACAGCATCATTCTCATTAATTACCGGAACAATGTTGTTATCGAGCAGCGCACGCAGCGTATCGCGGGCGTTCAGGAAGCGTTCACGGTCTTCCATATCGGCACGGGTCAGCAGCATCTGCCCGACGTGAATGCCGTAAATTGCAAAGAGTTGTTCCCACAGTTGAATCAGTCGACTCTGCCCTACCGCCGCCAATAGTTGCTTCGAGGCGATAGTCGCCGGCAGTTCCGGGTAACCCAGGTGCTCACGTCCGGCGGCAATCGCGCCCGACGTCACAATGACTATCCGATGCCCGGCGGCATGTAACTGCGCGCACTGGCGAACAAGTTCTACGATATGGGCACGGTTCAGACGGCGCGATCCGCCTGTTAGCACACTGGTGCCGAGTTTTACCACCAGCGTCTGGCTGTCACTCATGATTCTCTGCCATTCAATTTTAGGAAAAATGATATCAAACGAACGTTTTAGCAGGACTGTCGCCGGTTGCCAACCATCTGCGAGCAAAGCATAGCGTTTTGTTGCGCGGGATCAGCAAGCGTAGCGGCAGTTGTTTACGTTTTTATTACAGATTTAATAAATTACCACATTTTAAGAATATTATTAATCTGTAATATATCTTTAACAATCTCAGGTTAAAAACTTTCCTGTTTTGAACGGGTCTCTCCCGCTGAATATTCGCGCGTTAATTAAAATCAGGAATGAAAATGAAAAAGAGCACTCTGGCATTAGTGGTGATGGGTATTGTGGCATCTGCATCCGTACAGGCCGCAGAAATATATAACAAAGACGGTAATAAACTGGATGTCTATGGCAAAGTTAAAGCCATGCATTATATGAGTGATAATGACAGTAAAGATGGCGACCAGAGTTATATCCGTTTTGGTTTTAAAGGTGAAACACAAATTAATGATCAACTGACCGGTTATGGTCGGTGGGAAGCGGAGTTTGCCGGAAATAAAGCGGAGAGTGATACCGCACAGCAAAAAACACGTCTCGCTTTTGCCGGGTTGAAATATAAGGATTTAGGTTCTTTCGATTATGGACGTAACCTGGGCGCGCTGTATGACGTCGAAGCCTGGACCGATATGTTCCCGGAATTTGGTGGCGACTCCTCGGCGCAGACCGACAACTTTATGACCAAACGCGCCAGCGGACTGGCGACGTATCGGAACACCGACTTCTTCGGTGTTATTGATGGCCTGAACTTAACCCTGCAATATCAAGGGAAAAACGAAAACCGCGATGTTAAAAAGCAGAACGGCGATGGGTTTGGTACTTCACTGACGTATGACTTTGGCGGCAGCGATTTCGCTATCAGTGGAGCCTATACCAACTCTGATCGCACCAACGAGCAGAACCTGCAAAGCCGTGGTACGGGCAAACGCGCCGAAGCGTGGGCAACGGGTCTTAAATACGATGCCAATAATATTTACCTGGCAACCATCTATTCTGAAACGCGTAAAATGACGCCAATTTCTGGCGGTTTTGCTAATAAGACACAGAATTTTGAAGCGGTCGCGCAATACCAATTCGACTTTGGTCTGCGTCCATCTTTAGGTTATGTGCTATCGAAAGGAAAAGATATTGAAGGTATCGGTGATGAGGATCTGGTCAATTATATTGATGTCGGTGCCACGTATTATTTCAACAAAAACATGTCAGCGTTTGTTGATTATAAAATCAACCAACTGGATAGCGATAATAAGTTGAATATTAATAATGATGATATTGTCGCGGTTGGGATGACATATCAGTTTTAATAATATTGCCGGATGCGGCGTGAACGCCTTATCCGGCCTACGAAAACCACTATTTCAGGCCGGAAGAGATGCTCAAACATCGCATCCGGCACTTTTCACTCACGCCGTTAACTTCACCGGCTCATCACGAAAATCATCCGCCGGTTCCAGCTTCAGATTCAGCGTCGCCAGCAGTTCACGCAGCTTTTCATGAAACTCGCGCAGGGTGTGCTCCAGCCGCTCAACCACTTCCGCATCTTTTACCTGAACATGCGTCCAGTCGCCTGCTTTATCGAACAGACCAAACTGGTAACTGTAGGTAAAACGGGATTCCTGCGCTTCCAGTTCCATCCACCAGCCCCAGAACTCACGCACTTCCGGTGCCGGCTTCACATTGACGCATACAGCCAGACAATCGAAAAAGAATCGATTATCTTCGCACTTACCTTCACGAATATACGGGCCTAGTGCGGTAAATTTTTTGATCAATCTGCTTTTCGGGTGTCCACTCGGTAACGTCATTGCGATCTCCTGTTGTGAAGCAACTGTTTTACCAAATTGACAAAATTTAGCAAATTTTTAACACAATCGCTTTTCGAGCCAGTTGGTAATTTCCTGGAGTGCTTTGTCAAAATTCCGATACACAGGATTGAATGGAATTTCTAACAATTTACCGTCAGCAGATGACGAAGTGATTAATCGTGAATCCTCTTCCGGGCTGAACGGATCGTTCTTCCAGAAGCCTGATAACATTGGCGTTGGGCAGCGACGTCCCAGCAACCCTTGCACTTTCAATGAATAGCGATTCAGCTCTACACGTAACGCTTCATCGGAAGCATCGTGCATCCCTAAACGACTCGCCAGAACGTCAAGATACATTTCCGGCACCTGTTGTTGGCAATTAAAATCACTCAGCAAGGTGTGAACCACTGGACCTAAACAGGCCACAGCTTTCAGACGCGGCGATTCAAGGTAAGCCAGACGTACAGCGACGTTAGCACCAAAACGGAAACCAAAGGCCGCAACGCGTGTGTGATCTACCCACGGCACGTTAGGCAGAGCCTTTAACACATGCTGATGCAGAAGGCTGGAATCCTGGGTGAGTTTCCATTTTGAAGAAAAACCAACCGAAGGCATATCGATAGTCAACATCGCAATGCCGCGCGGCGCAAAATAACGCTCATAAAGGGAGTAATAGTCCGTTTGCATCGCATCCAGACCACCACACATTAATACTGTCGGGAACGGACCATCGCCTTTTGGCATATGGAGAAACCCGGTGATGGGCGCGCCCCCTGGCACAGTGAATTCCATTTGCCGCATCGTTCCTGGCAGACGTTGCGCCGCTTCTTCATAAGCGCGGTTTGATAACGTCTGAGCCTGTTCTGCCAGATCATCACCCTTCAGGTGTGGATAGGCAGCAATATTGTACAACGTCGCTGCGTGCAGCCAGTAACGACCGCTGACTTGTGGATTTTCTTCCGCGCACGCTTTCTGTTGCCACAACATCGCCTGGGTGGCCCACTCATAAATCCAGTTACCGCCACGGTAACCAATCACCGTATCGTACAAATCATTGTCGGTGCGTTCGGCATCGCTCATCACAATACGCGCCTGGACGTCGAGGATTTCACGCGGATCAACGCCGCGCCAGATCCACATCAGGCGGTTAATCATGCGATACCAGTGGGGAATAGTTTTGCCATCAAGAGCCGACTGCACAGGCGGTTGTGCACCGTGATTAAAACGGCGGACAAGCGTCGAGGTTTCAGGGTGTTTAAAGCGGGGTTTGAACAGGGTTTCGCTCAGGTTTGCCTGTGTCATGAATGCAACCTCCAGGAATACTTACTGGAAGCTATTGTAACTCGCCTGCAGTTAAAAAGAACAACGCCCGGCAAAGCCAGGCGTTGAAAAGATTAGCGACCAGAGATAGGCGGAACGAATACCACACCCATATCCCACGGTTGCTCAATCCAGGTATCTTGTGGGATATCAATAACATAATCATCAACCAGTGGACGACCAGCCGGTTTAGCGAAGATGGTGACAAAGTGCGCTTTAGGATACATTTCACGAATCGCAACCGCAGTACCACCGGTATCCACCAGATCATCAATGACGATGAAACCTTCACCGTCGCCTTCTGCACGTTTCAGCACTTTCAGTTCGCGCTGGTTATCGTGATCGTAGCTGGAAATACAAACGGTATCGACATGACGAATACCCAGTTCACGCGCCAGTAACGCACCCGGTACCAGACCGCCACGGCTAACGGCAATAATGCCTTTCCATTGTTCAGAAGGCATCAGTCGGCTTGCGAGTTTACGTGCATGGATCTGCAACATGTCCCAGGTGACGATGTATTTTTCGCTCATGTGAAGTGTCCCAGCCTGTTTATCTACGGCTTAAAAAGTGTTCGAGGGGAAAATAGGTTGCGCGAGATTATAGAGATCTGACGCACTAAAAACCAGTATTTCACATAAGTCCGCGTCTTTTTGCGCACTGCTACTACCTGTCGCTGGATAAAGTGGTATTCTCAAACATATCTCGCAAGCCTGACTTGTGCTGACAACATTTTCTGCTAACCCTGTGACCTGCAATACTGTTTTGCGGGTGATCGACAAGGAGACTTAACGTGTCTGAACTGTCTCAATTATCTCCACAGCCGCTGTGGGATATTTTTGCCAAAATCTGTTCTATTCCTCACCCGTCCTACCACGAAGAGCAGCTTGCTGAATACATTGTAGGTTGGGCAAAAGAAAAAGGTTTCCATGTCGAACGCGATCAAGTGGGGAATATCCTGATTCGTAAACCTGCCACCGCAGGTATGGAAAATCGTAAACCGGTCGTCTTACAAGCTCACCTCGATATGGTGCCGCAGAAAAACAACGACACCGTGCACGACTTCACCAAAGATCCTATCCAGCCTTATATTGATGGCGAATGGGTTAAAGCACGCGGCACCACGCTCGGTGCAGATAACGGCATTGGCATGGCCTCTGCGCTGGCGGTGCTTGCCGATGACAACGTAGTACACGGCCCGCTGGAAGTGCTGCTGACCATGACCGAAGAAGCCGGTATGGACGGTGCGTTCGGCTTACAGAGCAACTGGTTACAGGCAGATATTCTGATTAACACCGACTCCGAAGAAGAAGGTGAAATCTACATGGGTTGTGCGGGGGGTATCGACTTCACCTCCAACCTGCATTTAGACCGTGAAACAGTTCCGGCAGGTTTTGAAACCTTTAAATTAACCTTAAAAGGTCTGAAAGGTGGTCACTCTGGCGGTGAAATCCACGTTGGCCTGGGTAATGCGAACAAACTGCTGGTGCGTTTCCTGGCGGGTCATGCGGAAGAACTGGATCTGCGCCTTATCGATTTCAACGGCGGCACACTGCGTAACGCCATCCCGCGTGAAGCCTTTGCAACCATTGCTGTCGCAGCTGATAAAGTCGACGCACTGAAATCGCTGGTGAATACCTATCAGGAGATCCTGAAAAACGAGCTGGCAGAGAAAGAGAAAAACCTGGCATTACTGCTGGATTCAGTAGCGAACGACAAAACTGCGTTGACCGCTAAATCTCGCGATACCTTTATTCGTCTGCTGAACGCCACCCCGAACGGTGTGATCCGCAACTCCGACGTGGCAAAAGGCGTGGTTGAAACCTCACTGAACGTGGGTGTGGTGACCATGACCGACAACAACGTAGAAATTCACTGCCTGATCCGTTCTCTGATCGACAGCGGTAAAGACTACGTGGTCAGTATGCTGGATTCGCTGGGTAAACTGGCTGGCGCGAAAACCGAAGCGAAAGGCGCATATCCTGGCTGGCAGCCGGATGCTAACTCTCCGGTGATGCATCTGGTACGTGAAACCTATCAGCGTCTGTTCAACAAGACGCCGAACATCCAGATTATCCACGCGGGTCTGGAATGTGGTCTGTTCAAAAAACCGTATCCGGAAATGGACATGGTTTCTATCGGGCCGACTATCACCGATCCACACTCTCCGGATGAACAAGTTCATATCGAAAGCGTTGGTCACTACTGGCGGCTTCTGACTGAACTACTGAAAGAAATTCCTGCGAAGTAATAACGATGAAGTCCACGCCTGCGGGCGTGGACTTCTGTTTGAAGTCAATGGCTATCTATATCGAAATAACAAAACATTATGAAACCCAGGAAAAGGTCGCATATTTATATAGTTGCGACCATATTTCATGGGGGGAATTTCTGATCACTAAAGAAAATTTTGCGCTGGAATCCGTGAAAGAACTTAAGGGTGAAAAGCAGAATTTTTATATGTTCAGAGCCTGGGGAAAAGTCAGAAGAACATACTTAACCACTGGAGAATTTCCCCAGGAAACATGTTACGCCGCTTAAAGTCAGAATAATTTTTTCATGCTTTTACCATTTTGGCATTACGTCTGCACCACATGGCAATGGCGGCAGCCACTAATGCCAGTTCCAGTAAAAACGACCAGTGTAATAAAAAATTGAGCCACCACGGATGATGTATCGCCGTAATATGAAAAAGTGCAAATGGTTGGTTAACGAAAGGCATCAGCCACCAGATATCACCGACCAGCGTATCGAGTAATAAATGCACGATACTATTCAGGCAAAACACCACGCCCAACCACGCCGGCAGTTTATTCTTCGCTATTCCTGCCCAGACTAATGTCGCCGCCAGCAGAGCAAACCATAATAATGGCCAATGAGACGGGTAAAGATGATGATGTCGTTGCCCATTATCCACCAGATAGCACCAGAAGAGATCGAAATCGGGTGCAACGGCCCCGACTAAGCCAATAATCATCGCCCAGCGCGCATGACGAGCAATCAGCGGCAAGCGTTTCACTAAAGTACAAGTTATTAAATATCCAGCAGGAAGATGACCAATAAACATGACGATTCCTTTCGTTTTTGTCCGCCGCTTTCACGAAGAAAACGGCGGGAGACGTTCCTCAATTACCCTTCGATAAATGCCATCCCTGTAAATGTCCGTCGCGGGTTACCACGTTCAATCTGGTGATGGAACATTCGCCGCTGCGATTTCAGCGTTGCGCTATTTTCCTGTTGCTGTTGTTCCAGCTTCCAGGTAATCAGCAATCGCGCCAGCCGTTTGTTATCATGCTGGCTGCGCTCGGACTGTACTTTCACGCTAATCCCGGTTGCCAGATGCGTGGCGCGCACCGCCGAGTCGGTCTTATTAACATGTTGACCGCCCGGCCCCGACGAACGCAGCGTCTCATAACGGATCGCATCTGATTGTTCCTGCTCATCAGCGGTAAAACGACCAATACCCAGAAACCAGTTTTTACGCCCGTGATGAGGCCGGTATGGGCTGGGGCAAATCCACTGGATAGTACCGCACCAGCTTTCACTTAATGCCAGTGCGTTATCGCCATCCAGAGAAACCAGTGCCGAACGCAGCGTGTCTGAATAGCGCCCCGTTTCTGTTTCCAGCACTGTTACCGCAACACGCTGTTGGGATGCTTCTTTAATCAGCCTGTCCAGCGCCTTTTTCACTGCGAGACAGCATTCTTCCGGCCCCTGGGCAGAGGAGAGTTGCAACAAGATCATCCTTTTTTCCCTCCACTGTTTTTGAGCGTCAGTACCGGACGCAGCCGCGCGACAGGAATAATTAAACCGGCCTGCACCAGACATTGCACCACGCTTTCAGCCGATTTATAGGCTTGTGGCGCTTCTTCGAAGATGAGTTGTTTATCGCGGCAAATTACCCGGCTACCAAGTTCAGTACGTGAGAGTTGCGTCGTCGTATATTTCGCTGCCAGCCGCCCTTTACACTCGGTGCGCCCCCATTTGCGCCCTGCCCCATGAGCCAGCGAGTGCAATGTTTCTTCGCTACTGACAGGCAGTACAAGCCATGAGTAATCACCGCGAGAACCGGGAATAATCACCAGGCCACGGTCATCAGGCGTAGCCCCTTTACGGTGTAACCAGCCTTGTTGATCGCCAATTTGACTTGCGGTAATAAAGTTATGCGCCACATCCAGAACCGGACTTCCGCTGGCTTTCACCTGCTGCATTATGCGCAGAGCGATCATCTGGCGATTCATGCGAGCAAACGCCAGCGCATCGTCATGCTCCGAGATATAACGTAGCGCGTCGTCACTGCCTTCCGGCAAACCATGGTGCGAAAATGAGACAATATGTTTTTGTAAAACAGACTGCCCGAAACCACGCGAGCCGCTATGAACCAGCAGTTGCAGATGCTGCGCATCCAGGCCTGCCAGTGCAAACAGTTCAGCGTCGATGATTTGATCAATCTGTTGCAGTTCAGCAAAATGATTGCCGCCACCGATGGAGCCAAGCGCGCTGCGCCACGGGTGCTGTGCAAATGCTGATGGCAGGTTTTCCTCCAGCCAGCTTTCTTCAGCAACGTCATCCAGCGCAGACAATCGCTTTTCGAACTTATCGGCGTTGTATTTGCGAGTAAGGATATCTGTTTGCCATAGCGCCATGCCGCAGCCGATATCATTACCGACCAGTGCCGGGTAAAAACGACCTACGGAGAAGAACGCTGCTCCAATCGGGTAGCCGCGTCCGGGGTGTAAATCAGGCATCCCTACTACGCGTTGCATGTTGGGTAAATTTGCCGTGGTATGTAATTGTTGGATCGCTGAACTCTCGATCCACAGGTCATCAGATGCGATGGTAAATACCGCATCGGATAAGGGACGAATATATTTGTCCATGTACCATTCCATTTATAAACATAAAAAATCAGGAAATGGCAGACGAATCCAGGGCAAGAAAAAAAGAATTAATCCTGGAAAGGTCTGCAAAGAGTCATTGATAAAGGATTTGTCATGATTTACCTCCTTGCAGTTTGTGGAATAAGAAAACGCGCACATATTAGGCGGACGTTATTTTCATTGCAAGCTGGATTTAATGTTGCTGTTTATATCGCATATAAAAATTAGTAAACCACTCTCCCCGGCATTCAACGCGCTGCTGCTTAACTACCTGAAAACCATAACGTTCAAAAAAGGGTTTTGCGGTTATGCTGGCATCAACCGTAAGTTCGGATTCAGACTTAATAAAAGGTTTTAACAAGGTACTAGCGACACCACAGCGGGTGTATTCCGGCTCAACAAATAGCATATCGATATAGTGTTCAATGCAGGTAATAAAGCCGACCAGTTGTGCATTAATGACCGCAACCCGCACTTGTGATTGCACGAGTTTCTCCCTCCAGCGAGATTCATCAATCTGCGCCCAGGCGGCAATTTGTTGCGGTGAATAATGCTGACTGGCAGTCATCGTAACCGCTCTAATGAAAATAGCGCATAGTTGCTGAAAATCGCCAGGCTGATAGTCTCTTATTTGTATGTTATTCATAATCCCAACACCAGTTGTCTTTCCATTTGCGGATCAAGCAACGTCACATGCAACCCCACCAACCGTACACCGCGTCCGCCGCGACGTTCATCCCAGGTTTTACGCGCAGTGGCGATTAGGTCAGCTTTATTCAAACGCGGCCAGACATGCTCCTGAGTGGTTTGCTGAAAATCATCGAACTTTAATTTCACTCCCTGGCGGGCGATCAGTAAATCAGGCTTCACCTTTGCCAGACGGCGCTCCAGTTCAGGATAAAGCCGCTCAATAATCGCTTCACATTCAGACCAGTGATGGATATCTTCCGCCATCGTGCGTTCCACTCCGACGGATTTACGCAGCCGTTCACTGTTAACATCGCGCTCGTCGATACCCTGGCTACGCTCCCACAAAATGCGGCCAAATTTGCCAAAGCGTTTGAGCAAGGTCACCAGATCACACTTTTGTACATCACCGCAGGTGCGCAGTCCCATCGCCTCTAGTTTTGCCGCTGATACTTTGCCGACACCAGGAATCTTCGCCAGCGGCAACGTTTGCAGAAATGCAGGAACGTCAGCAGGTGTAATCACAAACTGACCGTTGGGTTTGTTCATGTCAGAGGCGATTTTGGCGAGAAATTTAACCGGCGCCACGCCCGCAGAAGCCGTCAGGTGCAACTCGTTAAAGATTGTCTGACGGATTTCCTGGGCGATGAGAGTCGCAGAACCGTGGCAATGCACGCTGTCGGTGACATCGAGATAGGCTTCATCCAGCGACAGCGGTTCAATGCGCGAAGTGTAACGCGAGAAGATTTCGCGGATATGATTTGAGGCTTCTTTGTAGGCGTCAAAGCGCCCCGGAAGCAAGGTGAGGTGCGGGCATAATTTGAGCGCCATGCCGGTTGGCATTGCGCTGCGTACACCAAATTTACGCGCGGGATAATTGGCGGTGCTGATCACCCCCCGACGTTCGCGGCTACCGCCAATAGCAACAGGGATATCGCGCAGGGCGGGATTATCACGCATCTCCACCGCTGCGAAAAAGCAGTCCATATCCACATGAATGATTTTACGCATCGCTCACCTCTCAATACTGGTAAAGTATACAGTGATTTTAGGGTTTGAGAAATGCGTAAAGGTTTTGCAATCAGTCCCCCTTAACGCCGGATGCGCTGCGCTTGTCCGGCCTACAGGAGGCTGTTTTTGTTACCCATGCTGCTTATCCAGTTTTTGCACCAACGGCTGCACCACTTTATCCCCATGCTGACCAAAATATTGATACAGCGTGTCCGAGGCGCTTTTGGTTAGCACCATAATCTCAATGCGCCGGTTGCCTGCGCTTTGCGGATCCTTCGCGTCCAGCAGCATCTGGTCCGCCATCGCGCTTACCTGCATCACTTTATCTTCCGGCATTCCGGCATCTTCCAGCACCCGACGGGCAGAGAGCGCGCGGTCACCCGAAAGGTTCCAGTTGTTATAGATATTGCTTTTATAGGCCATCGCATCGGTATGCCCGGTGATAATGATCTTGTTATCGAGTGAGTCAAAAACAGGCGCTAATTCCACCAGCAGCGTTTTAAAAAACGGCATAATCTTCGCGCTGCCGCGTTCAAACATATTGTGGTTCTGGTCATCTTTAATCAGCACGCGTAATCCCTGCGGAACAATCTCCATCTCCAGATTCGCTTCCATATGCGCATTACGGGCAATGGTGTTGATATTGGTCGCCAGCTCGCCCAGTTCAGTGGCGGATTTCTTCTTCAGTAACGCCGTTTTCTCGTTCACATCACGTGCTTTTTTCTCAGTTTCTTCCGGCACCGCCACGGTAGTCGGTTTCGGCGGATGAGTCGGGCTTATTTTATTTAACGGCGACAGCCCGCCACCGTTGAAGATCGACTGCCCATGCAGCGCCGCCATAATGCTTTCACGCTCGGATTTACTGACGCTGTTCACAATCAACTTTATCGTCGTCACCAAAGGGGCCGAGCGTATTTCCGAGGTTTCCGCCCGCTTTACCCTGGACGCGATGCCCGGCAAACAGATGGCGATTGACGCCGATCTTAACGCCGGATTGATCAACCAGGCGCAGGCGCAAACCCGGCGTAAGGATGTTGCCAGCGAGGCCGATTTCTACGGCGCGATGGACGGGGCATCGAAGTTTGTGCGCGGGGACGCTATCGCCGGGATGATGATTCTGGCGATCAACCTGATCGGCGGCGTCTGTATCGGGATCTTCAAATACAACCTGAGCGCCGATGCCGCCTTCCAGCAGTATGTGCTGATGACTATCGGTGACGGCCTGGTGGCGCAGATCCCTTCCCTACTGCTCTCCACCGCAGCGGCGATTATTGTCACCCGCGTCAGCGATAACGGCGATATCGCCCACGACGTGCGCCACCAGTTGCTGGCAAGTCCATCGGTGCTCTACACCGCCACCGGGATTATGTTCGTGCTGGCGGTGGTGCCGGGAATGCCGCACTTCCCGTTCCTGATGTTCAGCGCCCTGCTTGGCTTTACCGGCTGGCGGATGAGCAAACGCCCGCAGGCGGCAGAGGCGGAAGAGAAAAGCCTCGAAACGCTGACCCGCACTATCACCGAAACCAGCGAGCAACAGGTCAGTTGGGAGACAATTCCGCTGATCGAACCCATCAGTTTAAGCCTCGGTTATAAGCTGGTGGCGCTGGTCGATAAAGCGCAGGGTAACCCGCTCACCCAGCGAATTCGCGGCGTGCGGCAGGTGATCTCCGACGGCAACGGCGTGCTGCTACCAGAGATCCGCATTCGGGAAAACTTCCGCCTTAAGCCGAGCCAGTACGCCATTTTCATCAACGGCATTAAGGCTGATGAAGCGGATATTCCGGCGGATAAACTGATGGCCCTGCCCTCCAGCGAAACCTACGGCGAGATTGACGGCGTGCTGGGGAACGACCCGGCGTATGGGATGCCAGTGACCTGGATTCAGCCTGCGCAGAAAGCGAAGGCGCTGAATATGGGGTATCAGGTGATCGACAGCGCCAGCGTGATTGCCACCCATGTGAACAAAATTGTGCGCAGCTATATCCCTGATTTGTTTAATTATGATGATATTACGCAGCTACATAACCGCCTGTCGTCGATGGCACCACGGCTGGCGGAAGATTTAAGCGCGGCGCTCAATTACAGCCAGTTGCTGAAAGTGTACCGCGCGCTGCTGACCGAAGGCGTTTCCCTGCGCGATATCGTCACTATCGCCACCGTTCTGGTCGCCAGTAGCACGGTGACGAAAGATCATATTCTGCTGGCCGCCGATGTGCGCCTGGCGCTGCGGCGCAGCATTACCCATCCGTTTGTTCGCAAGCAGGAGCTGACGGTGTATACGTTGAATAATGAGCTGGAAAATCTGCTGACCAACGTGGTGAATCAGGCGCAACAGGGCGGCAAAGTGATGCTCGACAGCGTGCCGGTCGACCCGAATATGCTCAACCAGTTCCAGAGCACGATGCCGCAGGTGAAGGAGCAGATGAAAGCGGCAGGGAAAGATCCGGTGCTGCTGGTTCCGCCGCAGCTGCGTCCTTTGCTGGCGCGCTATGCGAGATTGTTTGCGCCGGGGCTGCATGTGCTGTCGTATAACGAAGTGCCGGATGAGCTGGAGTTGAAGATTATGGGGGCGTTGAGTTGATTGGGGGGATTATTTCACCCTTTGCAGAATCTGACGCCATTGTTTGACGTCATATTATAATCGTACTACGATGACACCATACAATGACGCCATTGATTGATAGTATGATTAAGGTCAGCGCGTTAGGCTCTCGCCATAGAAAAACATTCGACGATGTTATGACGGAGCCGCCAAAATCTGGAATTAAATGGGATGATGTTGTTGCACTCATTAAAGCTGTGGGTGGAACAATAAAAAATAACAATGGTTCCAGACGAAAATTTCAGATTGGAACGACCAAATTCAGTACTCATGAGCCACATCCAAAGAATGTGATGGATAAAGGCGCAGTAACAGGTCTTAAGGAGTGGTTTGTTAACTGTGCAGGGGTAGATTATGAATAAAGCATCAAACATTATCACCATTAAAGGTCAACCAGCCGCAGTGACATTTGAAGCCGATATCAACGCATTTCGCGGCAAGTTCCTCAATGTAAACGGTTATTGTGACTTTGTAGCCACAAGTATTGAGGCATTATATCGTGAAGGTGAAAGCGCGCTGGATGAGTGGATTGCGGATTGTGAAGAGGACGGCATTGCTCCTTTTCGTGAAGAAGAAGGGCAAAAACGCCTGACGCTTCGTGTGCCACATCACATCGATTCACGGCTGACCATCGTCGCCAGACAACATTCCATTTCAAAAAACCAGCTCATTGTTGATGTATTAGAACGTGAGTTTTCAGCCCAGATGTAAACAGGCCGGATGCCGCGTGGCATCCGATCTTTTGTCAGTTCGTCAATATTACCCATTTACAAAATCGTCTCTTCCGTCAAAATCCGCCGCACGCCCAAAAAGTGATCCTGCCAGAAAGGTTCGGCTAACCGACTTATCCGAATGGTTTCCCCTGTGCGCGGCGACTCGATAAACTGTCCATCGCCCAGATACACGCCCATATGATCGGCAATTTCGCGGCTATGAATATGGAAAAACAGCAAATCACCCCGGCGCAGGTCGTTGTTCGCCACAATCGTCGCCCGATGGTAGTGATACATCTCATTGGCCGTGCGCGGGAGTTTCGCTTCGAGGATCTTGTTGTAGGCATAAAAAACCAACCCGCTACAGTCGAAGCCTTGATCGGGCCGCGTGCCGCCCCAGACGTAAGGCTTGCCAAGCTGCTGCTCCAGGCGGTGGATCGCCACTTCGGTGATATTGTGCAGATGATCGCTGCTTAAGAAATGGTTGTTCTCTGCCAGTGCCTGCCAGCGTCTGTCACTCGCCTTGAGCGGCGCAGGAAACCATTCAGGATGCTGTTTTATCTGTTCGCGGTTATGCTGGCGCAGCGCCCTTCTGCTTTCGGCATTACCTTCCACAATGTAGCTGGCCTGTTTTTTCAGATGTACCTGGTACTGTTTTAGCAGTCTGGCACGGTTTTGCATCCGCTGGCGGGCGGCGTAGCTGAAAGAGATGTGTGATGGGGTGGCGCTGGCAAATGAAGAAAACGGCAAGCAAAGCAACAATAATCCCGACAACACAAAAGAGGGAATCGACGGCAAAGACATTCTCAATAATGGCTGGTCATGCATTGATGTTGCAGTGTATCCCGGCCCGTACCTGAACAAACTTAATAAACCATTATTATAAAATTAATAAATATATTTCAGTTAATTATGTAAAAACATCCGTTTATTAAATTACTCATGGATTGTCGCTGTTGCTCATTTGAGCTACAATTCAAGCTGAATAAATATACAGCACAGGAGATACCCCAATGGCTGCTAACGCGTTTGTTCGCGCCCGAATCGATGAGGATTTGAAGAATCAGGCGGCGGACGTACTAGCCGGGATGGGGCTGACCATCTCTGACCTGGTTCGCATAACCCTCACAAAAGTCGCGCGTGAAAAGGCATTGCCGTTTGATTTACGCGAGCCTAATCAATCAACCATTCAATCAATCAAAAACAGCGAAGCTGGCGTTGATGTTCATAAGGCCAAAGACGCCGATGATTTATTTGATAAATTAGGAATTTAAATATGATTCAAAGGGATATTGAATACTCGGGACAATTTTCAAAGGATGTAAAACTTGCACAAAAGCGTCATAAGGATATGAATAAATTGAAATATCTTATGACGCTTCTTATCAATAATACTTTACCGCTTCCAGCCGTTTATAAAGACCACCCGCTGCAAGGTTCATGGAAAGGTTATCGCGATGCTCATGTCGAACCGGACTGGATCCTGATTTACAAACTTACCGATAAACTTTTACGATTTGAGAGAACTGGAACTCACGCGGCGCTATTTGGGTAAAGCCCGCTTCCGATGAAATTTGTAAACCCTGCGCCGACAGGCTTGCGTAAAACTCTTTTGGTGATAATGTGAGCCTTCCAAATCCAGACTATTCCGATTTGGGATCTATTTTGCCGCCCTGGCGTGTGTAACCGTTTTATCAAGGAATAAGCAGTATGCGTAAAATCGCATTAATTCTTGCGATGTTGTTGATCCCGTGCGTTTCGTTTGCCAGTTTGCTGGGCAGCGGTAGTTCCACCACGCCAGTGAGCAAAGAGTATAAGCAGCAGTTGATGGGATCTCCTGTCTACATCCAAATCTTCAAGGAAGAGCGCACGCTCGATCTCTACGTCAAAATGGGCGAGCAATATCAACTGCTCGACAGTTATAAAATCTGTAAATATTCCGGCGGGTTAGGACCAAAACAGCGTCAGGGCGATTTCAAAAGCCCGGAAGGGTTTTATAGCGTCCAGCGTAATCAGTTAAAACCAGACAGCCGTTACTACAAAGCGATTAATATTGGATTCCCCAATGCCTATGACCGTGCGCATGGTTATGAAGGGAAATACCTGATGATCCACGGCGATTGTGTTTCCATCGGCTGCTACGCGATGACCAATCAGGGTATTGATGAGATCTTCCAGTTCGTTACTGGTGCGCTGGTGTTTGGTCAGCCGAGCGTGCAGGTGAGTATTTACCCGTTCCGCATGACCGACGCCAATATGAAGCGCCATAAGTATTCCAACTTTAAGGACTTCTGGGAGCAACTGAAGCCGGGCTACGACTACTTTGAACAGACTCGTAAGCCACCGACCGTTTCTGTAGTCAATGGCCGTTACGTGGTCAGCAAGCCGTTGAGCCACGAAGTGGTGCAGCCACAACTGGCATCAAACTACACGCTCCCCGAGGCAAAATAAGCGCCATTCGCCTGGCATAATCTTTTGCCAGGTTTCATTGCCCGTCAGCGGCTGAGTCGCAATCACCGTGACCACATCATTCGGTGTGGTCTGTGAGCTGAAGTCGATTTCCACATCCTGATCCAGCAACGTTGCCACGCCAAACGGCGCGCGGCGGGTGATCCAGTGTAAATTCGTCGAGCAATACGCCATCACATAGCGCCCGTCAGAAAGCAGCATGTTGAAAACGCCCTTCTGCCGCAGTTCATCCGCCAGTGAGGCGATATATTTAAACACTGCCGCCATATTGCCCGGCGTACGCGGGTAACGCTGCGTCAGTTTATACAACAACCAGCAGAAGGCTTTTTCGCTGTCGGTTTCACCTACCGGGCGGAAGTTGCCGGTTTCCAGTGATTTATAGCCCGTCAGTTGCCCGTTATGCGCATAAGTCCAGTTGCGTCCCCATAGCTCGCGGGTAAACGGGTGAGTATTTTCCAGCGCCACCTCGCCCCGATTGGCCTGGCGAATATGAGCCACAACCGAGCAGGATTTTATCGGGTAGTCCTGAACCAGTTTGGCGATGGGGGAATTAAAGCTGGGTTGTGGATCTTTAAATGTGCGACAACCTTTGCCTTCGTAAAAGGTAATGCCCCAGCCATCTTTATGTGGCCCGGTTCCACCACCGCGCTGTACAAGCCCAGTGAAACTAAAGCAGATATCGGTTGGGACGTTGGCGCTCATCCCGAGCAGTTCGCACATGGGTAACCTCCACAACAGCGGGGGAAATGCCCCCGGCGAAGATTGATTTAAGGATTTCCAGGCCTGATGTGTCGGCGTCACATCAGGCATCTTGCACCTGCGCCGGATGCGGCGTAAACGCCTTATCCGGCCTACGCCAGACTTACTTGACCATCTCTTTTTCAATTAACTGGATCAGGATATGGATAACTTTAATGTGAATCTCCTGAATGCGATCGGCATAGCCAAAGTGCGGAACGCGAATTTCGATATCCGCCGTGCCAGCCATTTTGCCGCCGTCTTTACCGGTCAGGGTGATCACTTTCATGCCCTTCTCACGCGCCGCCGCAATCGCCTTGATTACGTTAGCTGAGTTACCGGAGGTGGAGATCCCCAGCAGCACATCACCTTCGCGACCTACTGCTTCAACGTAACGGGAGAAAATATCGTTAAACCCAAAATCATTACCAACACAGGTGATGTGGCTGACATCGGAAATGGCAATCGCCGGGTAGCCCGGACGGTTTTCACGGTAGCGCCCCGTCAGTTCTTCTGCAAAGTGCATGGCGTCGCAATGGGAGCCGCCGTTGCCGCAGGAAAGCACCTTGCCACCGGCTTTAAAACTGTCTGCTAACAGGACCGCCGCGCGCTGAATGGCGTGAATATTGGCGTCATCTTTTAAAAAGTTAGCCAGCGTTTCCGCCGCTTCGTTCAGTTCGTTACGAATAAGATCCTGGTACATGAGGATATCCTTCAGCATAAATGAAATAGACAAAATGCAGTGTACCGGATACCGCCAGAAGCGAGAAGACCAGCGCGGCGGAATGACCAGGACTTTTTGACCCGAAGTGCGGATAAAAACAGCAACAATGTGAGCTTTGTTGTAATTATATTGTAAACGCATTGCTAAATGTTTTTACATCCACTACAACCATATCATCACAAGTGGTCAGACCTCCTACAAGTAAGGGGCTTTTCGTTATGATGATTTTGAGTATTCTCGCTACGGTTGTCCTGCTCGGCGCGTTGTTTTATCACCGCGTGAGCTTATTTATCAGCAGTCTGATTTTGCTCGCCTGGACAGCCGCCCTCGGCGTCGCTGGTCTGTGGTCGGCGTGGGTACTGGTGCCTCTGGCCATTATCCTCGTACCGTTTAACTTTGCGCCAATGCGTAAGTCGATGATTTCAGCGCCAGTGTTTCGCGGTTTCCGTAAGGTGATGCCGCCGATGTCGCGCACTGAGAAAGAAGCGATTGACGCCGGAACGACCTGGTGGGAAGGCGATCTATTCCAGGGTAAACCGGACTGGAAAAAGCTGCATAACTATCCGCAGCCGCGCTTGACCGCTGAAGAGCAAGCGTTTCTCGATGGCCCGGTAGAAGAAGCCTGCCGGATGGCGAATGATTTCCAGATAACCCATGAACTGGCGGATCTACCGCCGGAGCTGTGGGCGTATCTGAAAGAGCATCGTTTCTTCGCGATGATCATCAAGAAAGAGTACGGTGGGCTGGAGTTCTCGGCTTATGCCCAGTCTCGCGTGCTGCAAAAACTCTCTGGGGTGAGCGGGATTCTGGCGATTACCGTCGGCGTGCCAAACTCATTAGGTCCGGGTGAACTGCTGCAACATTACGGTACTGACGAGCAGAAAAATCACTATCTGCCGCGTCTGGCGCGTGGTCAGGAGATCCCTTGCTTTGCGCTGACCAGCCCGGAAGCGGGTTCCGATGCGGGCGCTATTCCGGACACCGGGATTGTTTGCATGGGTGAGTGGCAGGGCCAGCAGGTGCTGGGAATGCGTCTGACCTGGAACAAACGCTATATTACGCTGGCACCCATTGCGACCGTGCTTGGGCTGGCGTTTAAACTCTCCGACCCGGACAAACTGCTGGGTGGTGCAGAAGATTTAGGCATTACCTGTGCGCTGATCCCGACCACCACGCCGGGCGTAGAAATTGGTCGTCGCCACTTCCCGCTGAACGTGCCGTTCCAGAACGGACCGACGCGCGGAAAAGATGTCTTCGTACCGATCGATTACATTATCGGCGGCCCCAAAATGGCCGGACAAGGCTGGCGGATGCTGGTGGAGTGTCTCTCGGTGGGTCGTGGCATCACCCTACCTTCCAACTCAACCGGCGGCGTGAAGTCGGTGGCGCTGGCAACGGGGGCGTATGCTCACATTCGTCGTCAGTTCAAAATCTCTATAGGTAAGATGGAAGGGATTGAAGAGCCGCTGGCGCGTATTGCCGGTAATGCGTACGTAATGGATGCTGCGGCGTCGCTGATTACCTACGGCATTATGCTCGGTGAAAAACCGGCCGTGCTGTCGGCTATCGTTAAGTATCACTGTACCCACCGTGGGCAGCAGTCGATTATCGATGCGATGGATATCACTGGTGGTAAAGGCATTATGCTCGGTCAGAGCAACTTCCTGGCGCGAGCTTACCAGGGCGCACCGATTGCCATCACCGTTGAAGGGGCGAATATTCTGACCCGTAGTATGATGATCTTCGGTCAGGGGGCGATTCGTTGCCATCCGTACGTGCTCGAAGAAATGGAAGCGGCGAAGAACAATGACGTCAACGCGTTCGATAAACTGTTGTTCAAACATATCGGTCACGTCGGTAGTAACAAAGTTCGTAGCTTCTGGCTCGGTTTGACGCGCGGTTTAACCAGTAGCACACCAACCGGCGATGCGACTAAACGTTATTACCAGCACCTGAACCGCCTGAGCGCCAACCTCGCCTTACTTTCCGATGTGTCGATGGCGGTGCTGGGTGGTAGCCTGAAACGCCGTGAGCGTATCTCGGCACGTCTGGGGGATATTTTAAGTCAGCTTTACCTCGCCTCCGCCGTTTTGAAACGTTATGACGACGAAGGCCGCAATGAAGCTGACCTGCCGCTGGTGCACTGGGGCGTTCAGGATGCGCTGTATCAGGCTGAACAGGCGATGGATGATTTGCTACAAAACTTCCCGAACCGCGTGGTTGCCGGGCTGCTGAATGTGGTGATCTTCCCAACCGGTCGTCACTATCTGGCGCCGTCTGACAAGCTGGATCATAAGGTGGCGAAGATTTTACAAGTGCCAAACGCCACCCGTTCTCGCATTGGTCGCGGTCAGTACCTGACGCCGAGTGAGCATAATCCGGTTGGCTTGCTGGAAGAGGCGCTGGTGGATGTGATTGCCGCCGACCCAATTCATCAGCGGATCTGTAAAGAGCTGGGTAAAAACCTGCCGTTTACCCGTCTGGATGAACTGGCGCACAACGCGCTGGCGAAGGGGCTGATTGATAAAGATGAAGCCGCTATTCTGGTGAAAGCTGAAGAAAGCCGTCTGCGCAGTATTAACGTTGATGACTTTGATCCGGAAGAGCTGGCGACGAAGCCGGTAAAGTTGCCGGAGAAAGTGCGGAAAATTGAAGCCGCGTAATTGAATAACGGAGCCGAAAGGCTCCGTTTCTTTATCTGCTAATTATTTGAAATTAAATCCATCTGGATGGTTTTCCAGGCTGCCAGTCAACGCCGCGAACAGCACCGTTTTACCATCAATCGAGAGCGCATCGTTCACATTCAGCCAGGTGAGCTTCTCTTGCGAAGTTTTCTCATCAATGGTCGAGAACAGACCCGTCATCTGATTAGATTTCTCGGACCACATCACCGCAATACGTTGCGAGCCGCAATCATGCGGTTTGCACGCACTCATCACCTGATAAGTCTCATCTCCCAACGTTACGGTTTGTGCGGGGGTATAAGTACCGCCTTTCATCACCCAGACTGGTAGCTTATGCCCTTGCACCATCTGATTAAACGCAGCTTTGGTAGCTTCGCCCTTTGCCAGGCTGCTAATTGTTAAATCATCCTGCGCCATTGCACTGGTGGCGATGACCAAAGCGGCGACTGTCGTTATTGCCTTAAACATCATTCCTCCCGAGCTTATCCTGCCCATGTTATTAACACCCTAAAGCCTGGCGATAACACGATATTTTGCAAATCAGATATTTCCAATATCTGCATTTGTTATCAATTTATTCCGCAGTAAGGTAATAGCCTGATAAGGTGTTAAAGTTATAAATCCCTTCGCATAAAGGAGTTGTACACCGTGCCTGGTTTGAAGATTACGCTTTTGCAGCAACCGTTGGTGTGGATGGATGGTCCCGCCAACCTGCGCCACTTTGATCGACAACTGGAAAGTATTACCGGGCGTGATGTGATTGTTCTACCAGAGATGTTCACCAGCGGCTTTGCCATGGAAGCGGCGGTTTCATCGCTATCGCAAGAGAACGTGGTGGACTGGATGAGCGCCAAAGCGCAACAGTGCAATGCGTTGATTGCGGGCAGTGTTGCATTGCAAACGGACTCAGGTTCGGTTAATCGCTTTTTGCTGGTTGAGCCGGGCGGCACGGTACATTTTTATGACAAGCGTCATCTGTTCCGCATGGCGGATGAGCATCTGCATTATAAAGCGGGCAATGAGCGAGTGATTGTGGAATGGCGCGGCTGGCGTATTTTGCCGCAGGTGTGCTACGACCTGCGTTTTCCGGTGTGGTCGCGCAATCTCAATGATTATGACCTCGCCATCTACGTCGCCAACTGGCCTGCCCCGCGCTCTCTGCACTGGCAGGCTTTGCTGACGGCTCGCGCTATTGAAAACCAGGCATATGTGGTGGGATGTAATCGCGTGGGTAGCGATGGCAGCGGCTGCCACTATCGCGGCGACAGTCGGGTGATTAATCCGCAAGGCGAAACTCTCGCTACCGCCGAACCGCACCAGGCCACACGCATAGATGCAGAACTTTCGATGGTGGCATTACGCGAATATCGTGAAAAATTCCCGGCATGGCAGGACGCAGATGGGTTCAGGTTGCTGTGAGTTGGCGTTGTTTTTAGGGAAGGGGCGGGGTTAGACGCCCTCCGCAAAGACTGATACAGGATACAACGCTGGCAATGGAATCGTGAACAGGGATGCCATTTTTAAAATGACCATATTGCTTCAAAAAATCGAGATGTGTTTCCCCAAAATCCTCTATATCTTCCTATCCTTCAGCCCCGAAAATGACGGCACAGATTGTCAGCGCCAGGATATCTGACAATTTATGTTCCACTTTCCAGGCTTGTCTGTAATCGGGGATAATAGAAATATGTTCCATCAATTTTTTAAGTTCCATTTTGTTCTCCTTATTTATGTAAGGAGCATTTGATTATATATAAGCTGTGAAAAACAGTTTTGAGTAATAAGGAATTACTCAATTATTGAATATATAGTGCGAATTATTTAGTGCAAAAAACAACGTTATGTGATCTTTCCCTGGGGCAGCCCCCCCTTAATCACCGCTCACCACAAGCAACTAATAAAGGTAGTTAATCATGGCTGAACACGAATATTACGCCGGAAGTCACCATTTCCAAAACACAGCACCATTAACAGGTGGGCTATGTCAGCGACCGGCATGAGAACCGTAAAATCGGCATGACCACGTATTACTCACGGCACCCCAGGTGCACCTTAAAGGCGACTGGCTGACTGAGGCGGGATTTGATACCGGGCGGGGTGTCACGGTGAAGATTTCGGAGGGGTGCCTGACCATCATCGCTGACAGTGACAAGCTGCAGGAGCTGCGGGAGGAGCTTTATCAGGTTAAACAGGCAGTTAAGGGGATGCGTGACGGGATGTTTAGTGTGCTGAACGAGAGCTAAATAATAAAAAAAGCCGGGAAGATCTTATCTTTCCCGGCCATCTTGCCATACATTAATTATTTATGAATATAATATAACTGAACATCATATTCATTATCACTTAAAACTATTAGTCGATCAGGAGATGTAAATGCTAATGAAAGATCATATGTTTCATTTATCGAAAACAAACTCAATATGAAATTTGAAAAATTTTCGACATGAAGAGATATGCAAACCTCTCCATTATAAAATATATTGCAAAGAATATCTTTTTTCACATTCAGTGTACTTTCAACATCTCTCACTAGATCATTAATATTGAAAGGTAAATTGAAAATTTTCCTTTCAATAATATTATCGGTTTTATTTATTGCCATTAGCATTTCTCGATGCCACATGAAGTCATTGTTACGTAAGAATGATACTCCAAAGGAAGTGACACCATTTAATTTAGAAGCATAATCTTTTGCTCTAATTAAATTTAATTTATCTTCAAGACTAATTTTCATAATATATATGATGATCCTTAGTTACAGGCTCATTGATTTTCTGATATCTATCACTTTTGAAATCGAATGTTCTAGGATCAGCGCCCGGTTTAGGTTGTCCTGCATGTGCGTGAGGGCCAGGTGCCCTAGGATCTGCCGTGTGCTCGACTACAACTTTTTTATGTCCGTAGGCATCTGTATATTCATAATATCGCCCATGAGACCCTAAATCTTCTGAATATTTATAATTTGTTTGTCCCCTTCTTCTAGGATCATTTCCAACTGTCCATTGCCTATTAGGTTGCTGTGAACGAGGTATGCCCGCAAGATCTTTTGCTTTATTTAGTGCCTGACGACGGTTTCTTAATTCACCACATTTAAGACCAAGCGGATCTATCCAGCTTACTGGATTCGGCGCATAAGCATATAAATTTAACCCGCCTCTCAGCCCTATCGGGTCATCGGAACGATCCGGTGGGGGTCACACTTTTTAACATGCTACCGCCCGCGCCGTTTCTGGCTTCCCGGCTATCACCTTTTACTTATTTAACAGCATGTTAACCCAACTTCCCCGACGCGCGTTTTCACGCCCGCTCACCATATCACCACCGCCACGGATCTGTCATTCCGCTTTCCACTAAGTCCGTTTCCGGCACCCCGTGACGGGGAGCCGCCAGGACACCTCCGGCGGCATGGCGGGGCCTCGGCGCGGGTCTGCGGGTGCGGGCGGCAGAGAGCCCGCAAGCGACGGAACGGCGCTCTGTGGCACCGCTGCCTGACCGGGGTTTGCCTTTGCATGACCACACCGGACCGGGGCGGGCAGCGGAAGCTGGCGAGGCGGGAACGAGTGACGCGCGGCCTTTTTGCGCGGCACGAGCCGCCGCAGCCAGACGACGCCGGGCGGGCATAAAGCCCTTTTAAGCGGAGGCCGCCAGGCCGACAACCTCTTACAACAGGCTGGCCCACGATGACGCCGCCGCAGAACAGCACCGGAGCCGCCAGGGATGGCGGCGACTGCGGGGCCACAGAACGGCACCGCCACCGACAGCAGAGCGGAGCGCCAGCGGAGCTTTGCGCTGCACGGACTGCGGGGCTGAACGCGGGGGCGCCAGACATAATGCGGATTGTGCGAACACGAGCCGCGCACAGCGGATCGGGTTCGCCATCGTTGCCACCCGGCGAGAGTGCGCATAATCCCCCCGCATTATGTTGAATGACGTTTGCCCCGTGCGCCGTGGCCGCATGGGACACGCCTGCTTCCACGGGGCGAACGGCATTTACCCCCGCGCACTCCGCTGGCAGGGGGGCAGTCAACCGCCAGGGAAGGCGGTTGTCTGCCCTGCACCTCACCCCACGGCCTGACAGGGATCGCCCGCTAACTTTTCAGGCTGTCCGGCGATGATCACGCTTCCGGCCTGCGTCAGCGTCTCCGGCTGCGTTTCCTGCTGACCAGCGCCCGCTCCATCTCTGCATGGTTGCGTTCACGCCGCGTCTGCGGCTCTGCCACCGCATCCGCAACGTGCCGATCTGTCCACGTATCATCCTGCTCCTCCGGGTGCGTCAGCGCGTGAACTTCCTGCAAGTGACCGATGGCTACCCGCGTGTAGATCTGCGTCGTCTCCAGCTTCTCATGGTAGAACAACTCGTGGACGTCGTGATGGGCTTTTTCAATTTCATCCAGCAATACCACGCTCCAGGGATGGCGGCGTACGGCTTCCGTCAACACGCCGCCTTCGCCATAGCCAACATAGCCGGGCGGCGCGCCTTTCAGCGTGGAAACGGTGTGAGACTCCTGAAACTCGCTCATATTGATAGTAATCAGATTCTGCTCACCGCCGTAGATTGCTTCTGCCAGCGCCAGCGCGGTCTCGGTCTTGCCAACACCGGACGGCCCGGCCAGCAAAAAGACGCCCACAGGTTTGCGCGGATCGCCTAACCCCGCACGCGCGGTCTGGATACGCTCACCTATCTGCGCCAGAGCATCCATCTGCCCGGTAACACGTTGCGACAGGCGGGCAGGCAGTTCCAGGATCTGGCTGGCTTCATCTTTTACCATGCGCCCAGCGGGAATGCCGGTCCAGTCGGAGACAATCGCCGCTACCACAGCCGCATTAACCTCCGGAAAAACGATGGGTTTTTCACCCTGCCAGACTCTTAATGCTGCTTCCGACTGTTGCAGTGTGGTTTCATCACGCTCGCCGGTTTTTGCAGCACGCAGCTCCTGTAATCTGTGAACCAGCTCTAGTTCTTGCTGCCAACGTTCATCCGCATCAAACAGTTCTCTTTTCAGCGATATAATCTGCGACGCCAGTGTGTCGCCTCGTTCTGCGCGGAGCCCCATTTTTTCCTGTTTTAATAGCAGCTCCTGCTCCATTTCGGCGGCTTTAAGCCGTTGACGCAGAAACTGGATATTTGCTGGTGGAGTGTGCAGCGACAGCGCCACGCGGGCTGCGGCTGTATCCAACAAACTGATGGCTTTGTCCGGTAGCTGTCGAGCCGGGATATAACGGTGAGAAAGCTGTACAGCAGCACGCACGGCCTCATCAAGGATCAGTACGTTATGGTGCTTTTCCAACGTGGTGACTAACCCGCGTACCATCTCAACAGCGGCGACCTCTTCCGGCTCTGCCACCTGCAACACCTGAAATCGCCGGGTCAATGCCGGATCTTTCTCTATATGGCGTTTATACTCACTCCAGGTGGTCGCCCCAATCGTTCGAAGACTGCCACGCGCCAGCGCCGGTTTCAGCAGGTTGGCAGCGTCACCTGTACCGGATGTACCTCCGGCGCCTACCAGGGTGTGAACCTCATCGACAAACAGAATCACCGGATGCGGCGAGCACGCAGCCTCTTCCAGCAGCGCCTTCAGGCGGGATTCAAATTCGCCCTTCATGGACGCTCCGGCCAGCAGCGCCCCGACATCCAGCGACAGCAACCGCACGTTACGCAGTGAAGGCGGCACTTCCCCCTCGGCAATCGCCAGCGCGAACCCTTCCACCACAGCCGTTTTCCCGACGCCTGCCTCGCCAGTTAGCAACGGATTGTTCTGCCGACGGCGCAGCAGAATATCCGTCATAGTACGAATTTCGTGCTCGCGACCGGTGACTGGATCGATGCTACCTTCGCGGGCCTCTGCAGTCATGTCCTGACAGTATTTCGCCAGCGCGGATTTATTTCCTGCTGATTCACTGGAAAATGCCTGGCTGCTTTCTCCCGGAACCGCAGAATTCAAATCCGAACCATCATATGGAATCTCTGATATTTCAGGGGATGATGAGATTAAAGACGGAAGAATATCCAATAGCTCATTTACCGGTAACCCAGCCAATGGCGCACAGATATTTTTTAACACTCGATACAATTCTGGTGTGGTTAACCAGGCTAGTAGTAACCATCCGCTACGAATTTTGTGATCACCAAAACGGATGCTTGCCAACATCCAGGCTTTTTCAACAGAAAGATCTATATGGTGGGAAAAGTCGCTAATTACGCTAGCTCCGGCAGGCAATATATCCAATTGCTGAATTAACGCATTCTCTACATCAAAAGATGTTATTTGGTAATGCCGAAGGACATGGTGAATATCATTCTCTGGTTGTTGTATTAGCTGATGCAACCAATGCGTTAGTTCGACATAAGGATTAGCGCGTAATTTACAGAACGTTGTCGCAGACTCCAAAGACCTGAATAAAGGTTTTGTTAGCTTTCCATATAGTGCACTGCGTGAAACAGGAGTGTCCATCTGTTACACCTGATGATGTAAGAACATATAAATGATACATAAACATAAATGTACCGATTAGAACTTCTAATTAATAGAATCATCAAAATTCCAGAATGAAACAATGATGCATATCACAGAACGCAATGTAATATAGCGGTTAGTATCTTTTTTATGATTTTTTTCAATACAGAAAATCAATTACATATACATTGTGTATATATTATATCAAAAATACCGCAATACATTTCCGCAGGAATTAATATTGATAAAACAAATTGTTCAGCATTACTTATCTAAAAAATTAAAATTATTATTCTATTGAAAAGAACACTCTATACAGTGATACGTAATGAAACGAAATATTATCTGGGGACTACAAAAAATACAGGCGCACGGGGTTACCGATAGCACAATTTACGCGACTGCAGGAACACAGATTATCTTCACCGTCAACGCGCCCTGGCTTCCTGTTTTTGAGGTGGATGAGAATGCGAAAATTGCTCTCAGCCTGACTCGCCATGAAGAGGCGTGGTGGATAATCAATCAGTCCGATGAATATTGTTGCACGGTAAATGATCAGATTGTCGAGCCGCATCACCGTATGCGCCTGAATGAAGGGGATCTGATTGAATGGGGATTATCTTCCTGGTGTCTTGTTCGTGACAATCCGGCGTCTCTTGCTCCACGTGAGGAAAAGACGACACCACAGACTGCTGTTTCGCTGGAAACAATAAGCGAATATCTCGATCTTGACTGGTTTCGACAACAACAACGGCAGTCGCAAAATCCGTTCGATATCATTCCGGTTCATGGCACAGTCGCCACCGAAGGCAACCCAGGAACAGATAACCCACTAACCCTACTTTACCAAGAATACCGCCAGGCATTGTTGTCCCCTGAACAAGATATCCATCGTTATGCCGATCCATTTCCCCTTAATGAAGAGGCAGTTACGCTGGATCTGGCCTCATTGCGCAATCTGACCACTGAAGCTGATTCATTGCAGGATATGATCACAGGAGGGTTAAGCATTGACGCTATTCTCGATGTCCTGGATACCACCGGCGAAGGAGAAACGGTCTGGCCTACCGAAACGATTCTCCCAGATATTCTGCGCTTGCTTTCCCCGGAATACGCATCGGAAATGGTACATAGCACCGTCCTACCCGATCTGACACAGCGTGAGCACCGCATCATTGGCATTGACAGCCATTACCGGGTAAATCCGGTACAACACGGAGATATCCATCATGACAAACAATAACGTACTACCGGCTACCTTGTCGGCGCTGCTGCGGAATTATTCTGTAGCGGAAGGTATTCAGATGGCTGAGCAACAAGTAAAGATGCACCCAACTAAGGCTTTACATCGGCACAGCCTGTTTCAGTTATTGTGCGTGATCGGCAACTGGTCACGAGCGCTGCAACAAATCCAACTGTGCGCCCGAATGGACGCAAATTATACCCGAGAAGCACAGGTATTTGGGGAGTTGATTCGCTGTGAGATATACCGCCAGTCCTGCTTTCATGGTGAACAACGCCCTGGTTTTATTCTCCCTCCGCCCGTCTGGATGGAGGATCTGCTTGTCGCCCTCGCCTGTAACGCCCGTGGTAAAACGTCAGATGCCGATGCCCACCGCAGCCGCGCGTTTGAGACCATAACAGACACAGCCGGACAGTGGAATGGTGGCACATTTGACTGGATAAGCGACAGCGACTCCCGTACCGGCCCAGTGCTGGAACTGGTCACTGGTGGCGTGTATATCTGGCTGCCGCTTTCGCAAATTCGCTCACTGAAATCGCCCCCGCCAGCGAGTCTGACCGATCTGATCTGGAAACCCGTCAATATCACACTTCACAATGGCGATGCGCATGGAGCCTGGCTATTTTCCCGCTACAGCGGTTCAGAAAAGGCCTCCGATACCCTGTGTCTGTGCCGCAAAACCGTCTGGCAGGATGGTTCCGGTGAAACCCTGGTACAAGCACTGGGGCAAAAAATGTGGCTCACCAGCCACGGAGATATCAGCCTGCTGGATTTGAGCACCTGCACCTTTAATTCACCTGAAGGCCAAGATGCATGAATGCCTCCCACCAGCGCCCGGGCAAACACTTACTACCCACTCTGTTTGACCGCCTGTGCGACGACACCCCAAACCAGAAGCGCGACCACGATATCAGTGTTAGCCCAGCTCAGCTTAAAGAGATCATCCGCCGGGATTTGTCGTTTCTGCTCAACACCATCAGCCATGAAGATGATATTGATGCCGCGCGTTACCCGCAGGCGGCTGCTTCCGTAGTGAACTACGGCCTGCCGCCGCTGGCGGGGAGCTTTTTGTATGAACATAAGTGGGATGATATCCGCAGAGCCATTTTGCGTACAATTACCCGGTTTGAACCCCGGCTGAAGACCTCCACACTGCAAATCATCCCGCTACAGGATGAACAACGCCAGAATAGCCATAACACATTACAGTTTGAAATTTGCGGTGAGATCCTCACGCAGCCGTATCCGACAGCATTCCGGGTACGTAGTGCGCTGGATATGGAGCACAGCCGCATTACGTTTTATTAATATAGAGGGTGAGTGATGGATCCACGGCTACTGGAATACTACAACCGCGAATTGAGCTACCTGCGGGAAACGGGAGCCGAATTTGCCGCCCGTCATCCCAAAATCGCCGCTCGGCTGGGAATGCAGGGAGCGGATATTGCCGATCCGTATGTGGAGCGTATGATCGAAGCTTTCAGCTTCCTGACCGCCCGCACGCAGCTTAAAATTGATGCTGAATTTCCCCGCTTCACCCAGCGTTTGTTGGAGGTCGTCAGTCCCAATTACATTACCCCTACCCCCTCAATGAGCGTGGCACAACTACATCCCGATCCGGAAGAAGGCGATTTGGCGAAGGGATTCACCGTCCCACGCAACACTGCCTTTTTTTCCTCCATTCCGGAAGGTGAAAGCGCCGCCTGCCAGTTTCGCAGCAGCCAGGATGTGACACTGTGGCCGCTTGCCATCGAAGAGGCGCGCCTGACCGCCGCGCCGCCGGATATGCCCGCCCTGCACCGCTACCTGCCAGCTAACATTCACGTCGCCGGGGCGCTGCGCATCACCCTGCGCACCTTCGGTGAACTGACCTTCAGCCAGCTTGCCGGGCTGGACAGATTGCCGCTCTATCTCTGTGGCGAGGAGCGCACGGCCTCACACCTGTTCGAACTGCTGCACACCAGCGCCATTGCCACACTGGCAGGTGTTCCGGGTCATTTTGACAGCGTACTGGATGTGAACCTGAAACAGCCCGTTATGTACGAGGGTCTGGAGCCGGATCAAGGGCTATTGCCGCTGGCGTGGAATGTGTTCCACGGCCATAACCTGTTGCATGAATATTTTGCCTGCCCGGAACGCTTTTATTTTTTCACCCCGACGGGTCTGTCTGCCGGGTTACAAAAAATTCACAGCGGCGTGGCGGAAATTGTTATCTTACTGAACCGCCTGCCGCCAGACTGGTTGATCCACCAGACAAATGCTGCACAGTTCAGCCTGTTCTGTACCCCGGTGATCAACCTGTTTCCCCGCGTCACCGCCCGGATCGATATCACACACAGCACGACGGAGCAGCACCTGGTGGTGGACAGGACCCATCCGCTCGACTATGAGGTGTTTTCGGTCCAGGAAGTGGAAGGGTTGGAAGTCGACACCACGCGGAAGATGACATTTCGCCCGCTCTACCACACCCGCAATAATGATGAAGGCAATCATGGGCGTTATTTTTCCCTGCGCCGGGAGCCGCGTCGGTTGTCTGAGAACGCCCGCCGCTACGGCACCCGCACACCCTATACGGGCTCGGAAGTATTCCTGTCGCTGGTTGACCAGTATGAAGCCCCATACCCGGAAAATCTGCGCCATATCACCATCACTGCCATGGTCACCAACCGCGATCTGCCCTGTCTTATTGCACGCAATGGCCGGGACGATCTGACCGTAGATGCGGCCATCCCTGTGGCAGGCGTGGGGCTTATCCGTCCACCTCGTCCACCACAGCCACCACTGGCGGAACGTGAAATGGCCTGGCGGTTGATCCGCCAGTTATCCTTTAATTATCTGCCGCTGGCCGATCTGGATCACCGCACCGGCGGTCAGGCACTGCGCGATCTGCTGAACCTGTTTATTCCGGCGCATGACAGTCCGCAGTCGCGTCAGGTACGTAGCCTGATTGGCTGTAAAACAACGCCTGTTACCCGCCGTCTGCCCGGTTCCGGGCTGCTGGTCTATGGTCGCGGCGTCAGTTGTGAGCTGACGGTGGATGAGGACGGATTCTCTGGTATCAGCCCGTATCTGTTCGGTCTGGTGTTGGAGCAATATATCGCTCGTCATGTTTCCATTAATACCTTCTCGCAGATGACACTGCACAGTATGCAACGTGGGAAAATTATGACCTGGCCGGTCAGAGCCGGACTACGGGGAAGTGTATGAGCGGCGATTTCACCCAAGCGCAGAAAACGCCCTGGCGCTATGGTTTTCTGAACCTGATGCGCCGCGTGAATGTGCAGTTATGTACCGTCCCTGCAGGTAGTGCCTGGCAACCAAGTATGGAAAAATTTCGCCTCGGACAAACACCTACACTGACCTTTGCGCCGCGAGAAATCGCCAGTGTGAGCTGGCAGCAAGGACGCCTGCACCTTAGCCTTTACAGCCTTGGACTGTGGGGACCGAACGGTCCGCTGCCACTGCACTACACCGAACTGGCGCGCAATCGGACCGAAAGCCGCTGCGATCCGACCCTGACCCGTTTTACCGATCTTTTTCATCACCGCTGGTTGACGCAGTTTTATCAGGCATGGCGCAGCGCCCAGTCCGCTGGAGGCGGTCTGGATAAACAGGAATATGACCGTTTTGCCTTTTATATCTCCAGCCTCAGCGGACAGGATTTACGGGAAAGTGCAGACAGCTCGCTGCCGGATCACGTTCGCCTGGCGGCATCAGCCCATCTGGTGCGCGAATCCCGCAACCCGGACGGCTTGGCCGCCACGCTGGCGCACTATTTCAGTGTGCCTTTCCGGATACAAGAGTATGTCCTGCACTGGATAACTGTGGCTGATGATGAAATTACCCGACTGGGGATGCCAGCCCCCTCTTCCGTCATTGGCAACGGCGCACTCATCGGCCAGGCCGTGCCGGACATGCAGTATAAGTTCCGGCTGGTGATTGGCCCGCTGACACTGGCTGACTACCGGCGTTTCCTGCCTGGTGGTAATAACCTGCCAGTACTAACGGAACTGGTTCGCGCATTTACCGGGTTTGAATACTGCTGGGAAATTGAGCTACAGCTTAAACCACACGCAGCCCCTCCGGCTGTTACTGGTGGTCCATATCAGCTTGGTTGGACCGCCTGGGCAGGGAAAGCCCTGCACGGCAACCCGGTGACGGGCATGATTTTCGAACCTGAACACTATCTGGCACACTGAGGATAATTTAATGGATACCCCCCTGTCTGACCCTATTTCGGCTGAATGTCCCTGCGGCCCGGATCTAGAGTATGATCCAGAGTACTTGCTGCTGTTCACCCGCGCCTTAGCGCGTGAAGAGGCACAATATGGCGATTTTGTTAGTACGCCGGAAACCATTAACTGGGCGGAGCTTGAGCGGGACGCCCACCGCCTGCTGGCGCGCAGCAAAGATATCCGCATCCTGGTGATCCTGCTGCGCTGCCGCATCCATCAGGGCGGAGTCAGAGGGCTGGTGGAGACACTCACGCTCCTGGAAACGTTGTGTGCCACGAACCCGGACACCATCCATCCACAACTGCTTGCGGCTGAAGATACCACCGCCGAAGATGCGGCTGTAGCACGCAGTAACGCGCTGTCGGCGCTACTGGACCACGAAGGCGTAATGGCAGATATTCGTGGCATTACGCTATCAAACAACGCCGCCATGCGCCTTCAGGTTCGGGATGTGGAACGTTCGCTGTCTGCATCACGGCCGGCGGATGCGCTGGCACCGGAATCAGTACGTCAGCAACTGGCCGACCTGGAAGCACGCGGCGCACTGCCGCTGGACGCATTTCGCCAGGCCGCCGAGATCACTGAGCGACTGCAACACCATGCTCGTGAAACGCTCAATGACCTGGCTCCGGACTTTTCGCGTCTGACGCAACTGCTGACCCTGTTGCCTGGGGCGGTACAGACCACTACGCCAGAAATCCCACAACCAAAACCGCAGGCTGATCAGCCGAAGTATGCGGCTATCGATAATACCGGACTGACACTAGCAGAGCATGTCGCTCCCACAGTGGATATACCAGCCGAAACGACTGCAAAGATCATCGCAGAGCCACAGCAAATCAGCGATCGGAACGACGCACTGAAACGCCTGCGAGTCATCCGCCGCTGGTTTGAGCACAGTGAACCAAGCAGCCCGACCATTCCCTTGTTGCGCCAGGCTGAACGACTGGTCGGAAAACGCTTTTCGGAGATAATCAATGAAGTTCCAGCAGAACTGCTGGAGAAGTGGGATGCGCAGGAATAACCAAAATGACCAGAATTTATAACTACTGGTCATTATATGGTGTAACTATTTTCTGGATTATATCCATTTAACTTCCGGGGTGAAAAATCCCGAAAGCCAGAAACGACAAAAGCCTGAACCATTACTGATTCAGGCTTTCTAAATATTGGCGGAACGGACGGGACTCGAACCCGCGACCCCCTGCGTGACAGGCAGGTATTCTAACCGACTGAACTACCGCTCCGCGTTGTGTTCCGTTGGGAACGGGGCGAATATTACGGATTGCCTCGACCTTCGTCAACGTTTTTTCTCATCTTTTGAATCGTTTGCTGCAAAAATCGCCCAACGCGCTATTTTTAGCGCCTTTAACGGTTAATTATGCCCGCCAAAGGCAACTTCCGCCCTTCTTCTGCACCAGATCGAGACGGGCTTCATGCGCTGCAAGCTCTTCATCAGTCGCAAAAACAACGCGTAATTTACTTGCCTGGCGCACAATGCGCTGAATTGTTGCTTCACCTTGTTGCTGTTGTGTTTCACCTTCCATCGCAAAAGCCATCGACGTTTGGCCACCGGTCATCGCCAGATAAATTTCCGCAAGGATCTGGGCATCGAGTAATGCCCCGTGCAACGTACGCTTGCTGTTATCTATTTCGTAGCGGGCGCATAACGCATCGAGGCTGTTGCGCTTACCAGGAAACATTTTCCTCGCTACCGCAAGGCTATCGGTGACCTTACAGAAGGTATTGGTCTTCGGAATATCGCGCTTGAGCATCGAAAACTCGTAGTCCATAAAGCCGATATCGAACGCTGCGTTATGGATCACCAGCTCCGCGCCACGAATATAATCCATGAACTCATCAGCTACTTCGGCAAACGTAGGCTTATCGAGCAAAAACTCATCGGCAATACCATGTACGCCAAAGGCTTCCGGATCCACCAGCCGATCGGGCTTGAGATAAACGTGAAAGTTATTGCCCGTCAGTCGACGGTTCACCACTTCAACGGCACCAATCTCAATAATCTTGTGGCCTTCATAGTGCGCACCAATCTGGTTCATACCGGTGGTTTCGGTATCGAGAACGATCTGGCGTGTAATTGCAGTGCTCATAGCGGTCATTTATGTCAGACTTGTCGTTTTACAGTTCGATTCAATTACAGGAAGTCTACCAGAGATGCTTAAACAGGTAGAAATTTTCACCGATGGTTCGTGTCTGGGTAATCCAGGACCTGGGGGTTACGGCGCTATTTTACGTTATCGCGGACGCGAGAAAACCTTTAGCGCAGGCTACACCCGCACCACCAATAACCGTATGGAGTTGATGGCTGCTATTGTCGCGCTGGAAGCGTTAAAAGAACATTGCGAAGTCATTTTGAGTACCGACAGCCAGTATGTCCGCCAGGGGATTACCCAGTGGATCCATAACTGGAAAAAACGTGGCTGGAAAACCGCAGACAAAAAACCGGTAAAAAATGTCGATCTCTGGCAACGTCTTGATGCCGCGCTGGGTCAGCATCAAATCAAATGGGAATGGGTAAAGGGCCATGCCGGACACCCGGAAAACGAACGCTGTGATGAACTGGCTCGTGCTGCGGCGATGAATCCCACGCTGGAAGATACAGGCTATCAAGTCGAAGTTTAAGCCTGTGGTTTACGACATTGCCGGGTGGCGCCGACTGCCTGGCGAATTCGCGGTTTGTTTTTACTCTGTTTCATCGGATTTAGCGTTAAAGGAATAGTCCGTTTCCGGGCAACAATAAGTTGTAAGCAACCAAGCGCAGGAATGTGCGTGCTCAATAGTTTTCCACCGTGCTTGTTCCACGGGAGAACATGGAAACGGCTGGCGTGTAGCACTTCAAAATTCAACAAAGAGAGCCAGTCCAGTTGCCGCATCAGAGTAAACATCCGGCTGTTATAGGGCGATGTTTTTCGCAATACCGGCACAAGTTTGCGTAATCCCATTAAACTGATGGGATTGAAGCCGCTAATAACCAGCCAGCCATCATCAATCAATACCCTATCGGCTTCGCGCAATAAACGATGCGGATCAGTGCACCACGGCAATGTATGCGCCAGTAGACAAACATCGACGGATTTATCGGCAAAAGGAAGGTGAAGCGGATCAGCCTGCACCTGGACGGGCGTTCCTTGCGCAGAAACATTCACTTGATGAGAAACCGCGCACGCTTCGCAATTGATTTCTGCGCTTAAATTGCCAATCTTAAGCAGATGAAAACCATACATTTTAGCGAACCACGGGTTGAGCTGGTGTTCCAGCGCCTTGCGATAAAGCTCTCCCCAGGGCAAATCGCCCCAGCAATCAGGAGCCACGACAGTTTGAGGGGTCCTTGCCGGTTTCATCACAACCTTCCGTTTCGCACTGAGAGGTAATATATGAATCTTAACAGTATTTCCGCCTTTGATGACAATTACATCTGGGTTTTGTCTGATGAAGCAGGTCGTTGCCTGATTGTCGACCCAGGAGAGGCAGAACCCGTATTAAAGGCGATTTCAGCTAACAACTGGCAACCAGTAGCGATTTTCCTCACCCACCATCACCACGATCACGTTGGCGGTGTAAAAGAACTGGTAGAAAAGTATCCGCAAATTGTGGTGTATGGGCCAGAAGAGACACAAGATAAGGGAACAACGCAGGTAGTCAAAGATGGTGATACTGCCTTCGTTTTGGGGCATGAATTTAGTGTAATTGCTACGCCAGGTCACACTTTAGGACATATCTGTTACTTTAGTAAACCTTATCTATTTTGTGGCGACACTCTGTTTTCTGGCGGTTGCGGTAGACTATTCGAAGGCACTGCATCACAGATGTATCAATCACTTAAAAAATTAAGTGAGCTTCCTGACGATACACTGGTATGTTGCGCTCACGAATATACTTTATCAAATATGAAGTTTGCATTGAGCATTCTTCCGCACGATTTGTCTATAAATGATTATTATCGTAAAGTTAAGGAGTTACGGGCAAAAAATCAAATAACACTACCCGTAATTCTGAAAAATGAGCGGCAAAATAATGTTTTTTTGAGAACAGAAGATATTGATTTAATTAATGTAATTAATAAAGAAACATTATTGCAACAACCTGAAGAACGTTTTGCCTGGTTAAGGTCAAAGAAAGATAGATTCTGATAAAACTTTCTTGTCATCGGCTTCGTTCGCCGTTATGATCGGTCGTCTTTTAAGCAACTATTGACACACACATGAAGGCAAAAGCGATATTACTCGCCTCTGTCCTGCTCGTGGGTTGCCAGAGTACTGGTAACGTTCAACAGCACGCACAGAGCCTTTCTGCAGCTGGTCAAGGGGAAGCAGCAAAGTTTACAAGTCAGGCACGATGGATGGACGATGGGACGTCTATCGCGCCGGATGGTGACTTGTGGGCTTTCATAGGCGACGAGCTAAAGATGGGAATTCCGGAAAACGACCGGATTCGCGAACAGAAACAGAAATATTTACGCAATAAGAGCTATCTCCACGATGTAACTTTACGGGCAGAGCCGTATATGTACTGGATAGCCGGGCAAGTTAAAAAACGTAACATGCCTATGGAACTGGTACTACTACCCATAGTGGAGAGCGCTTTTGATCCTCACGCGACGTCTGGCGCCAATGCCGCAGGCATCTGGCAGATCATTCCGAGCACGGGGCGCAATTATGGTTTGAAACAGACCCGCAATTATGACGCGCGTCGCGATGTTGTTGCTTCAACAACTGCCGCGCTGAACATGATGCAGCGTCTGAACAAGATGTTTGATGGCGACTGGCTTTTGACCGTAGCGGCTTATAACAGCGGCGAAGGTCGAGTGATGAAGGCAATTAAAACGAACAAAGCGCGTGGGAAATCCACGGACTTCTGGTCGTTACCGTTGCCGCAGGAAACGAAGCAGTACGTGCCTAAGATGCTGGCATTGAGTGATATTCTCAAAAACAGCAAGCGTTATGGTGTACGTCTGCCGACGACCGATGAAAGCCGTGCTCTGGCGCGTGTACACCTGAGTAGCCCGGTTGAAATGACGAAGGTTGCAGATATGGCGGGAATTTCCGTCAGTAAACTGAAGACCTTCAACGCTGGCGTGAAAGGCTCCACGCTGGGCGCAAGTGGTCCACAGTACGTGATGGTGCCAAAGAAACATGCAGATCAACTGCGTGAATCTCTGGCTTCAGGCGAAATTGCCGCCGTACAGTCGACACTGGTTGCCGACAATACGCCGCTTAATAGCCGCGTTTACACCGTACGCTCTGGCGACACGCTTTCAAGCATCGCTTCACGTCTCGGCGTAAGCACAAAGAATTTGCAGCAGTGGAACAATCTGCGCGGTTCTAAGCTGAAACCAGGCCAAAGCCTGACAATTGGCGCTGGTAGTAGCGCACAGCGGTTGGCAAACAACAGCGACAGTATTACGTATCGTGTGCGCAAAGGTGATTCGCTTTCAAGCATTGCTAAGCGTCACGGCGTAAACATCAAAGATGTGATGCGCTGGAACAGTGATACTGCGAATCTGCAACCAGGCGATAAGCTGACGTTGTTTGTGAAAAACAACAATATGCCAGATTCCTGACAAACCAGATAACAGAAAGGCACCGATTCCCCCGGTGCCTTTTTTATTTATGCCGCTTTATGTGCTTCAACCATGATGATATCACTGGTGAAAGAGCCATCATTCTGCAAGGCAAAATACGTTTTCACCTCTGTCGATGCGCTCTGTTGGTAAACGCGAATAGCGTCTACTAACACTTCTGGCGTACGCATTCTCGCAACCCACGAAGAGAATTCCAGAGGCAATTTATCGGTGATCAAATTATCGACAAGCAGATAGGCTTCATTGATTAACGTCAACCACTCACCGCTGGCGTAATTACGCACGTGAGAGGCATCGCGCAATGCTTCTACCGTCTGTAACCAGATATCGCGTACAGGGTGACCCGGAGACATTACGTCCATCACAATCAGCAGCCCGCCGGGTTTCAGCACCCGATTTACTTCACGCAATGCCGCACCGACATCATGCCAGTGGTGGGCAGAATAACGACTAATAACAATATTAAAGGTGTGATCGGCAAAAGGCAGGCTTTCGGCATACCCCTGGCGGGTGGTGATATTTTTCAGTTGTCGGGTATCTGCAGCCTGTGCAACAACATCCAGCATTTGGGAAGATAAGTCATACGCCACCACTTCCTGCACGTTTTGCGCAGCGACAAAGCTGGCATGTCCTGCTCCACAGCCCATATCAAGTACGCAAGCGTCAGGATACTTTGCCAGACACGCCGCCAGGCGCTGTAAGTCACGCCCGGATGCATGCACGGTACTGGTTAAATATTCACTGGCCTGCGAGCTAAACTGCTTTTCTACGTGCTCATGGTGGGATTGTGTTGTCATTGCACTGTCCTTTTGTTGTTTGAGTATAAAAAGGCAGCGCCAAACGTTGGTCTGCCCTGTGGCAGACCTGACATACCTTATTTATCAGGCTTGCCGGGACTGAATTCAACGAGTAGCGGATTGTGATCAGAAGCGCGCGTAACCAGTACGGAAGCTTCGCTGACATTCAGACCACGGTAGAAAACAAAATCGAGCGGGCGACCAAACGCCCGGCGACGCTGATCATCAGTAAAACGCACCTGGCGCAGCGACATTTCTCGCGCAAAGCGATATAAAGCGTTCATCCTTCTACGGCTCCAGGCATTGAAATCTCCCGCCATAATGACCGGACCGCTGTGGTGGGCTATCTGATCGCCAATAGGAAGCAACTGCTTACTATAAACATCCACGCCCAGACTGAAGTTGACCGCATGTATATTGACTACCATCAACAGGCGGGTGTCAGGTAATGGATAGACCGTCACCAGTGCCGATTTCGCCAGACGTAAAATAGGCTCACGTTCGCGTAACGGGCAGCAATACACCGGATGCGCTGCCGAAAGGGTCATTACGCCGGAAGGATGTTGTGGCAGCACAAAAGCGGGCACCTGATCGGCAGCAAGATAGTTAGCGGTCGCAAACTGTACTAACTCTGGCGTTGTCTGCGCTTCCTGCAATAACACCAGATGTGCATCTTTGCCGTAGTTCTTTAATACCGACAACCATTCAGCGCGTTGCTGTTTGTATATGTTCCACACCAGGATCCGAATACGCTCTTCGGTACTTAACGGTTCTCCAGGTGGTAATGCCTGGCCGATGCTCGCAAAAGACCCCGGCGGTAAGATCCTTTCCGCAGGTTGTCCGGCAACATAGCGCATGGCATAGGTGTTTTTTCGCACTTTTGACTTTGAAACCTCTATTACGTCAACCCTTCCGCACTCGGGAGGATTCTACTGTTATAGGGATTTTAGCTCACTCTTTCAACGAGCAATTGTATATTGTTATGTAAGCAAGTGCTTACACCGGTCAGAATTTTGCTCATTATTGAGAACATTAAATCGGATGACATATCACGCATCCTGATGGTTTAATGACAAATAAATTCAAAATATCTCTTCTATTTTGCAACAGGAGCAAAAATGAAAGCCACGTCGGAAGAACTCGCCATTTTTGTTTCGGTCGTCGAAAGCGGCAGCTTTAGCCGGGCAGCGGAACAATTAGGGCAAGCAAACTCAGCGGTAAGCCGGGCGGTGAAAAAGCTGGAGATGAAACTTGGCGTTAGCCTTCTTAATCGGACCACGCGACAACTTAGCCTGACGGAAGAAGGCGAGCGTTATTTTCGTCGCGTACAGTCAATTTTGCAGGAGATGGCAGCAGCAGAATCAGAAATTATGGAGACGCGTAATACACCGCGTGGACTGTTACGGATCGATGCCGCAACTCCAGTGGTGCTGCACTTTCTGATGCCGTTGATTAAGCCTTTCCGTGAACGCTATCCGGAAGTCACTTTATCGCTAGTCTCCTCCGAAACGATCATTAATTTGATCGAAAGAAAAGTGGATGTCGCGATTCGCGCCGGTACGTTAACGGATTCCAGCTTACGAGCCAGGCCGTTATTTAACAGTTATCGAAAAATTATCGCCTCCCCCGACTATATTGCCCGCTACGGGAAGCCAGAAACTATCGACGATTTAAAGCAACATGTTTGCCTGGGATTCACTGAACCCGCGTCCCTCAATACCTGGCCGATAGCCTGTAGCGATGGACAATTACATGAAGTGAAGTACGGTTTGTCGTCCAATAGCGGGGAAACCTTGAAACAGCTTTGCCTGAGTGGCAACGGGATTGCGTGTTTGTCCGACTATATGATCGACAGAGAAATTGCTCGTGGTGAACTGGTGGAGTTAATGGCAGATAAAGTGTTGCCAGTGGAAATGCCATTCAGTGCCGTTTATTACAGCGACCGAGCGGTAAGTACTCGCATCCGGGCCTTTATCGATTTCCTTAGCGAGCATGTAAAAACAGCTCCCAAAGGAGCTGTCAGAGAGGCTTAATCCCATTCAGGAGCCAGACCTTCCGGACTAACCAGGCGGTCGTTACAATCCAGTGCGGCGATCGCTTTTTTATCTTCTGCATCAAGCTGTAAAATTTGTGCCTTAAGGTTACTTTCCAGGTTTTCACGTTTAGTAGAAGACGGTATTACTGAGTAGCCTTCCCCCATTGCCCACGCCAGAATTACTTGTGCCGGGGTCGCATTGTGTTTCTCTGCTATGCGAGCAATAACCTCATCTTTCAGTGCATTACCATAAGCCAGCGTCATATAGGAAGTAATATGAATGCCGTGCTGTTTAGCCCAATCGACCACTTTACGGTTTTGCAGATAAGGAGACAGTTCAATCTGGTTGGTGGCGATGTTTTCAGCGCCAACAGCAGCAATTGCCTTTTCCATCAACGGGATCGTGAAGTTGGAAATACCGATTTCACGCGTCAGCCCTTGTTTTTTCGCTTCCAGCAACGCCTGCATAAACTCTTCAACAGAGACTTCATCGTTTGGTGATGGCCAGTGGATTAGCGTCAGATCAACATAATCGGTACGCAATTTTTGCAGGCTCTCTTTCAGACTCGGGATCAGTTTATCTTTGCTGAGATTTTCAATCCAGATTTTAGTGGTGATATAGAGTTCATTACGTGGAACGCCGCTTTCTGTAATCGCCTGACCTACGGCAGCTTCGTTATCATAGATTTGTGCGGTATCAATTGCGCGATAGCCAAGTTCAAGCGCCGTTTTCACAGATGCAATAACAACGTCGTTTTTAAGACGGAAAGTACCTAAACCAAATGCAGGGATAGCCATAATATGCCTCTTCTAATGCTATGTTCGTTAACCGAGATGATTATGGGCTTCAGACTGTTGCGGAAAAAGAGCGTGAAATGCAGAGGATTTTTGCGATTTTGGCAAAAATAGAAATACAGACGAAAAAAAACCTCGAGCGTTAACTCGAGGCTTCTTAATAAGTGGCGGAACGGACGGGACTCGAACCCGCGACCCCCTGCGTGACAGGCAGGTATTCTAACCGACTGAACTACCGCTCCACCGAATTCTTTTACAACCACCGGTTTTATGACCGGCTTACTGCTTAATTTGATGCCTGGCAGTTCCCTACTCTCGCATGGGGAGACCCCACACTACCATCGGCGCTACGGCGTTTCACTTCTGAGTTCGGCATGGGGTCAGGTGGGACCACCGCGCTAC
>NZ_PTRI01000002.1:0-290695 GCF_002965965.1 Escherichia sp. MOD1-EC5495
GACTATCACTTATTTAAGTGATATTGGTTGTCTGGAGATTCAGGGGGCCAGTCTAGGGAATGCTGATGGGGGTCGCGATTAACGAACGCCCCGAGCTGTTCCACGGCGTTATCGCCCAGGTGCCGTTTGTTGATGTTGTAACAACGATGCTTGATGAATCAATTCCTCTTACCACTGGCGAATTTGAAGAGTGGGGGAATCCGCAGGATCCGCGATATTATGAGTATATGAAAAGCTACAGCCCGTATGACAACGTCACCGCGCAGCCTTATCCGCATTTGCTGGTAACGACCGGTTTACACGATTCACAGGTGCAATACTGGGAACCGGCAAAATGGGTGGCTAAATTGCGCGAGCTTAAAACCGATGACCATCTGTTATTGCTGTGTACCGACATGGACTCAGGGCACGGCGGTAAATCGGGGCGCTTCAAATCTTACGAAGGTGTGGCGATGGAATATGCTTTTCTGGTTGCGCTGGCGCAGGGGACATTACCCGGTCAGCCAGCGGCTTAAGCATTCTCCAGATAATGCTTCAACGTTAAACGCAATTCCGGGCTCATACTGTCGAGGTTATTAAACAACCAGCGCAGGTAGCCCGGATCGCGCTCTGCAACTTCTGATACTGCTTTACCGCGATACTTGCCAAACGTGAACGTCGTTAACAATGATGGACGTCCAGTGATATCCGCCATTTGTTCCACCGTCCAGCCGGATGTGTTCATAATATCGATAAGCAAGGCAGCGGTGATGTAACAGTCATACAGCGCACGGTGGTGATGCAAGCCTGGCGGCGTTTGTACATTGAGTTTACGTGTTTTATACAACGCCATATTGCTGTACTTGATTCCTGGCCACAAACGACGAGCCAGTTTCATCGTGCAGATCCACTCGCCAGGCATTTCAGGCAGTACGCGGCGGTCAAAGCTGGCGTTGTGTGCGACATACCATTCACTACCATAGTAGTGCGGGATCACCTCCTCAATCCACGGTTTGTCGGCGACCATGGCTTCGGTAATTCGGTGAATTGCCATAGCCTGTGGGCTGATGGGACGGTCGGGGCGCACCAGGTGGCTCATGGGGTTGACGATTTTCCCGTCAACCACATCAACTGAGGCAATCTCGACGATCCCTCCCTGTAAACCGCAGGTTTCTGTATCGATAATACGCAGCATGGCAAAACTCCGAGCCGAAAACGACTAGCGTAATGGAATGATATCGCCTTGCCAACCCTGCGGTGTGCGTTGACCAACTAACAATAACGAACCGCGATCGGCGCGAACAATAAGGCTGCCATGTTCATCCCACAGTGCGCTGTTGCCCCGGGCATTAGCCATCAGGACGGCGATGGAGAATTGATGTGAGAAAAATTGTAAGTGGCGAGTAGAAGCTAACAGGTCGGGTTCACTGATGCACTGACCGGTGGTAAACAGCGAACAGGTTGGGGGCATATCAATGCCTTCAGGTTGTCCATCCACCACAGTGATGGTTTTCGAATGTCGATCCAGACATGCGCCGTGGCTTTGATGATAAATTCCGGGCGCGTTCATCCCTGGGGCGAATACTGCAATACCACGAATAAAACGTTCATTATGTTCAACGGGGAGGCCGGTAATAATGGTCATTCGCCATGTTGTCGCGGCATAACAAAGCGGGGCTAACAGCGAAAGGTCGGGCGGGGCAGGAAGAGATCGTCGTTTATAATCACAGCCCAATAGAGAAAGCGAGGGAAAAACTAAAAGTTCGCACTGCTGTCTGGCGGCAGCCCTCACGAACTCCAGATGATGGGCTACCTGCTCAGTGAGTGAGGCATTACGAGGCTCATATTGTGCTGCTGCGACTTTCCTGTATGTCATGATGACTTCCTTTTCACAGTGTCCGCAAATATTGATGCGTATAAGAAAACACTCACAATTTAGCAGGCGCTATGTAAGAAAGTGTAACTTAATATAAGGTTTATTTAAGTTTAGGCTCGTAAGGTAAACGTGACAGATTTACAGAGGCGAGACGGTGGGTGATAAGGCGCTCACGAAACCAGCTTCGCAGGTGTTCCGGTTGTTCACGTTCAACCGCCTCAGCAATTACCGGCATATTGTAACGTTCTTTAAATGCCACCCCGGCAGCCGCCAGATCGACATTAACTTTATCCATTTCAGTTTGATCCAGTTTAGCCAGATTCTTCAGCATATTGTGTCTCCTCGTTAATTGCGGGCAAAAGTTACTAAGAGTCAGCCAGGATGGCAAGCCGGAATTGATGATCCTCGACTCTATCATTAGACAAGGTTATGCTCTGTAAAAAAGTTATTACAAAAAGGAATAGATAATATGGTTTCAACTGCACGCTCTCTTCGTTACGCACTCGTATTTTTTGCCGCTTCGCTGGCGCCTTCTGTCTGGGCACATGCGCATCTGACGCATCAGTATCCTGCGGCGAATGCGGAGGTTACTGCTGCCCCACAGGCCATTACTTTAAACTTCTCTGAAAGTATTGAACCCGGATTCAGCGGCGCCAAAATCATCGGTTCAAAGAATGAAGATATTAAAACATTACCCGCGAAGCGTAATGAACAAGACAAAAACCAATTGATTGTTCCGCTTGCCGACGCCCTGAAGCCCGGAAGTTATACCGTCAACTGGCATGTTGTCTCGGTGGACGGGCATAAAACCAAAGGGCATTACACCTTTACAGTGAAATAAAACATGCTGGCGTTTACCTGGGTCGCACTGCGATTTATCCATTTTACCTCCCTGATGCTGGTCTTTGGCTTCGCGATGTATGGCGCATGGCTGGCTCCAATGGCACTTCGTCGCTTGCTGACGAAACGTTTCCTGCGTTTACAACAACATGCTGCCGTCTGGAGTTTGAGCAGCGCCGCTGCGATGTTCGCCGTTCAGGGCGGATTGATGGGCGCGGGATGGTCGGATGTGGTTTCGTTGAACATTTGGCAATCGGTGTTACAAACGCAGTTTGGTGGTGTCTGGATTTGGCAAATCGTTCTCGCCCTCGTTACGCTAACTGTAGCTCTGATGCAACCAGGGAACATGCCACGTTTGTTGTTTGTGCTAACTACCGCGCAATTTATCCTGATGGCGGGAGTAGGACATGCGACGTTAAACGAAGGATTAACGGCGAAAATCCATCAGACGAATCACGCTGTACATCTGATTTGCGCGGCTGCATGGTTTGGTGGCTTGCTGCCGGTTGTCTGGTGTATGCGGTTGGTGAAAGGGCGCTGGCGACGTCAGGCCATTCATGCACTGGTGCGATTCTCCTGGTGTGGACATTTTGCGGTGATTGGCGTGCTGGCAAGCGGCGTGCTTAATGCATTATTCATTACCGGATTTCCCCCAACACTTGCGACTTACTGGGGGCAACTTTTATTGCTCAAAGCCATACTGGTGATGATTATGGTAGCCATTGCACTGGCAAATCGTTATGTTCTGGTGCCACGGATGGGGCAAGATGAAGACCGTGCGGCTCCGTGGTTTGTGTGGATGACAAAACTCGAATGGGCGATTGGTGCGGTTGTGCTGGTGATTATCAGCCTGCTTGCAACTCTCGAACCTTTTTGATGGATTACGAAAATGATGAAAAAAAGTATTCTGGCATTTGTATTGCTTACCAGTTCGGCAGCGGCGCTGGCGGCGCCACAAGTGATCACCGTTAGTCGCTTTGAAATTGGCAAAGACAAATGGGCATTTAATCGTGAAGAAGTGATGCTGACATGCCGACCGGGCAATGCGTTGTATGTCATTAACCCCAGCACTCTGGTGCAGTACCCTTTGAACGATGTCGCGCAAAAAGAAGTTACCAGCGGAAAGACCAACGCCCAGCCTATCTCAGTGATCCAGATTGATGATCCTAACAAACCAGGTGAAAAAATGAGTCTGGCACCGTTTATTGAAAGAGCTGAGAAACTCTGTTAATTATCTATAGTAGTCTTTTGATTTCCAATAAAAAACCGCCCGTATGCTTTCACCAGAACGGGCGGTTTTTAACATTTAAGAGGATGATAAACGCGCTTTTTTTCTGACCACTTTACGCGCGGACTGGAAAACCTGGCGTCGTCATCTATTCTTAAAGGGCAAGGCAACTAAGCCTGCATTAATGCCAACTTTTAGCGCACGGCTCTCTCCCAAGAGCCATTTCCCTGGACCGAATACAGGAATCGTGTTCGGTCTCTTTTTATCTATAAAGCCAGTTTGATGATTACATCACAGCTTTTACTGCACTGACTTCACCATCAACCATAACACACACTCTACTGCTTCAGTCCAGGCTTTTTTAACATTCTTGTTAAGATAATGTGATCTTCTGCGCGGGAGTAAGGAATTGATGAAACAGGCGAGACACATCTATCAGAAGATTGATGGCAGTCAGTGGCGACATATCTGGCTGGTGGGGGATATTCATGGCTGCCTGGCGCAACTGCGTAAGAAATTGTGGCACTGCCGGTTTGACCCGTGGCAAGACTTGCTGATCTCGGTTGGTGACGTTATCGATCGTGGCCCGGAGAGTTTGCGTTGCCTGCAATTACTGGATCAACGCTGGGTCAGAGCGGTAAGGGGCAATCATGAGCAGATGGCGATAGATGCGCTGGATTCACAGCAGATGTCTTTGTGGTTTATGAATGGCGGTGACTGGTTTGCCACACTGACCGGGCGCCAATGCGAGCAGGCGAGAATGGCGCTGGAAAAGTGCTGGTCTTTGCCGTGGATAATTGAATTAAGCTGTAGTAGCGGATTGCATGTCATCGCCCATGCGGATTACCCCAACGATATTTATGAGTGGCATAAGGAAGTCGATCTGCATCAGGTGTTGTGGAGTCGATCGCGATTGCGTGGGAGTCAAAAAGGGCAGGGAATTACAGGTGCCGATCATTTCTGGTTTGGGCATACGCCATTACGGCATCGCGTGGATATCGGTAACTTGCATTATATTGATACCGGCGCCGTCTTCGGAGGTGAGTTGACTCTTGTGCAACTGCAATAATTAAAAGTCACTGTGCTCGTGTGCAGGTCGCCAGAAACCATCAATAAAATCCTCAATCGGAAAACAGCCGCCGTGACGGATCCGTTGATCGTCCATTGAATAGAGGCACTGCTGTTCCGTATTGTAGACATCAACCACAATATCGTCACAACCAGCGTCCAGATAGCAAACAAAAAGTACCAGCGCGAACATTTCATCCTCGAAGTGCGGTGCCGTACCGTTAAGTTTAGGGGAGATTTTACAATGGGGGAAATAACCAGGATAAATAACCCGTCATGCCGACGGGTTCTTTTTGGATCAGGCAAGACGCATAATCCAGGCATCAGACTTTTGATCGTAGCGGGTACGGTAAAGGACAGAGTGTTCGCCGTTTAGCAGGGCTGGAATGCTGGTTTCGGCGTCCCAGGCATCAAGTTGCATACATAAATCCGGGTCAGATTTACAGGGGATGGTTAACGTTCGGTCACCAGGCGATTCGCCGGTTAACTCGCCGTCGTCGATTTCAAAAGCGCCTATGCGTACACTGGTTTTCATCTTCGTGCTCTCCATTTAAGTGCCGGTTGTGGTACGACCAGTCCGATCGCACCATTTTTCAGCGTAGTTGAGGCAGCCGAATGCGCCAGTCAAAACGTGCGCTTTTTTTGTGCGTTGTCAGGCGTTACCGGTAAACAGTTTTCCGTCACGTACCAGCTCCCGTGGGTAACTGTTTTTCAGCCGTGAGCCAATACGTTTGGCTAAACCGATTGGCTGATGCTGGAAGGTGACCAGCACATCATCCGTAACTGGCGCGGTTTGCGGGTAGACGTCGCGCCCGCGATACCACTCTTCCGCTTCCTGTGGTGTCAGTTCAAACGCGTTAGTGTGGTCGGGGGAGGCAAGGGCAATGACGGCTTCATGCTGCCAGCGATAACCTTTGTTATGCGTTTCAGCAAGTTTAATCCCCAGACGGGAAAACCGGAGCTTACCGATCAACGCTTCAATGCCCACCGGGAATAACCAGATTTCTTTATCGCGCTGCCAGAGGCGCAGGTTTTCATCCCAGTTTAAGCCAACACCTGCAGCCGCCTGACGAATTTGTCCAGCTTCGCGATCTTTCACCGGGCTGAACGGGAAATTGCCCACTTTGTATTTTGGAGCGGGTAAGGCGGGAATCGCCTGAGTTTTACGTAGACGAGCAACGAAAAAGCCTTCGCAATCATAAATTTGTGGGAAGACGTGCAAAAAGCCTTCCTCGGTCAGCGCCTTGTCCGCGCCAGAGAAGAGATCGCCCAGCGGTAAAAACTCTACAGCATCAGGGTAAGTCTCTTTCAGCCACAGGCAAACGGCTTCGTTCTCTTCCCGGTTTAAAGTACAGGTCGAGTAAACCAGCGTGCCGCCAGGACGTAACGCATGAAAGGCACTGTCGATCAGTTCCCGCTGGGTGGCTGCGATCTCCTGATTGCTTTCTGGTGACCAGTTTTTCAGCGCATCGGGATCTTTACGCACCACACCTTCGCCGGAGCAGGGAGCATCCAGCAAAATAGCATCGAACATTTCTGGCAACGCTGCACCAAACACGCGACCATCAAAATGAGTCAGAGCCACGTTACGGATACCGCAGCGGCTGATATTGGCATGTAACACTTTAACCCGGCTGGCGGAAAACTCATTGGCAAGGATAGCCCCTTCGTTATTCATCCGTGCGGCAATCTGCGTCGTTTTTGAGCCTGGTGCAGCAGCGACATCCATCACCCGCTGTGGGGCGTTACCGTCGGCAAACAATGCGGCAACGGGCAACATTGAACTGGCTTCCTGAATATAAAACAGGCCACTCAAATGCTCGGCGGTACTACCCAGCGGCAATGCATCTTCATCGTCGCGTTCGATCCAGAAACCCTCTTCACACCACGGGATCGGCGTTAGCGTCCAGCCATAAGGAGCGGTTAATTGCAGGAAATCAGCAACGGAGATTTTCAGCGTATTAACGCGAATGCTGCGGCGCAACGGGTGCTGACAGGCGGCAAGAAAATCATCAAATGAGAGCGTCGAAGGCATTGCTTCACGCATTTGCGTCAGAAAGGCGTCCGGGAAATAAACGGTGTGTTGGGCCACGAGCATGTACCACTGGCAAAAAAACAGGCGCGCAGTTTAGCATAAACGCTCCGGCGCAGGTACGCCGGAGCAGTGTGCATTATTTGGGTAGCGCGGTTCCCCACTCACGCCACTCTTTCGGTTCGCTTTCCAGCAACAAGAAGTGTTTGCCTTCCTGGGCTTTCGGTGCCAGCGGAGTACCAGGCGGAGTGGCAAAAGCGATCCCACCACGGATAAACTGGTTAAACGTACCGGTTTTCACTACGCCACCCGTAAGACCAAAGTCCAGACTGTAGCCCGATGCCAGCCAGAAGACGGAATTGTTACGCACCAGGTGTTGATAACGTTTACTAATGCGCATCGCAATCATCACCCGATCCGATAGTGTGCCCAGCGTCATTCCAGTGACCGTACCCACTTCCAGACCACGGAACAGTACCGGCGTACCGATGCCTAACGATCCGGCCTCTGGCGCTTCAACAATAATGCTTAAGCCATCCAGGTAACGAGAATCGGTAATGGTAGCCTCCTGTAATTCAAAGTCGCGGCGAGGATTACCACGTCCGGGTTCGACGTTAATATACGGCTGGAGGATGGTATCAAGGTGCTCAACGCCGGCTGCCGAAATCTGCGGTGTGACCACCGAGAAGCGTGTACCACCGCGAGCGAAGGTCTGGACATATTCTGGATAGAGCACCGCTTTTGCCTGTACTTCATTACGTGCGGTTATCAGATCCAGCGTCTGAATTTGCCCGATATCAATACCGAGGTAGCGAATTGGCATACCGACCGCCAGTTTTCCGGCATCAAAAGCGTGGAGCGTAATCTGCCCGCCGACGGCACGAGCCGCCGTTTCTGACGCATACAGAATACGCTTATCACCTTTACGCTGGCTGGCGCTGGCGCCGCTGAGGTTATCGAAGCTGATAGCCCCCTTTAACGCCCGTGAAAGTGGCGAAGCCTGTACGGTCAGGCCGCTACCATTAAGCTGAACTTTCGCTCCGCCTTCTGCCCAGAACACGCTGTTGCTGGTCAGAAGGTTGCGATATTCCGGTTTAATATGCAGATCGATATCAAAGGCGTTAGCCCGTGGGCGCACGGTGATGACTTCGCCAACCTCAAACTTACGGTACAGCACTACCGATCCCGCCTGCACGTCTGGTAACGTTTCTGCACTCAAACTCACGGTCGTGGTGGGCAAATCGCTAAGGCTGTTTTCCAGGGCTTTTTCCAGATTGGCATACAGCGGATAGCTGGCTTTCATTTCGCCTTTATCGCCCGGCAGAATACGTATTCCTCCGTTGATCCATTCAGAGGCGCTGGCACCGAGAAACTCAACGCCGTCCAGTCCCACTTTCACATCGACACGGCTGTTGACGACAAATTTGCTGTCGCCTTTTACCAGCTCGCGATGCTGTGGTTCAATGGCGACGGTAAAGGTGACGCCTTTGCTGGTGAGTTTACGTTCAATTACCTGACCGACCTGCACGCCATGCAGAATGAGCGGCTGGCCTGCATTAATACCGTAACTTTCTGGCGCGGTCAGGGTCAGCGTCAGAACATCAGGTTCATGCAGCAGGGCTTTCTCCCCAGGCACAACGACAAACTCCTTGCGCGGCTCACCATCGCCTGGCACCAGCTCGAAGGTTTTGCCCGTGAGCAGGGCGCTGAGGTTGGCATCGCTGAGGGATAATTTCGGGTTGCGTAATTCGATGCGGGTATTTTCCCGTAACAGCGTTACGACGCTGGGATCAACGGTCATTTCTCCGGTGACTCTGCCGCCTGGGTTTAAATCCAGTTTTGTCAGTTGTCCGACTTCCAGCCCCTGATACATTAACGGCGTTGAGTCGGCGGTTAATCCGGCACCGCTCGGCAGTTCCAGTTTTATGATTACCCCACGCTGGCTGTGGGCGAGATCTTCATACAAACCAAAGGTATCTTCCGCTTCAGCAGGTTTCGACTCTTCCGGCGAATCGAAGGCAATCGCACCGTTAACCAGCGCAGCCAGACTTTCCAGTTTCACTTTCGCACCACTGATACTGACATTGGCATCAACGCCAGAAACGTTCCAGAAGCGACTCCCTTTTTTCACCAGATCGGTAAAACGCCGCTCAATCAGGACATCAATCACCACGCCCTGGTTATTGGGGTTGATCGCATAGTCGTAGACACGTCCCACCGGGATCTTGCGAAAATAGACCAGCGAACCACTATTCAGCGAACCAAGATCGGGAGCCTGTAGGTGGATCATCAGATCACCATTATCCAGTCGATATTTCGGTTGGGTATCGAGGGCGACAAAGTGATCCTGCTCTTTGCCTTTGCCTGGCATCATGCCGATATAGTTACCCCCAACCAGCGCATCCAGCCCGGAGACACCTGCCAGAGAGGCTTTTGGTGTCACCAGCCAGAACTGCGTCTCTTCGCGCAGCGCATCTTTCATATCGGACTTGATGCTGACCCTGACTTCAATCTTACGAAGATCGTCGCTGAGGCTGACATCCTGAACTGTTCCGACTTCAACGCCCTGATAACGAACAGGTGTGCGGCCAGGGACAATGCCGTCCGCCGACATAAAGGCGATGGTGACGGTGTTCCCCCGATCCTGATAACTGTCCCAAATCAGCCAGCCGGCAATCATTAGCGCAATGAACGGCAGTAGCCAGAAAGGTGAGATACGGCGTTTAGTTTTAATCTGCGCTTCAGTCGTCGAAGCGGGCGTTTCCTGACTCATGTGCATTCCAAAGTAAGCGGCTGTCCAGCCATTCCACTGCAAGAATAGTTAAAATAACCGCTGCGCCGAAATAAAACGCAGCCGGTCCCATAGTAAAAGCGAGGATCTGATCGCGATTGATCAGCGACATAGTTAAAGAAATGACAAACAGATCGAGCATCGACCAGCGACCAATCCAGGTCACCATTCGCAGTAACAGTATTCGCGTGCGTAGCCCTTGCTGGCATTTAAAATGAATGCTCAATAATAAAGTGAACATAACAATCACTTTGGTAAACGGCACCAGAATACTGGCGATAAACACAATTCCGGCGACCGCAATATTGCTATTTGCCAGCGACATAATGCCGGAAAGAATCGTATCTTCTTGTCGTCCACCGTTCAGATAAATGATCGAGATAGGCAACAGGTTGGCTGGTAACAACAAGACGACTGAAGCCAACAGCGCCGCCCAACATTTTTGAAGACTATGATGACGACGCAGGCGAAGCGGGATATGGCAGCGGGGGCAGCGACCGCGCGGATCAGGGTAGCCGGTAAAGTGACACCCCAGGCAAACGCGTAGTTTCGCGTCCCTGCGCGTGGCAGGGCGTTCAGGATAAAATCGCTCCCACAGCTGTTCAACATTAAGATGTGACAACGTCACCGTCGTTAAAATCACCAACGCCACAAAAGAGAATAAGCCGACACCAGCCTGGATATGGGCATAATCCTGTACCTTTATAGAAGCAACACCAATGCCGACCAGGTAGATATCCAGCATCACCCACTCTTTCAGTCGCTCAAGCATCAGCAGTACCGGGCGTAAGTTCATCCCCAGTCGGTTGCCAAACCACAAATAAGCAATAGATGTGACGAGGATAAGTGGGGCGCCGATAACGCAGAAAAAGACCATCGCGCCCGTTACAGGATCACCTTGTTTAGTCATTTGCCAGATGCCCTGCATGACGTTGGCGTCAATACGAATACCTAACAGCCAGATATGCAACAGTGGTTCGCCCCAGGCAAACGGCATCAGCAACAGCATGGTGAACGCCATTGCCGCCAGGCGCGTTAGCGACCAGTCACGCCCGTCACGAATTTTGGCCTGACAGCGCGGACAATAGGCACTTTGATGCGAATTTATCTCGGGCAGGCTAAACAGCATGTCACATTGCGGGCAACGTTGGTAATCACCACGCGGCAGTTCCTCGCCGATTGAGCTCACTGTTATCTTTTTTGTTGGCGTAATTTGCGGGGTGTTAAGTGCCATGACGAGCCAAATATAGTAAGAATTAGCATTAATCTTAACCCATGATGGGAATGATCTTGAGCATTAACGCATTTAATGCTTATTTTAATAGGCTGGCAGTTTCAGGTAAGACAACCAAGTGATTATATAATGAACAAAACAGAATTTTACGCGGACTTAAACCGCGACTTTAATGCGCTGATGGCGGGAGAAACCAGTTTTCTGGCAACGCTGGCAAACACCAGCGCGTTGTTATACGAACGTCTGACTGACGTAAACTGGGCCGGTTTTTATTTACTTGAGGACGATACGCTGGTGCTCGGACCATTTCAGGGCAAAATTGCCTGTGTACGGATCCCCGTCGGGCGCGGCGTGTGTGGCACTGCGGTTGCCCGCAATCAAGTACAACGAATCGAGGATGTTCACGCTTTTGACGGGCATATTGCTTGTGATGCGGCGAGTAATTCTGAAATTGTCCTGCCGCTGGTGGTGAAAAATCAGATTATTGGTGTTCTCGACATCGACAGTACCGTCTTCGGTCGCTTTACAGACGAGGACGAGCAAGGCTTACGTCAGCTTGTGGCACAGCTTGAAAAGGTGCTTGCAACGACGGATTACAAAAAATTCTTTGCGAGCGTCGCAGGATAATCAACGGATAACGTAGCATTTACTGATGGCGTCATTATAATGACGCCTGTTCATGCCTGCGCTTGTTGGCTACGTCCGTTGTAATCAGGAAATTTCATGGAAAATCAACCTAAGTTGAATAGCAGTAAAGAAGTAATCGCGTTTCTGGCCGAACGTTTTCCCCACTGTTTCAGTGCGGAAGGTGAAGCGCGTCCGCTGAAAATCGGTATTTTTCAGGATTTGGTCGATCGTGTTGCCGGGGAAATGAACCTGAGCAAAACGCAACTGCGATCTGCTTTACGTCTCTACACCTCGAGCTGGCGTTACCTTTACGGTGTTAAACCCGGCGCAACGCGTGTCGATCTTGACGGCAACCCATGCGGTGAGCTGGACGAGCAGCATGTAGAACATGCTCGCAAACAGCTTGAAGAAGCGAAAGCACGCGTTCAGGCTCAGCGTGCTGAACAGCAAGCGAAAAAACGCGAAGCTGCCGCAGCTTCTGGTGAGAAAGAAGATGCACCGCGCCGCGAACGTAAACCTCGTCCTGCCGCGCAACGCCGTAAAGAAGGCGCCGAGCGCAAACCTCGCGCGCAAAAACCGGCTGAGAAAGCGCCAAAAACAGTAAAAGCACCTCGCGAAGAACAGCATACCCCGGTTTCTGACATTTCAGCTCTGACTGTCGGACAAGCCCTGAAGGTGAAAGCTGGTCAAAACGCGATGGATGCCACCGTATTAGAAATCACCAAAGACGGCGTCCGCGTCCAACTGAATTCGGGTATGTCTTTGATTGTGCGCGCAGAACACCTGGTGTTCTGAAACGGAGGCCGGGCCAGGCATGAACATGTTTTTTAGGCTTACCGCGTTAGCTGGCCTGCTTGCAATAGCAGGCCAGACCTTCGCTGTAGAAGATATTACGCGTGCTGATCAAATTCCGGTATTAAAGGAAGAGACGCAGCATGCGACTGTGAGTGAGCGCGTAACGTCGCGCTTCACCCGTTCCCATTATCGTCAGTTCGATCTCGATCAGGCGTTCTCGGCCAAAATCTTTGACCGCTACCTGAATTTGCTTGATTACAGCCACAATGTGCTGTTGGCAAGCGATGTTGAACAGTTCGCGAAAAAGAAAACCGAGTTGGGCGATGAACTGCGTTCAGGCAAACTCGACGTTTTCTACGATCTCTACAATCTGGCGCAAAAACGCCGTTTTGAACGTTACCAGTATGCGTTGTCTGTACTGGAAAAGCCGATGGATTTCACCGGCAACGACACTTATAACCTTGACCGCAGCAAAGCGCCCTGGCCGAAAAACGAGGCCGAGTTGAACGCGCTGTGGGACAGCAAAGTCAAATTCGACGAGTTAAGTCTGAAGCTAACGGGAAAGACGGATAAAGAAATTCGTGAAACCCTGACTCGCCGCTACAAATTTGCTATTCGTCGTCTGGCGCAAACCAACAGCGAAGATGTTTTCTCGCTGGCAATGATGGCATTTGCACGTGAAATCGACCCGCATACCAACTACCTTTCTCCGCGCAATACCGAACAGTTCAATACTGAAATGAGTTTGTCGCTGGAAGGTATTGGCGCAGTGCTGCAAATGGATGATGACTACACCGTTATCAATTCAATGGTGGCGGGTGGGCCGGCAGCGAAGAGTAAAGCTATCAGCGTTGGTGACAAAATTGTCGGTGTCGGACAAACCGGTAAACCGATGGTTGATGTGATTGGCTGGCGTCTTGATGATGTCGTTGCCTTAATCAAAGGGCCGAAAGGCAGTAAGGTTCGTCTGGAAATTCTGCCTGCGGGTAAAGGAACCAAGACCCGGACAGTAACGCTGACGCGTGAGCGCATTCGTCTGGAAGACCGTGCAGTTAAAATGTCTGTGAAGACTGTCAGCAAAGAAAAAGTCGGTGTGCTGGATATTCCGGGCTTCTATGTTGGCTTGACGGACGATGTCAAAGTTCAACTGCAGAAACTGGAAAAACAAAATGTCAGCAGTGTCATTATCGACCTGCGTAGTAACGGTGGTGGGGCGCTGACTGAAGCTGTATCGCTCTCAGGGCTGTTTATTCCTTCCGGTCCGATTGTGCAGGTTCGTGATAACAACGGCAAGGTTCGCGAAGATAGCGATAACGACGGTCAGGTTTTCTATAAAGGCCCGTTGGTGGTGCTGGTTGACCGTTTCAGTGCTTCGGCTTCGGAAATCTTTGCTGCTGCCATGCAGGATTACGGTCGTGCGCTGGTTGTGGGTGAGCCGACATTCGGTAAAGGCACAGTCCAGCAGTATCGTTCTCTGAACCGCATCTACGATCAGATGTTACGTCCTGAATGGCCGGCGCTGGGTTCAGTACAGTACACAATCCAGAAATTCTATCGCGTTAACGGCGGCAGTACGCAACGTAAAGGCGTAACGCCAGATATCATCATGCCTACGGGCAATGAAGAGACGGAAACCGGTGAGAAATTCGAAGATAACGCGCTGCCGTGGGATAGCATTGACGCTGCAACCTATGTGAAATCAGGAGACTTAACGGCGTTTGAACCGGAGTTGCTGAAGGAACATAATGCGCGTATTGCGAAGGATCCTGAGTTCCAGAACATCATGAAGGATATCGCTCGCTTCAACGCCATGAAGGACAAACGCAACATCGTTTCTCTGAATTACGCTGTGCGTGAAAAAGAGAATAACGAAGACGATGCGACGCGTCTGGCGCGGTTGAACGATCGCTTTAAACGCGAAGGAAAACCGGAGTTGAAGAAACTGGACGATCTGCCAAAAGATTACAAGGAGCCAGATCCGTATCTGGATGAAACAGTAAACATCGCGCTTGATTTAGCGCGTCTGGAAAAAGCCAGACCTGCGGAACAGCCCGCTCCCGTCAAGTAACATCAATCAGGCACAAGAAATTGTGCCTGATTTTTTAACAGTGGCAAGATGCCGTAAATCAGATGCTACAAAATGTAAAGTTGTGTCTTTCTGGTGACTTACGCGCTATCCGGACTTGAAAATAGTCACGTAGCCCATACGATGTGGGTATCGCATATTGCGTTTTGTTAAACTGAGGTAAAAAGAAAATTATGATGCGAATCGCGCTCTTCCTGCTAACGAACCTGGCCGTGATGGTCGTTTTCGGGCTGGTACTGAGCCTGACAGGGATACAGTCGAGCAGCGTTCAGGGGCTGATGATTATGGCCTTGCTGTTCGGTTTTGGTGGTTCCTTCGTTTCGCTTCTGATGTCCAAATGGATGGCATTACGATCTGTTGGCGGGGAAGTGATCGAGCAACCGCGTAACGAAAGGGAACGTTGGCTGATCAATACTGTTGCAACCCAGGCACGTCAGGCTGGGATTGCTATGCCGCAAGTGGCTATCTACCATGCGCCGGATATCAACGCCTTTGCAACCGGTGCGCGCCGTGATGCTTCTCTGGTTGCTGTCAGCACCGGTTTGTTGCAAAACATGAGCCCGGATGAAGCCGAGGCAGTAATCGCTCACGAAATCAGCCACATTGCCAATGGTGATATGGTCACGATGACGCTGATTCAGGGCGTGGTGAACACCTTCGTTATCTTTATTTCTCGTATTCTCGCGCAACTGGCTGCTGGCTTTATGGGCGGTAACCGTGACGAAGGTGAAGAGAGCAACGGCAACCCTCTGATCTATTTTGCAGTCGCGACGGTGCTGGAGCTGGTATTTGGTATTCTGGCGAGCATTATTACCATGTGGTTCTCGCGTCATCGTGAATTCCACGCCGATGCGGGGTCTGCCAAACTGGTTGGGCGTGAAAAAATGATTGCCGCCCTGCAGCGCCTGAAAACCAGCTATGAGCCGCAAGAAGCAACCAGCATGATGGCTTTCTGCATTAATGGTAAATCGAAATCGCTGAGTGAGCTGTTCATGACTCACCCGCCGCTGGATAAACGTATTGAAGCTCTGCGCACGGGTGAATATCTGAAGTAATATGAAGTAAATGCTAAAAAGCGCGTCCTGGTCGACGCGCTTTTTTTATGGCTGAGATCGTGGTTGGGTAATCCGTAACCCACTGACGCAAGCAGCAATCACGGCCAGAATAGCCGCAGTCATCAGCGAGACGTGCGTACCATTATCGCCAAACTGATTTAACATCAGAGCCACCAGAGCCGCGCCGCTACTCTGACCAAGCAGACGAGCTGTGCCTAACATGCCACTGGCACCACCGCTACGTTCGCGAGGGGCGGAGGTGATGATGGTGTGGTTATTGGGTGACTGGAATAAGCCAAATCCGACGCCGCATAAGACCATTGGCCAGATAATGTTGATATCCGCAGGAGAAGCGGGCAGCAGAACCAGTGAAAACAGACCCGCTGCCATAATGAACAATCCCAAAGCACCAAGTAACCCGGCATGTACGCGTTCTATCAGATAGCCTGCCAGCGGTGCCATCACCATGGTAGCTAAGGGCCACGGCGTCAGGAGTAAACCCGTTTCTACTTCACTGCGCCCAAGCACGGTTTGCAGGTAAAAGGGCAGGGAAACCATTGCCAACATCTGTGCGCAGAAAGAGCAAATAGATGTGCAAATAGAAAGTGAAAACAGCGGAATGCGCAGTAAATCCACCGGTAGCAGCGGTACGGGAAGAGCAAGCTGGCGGCGAATAAAGAAAATACCCACGACAACCATTACCGCCAGTTCCGCAGCAATCAACGTCAGCGATTGCCCCTGAGCGAAACCACTCAACGCAGTAATAAGCAGGCCGAAGGTTAACGCGTTCATCACGGCGCTGGGTAGGTCAAAACGCGGCTTACTGGAGCGAGAACCATTAGGTGGCAGAAAACGCATCGCCAGAAGCAGAGCGATAATACCCAACGGCACGTTGATTAAAAATAACCATTTCCAGGAAGCAAAGGAAAGAATTGCCGCTGCAATTGTCGGACCGGCAGCCGAGGAGACGGCGACAATAAACGAGTTAATTCCCATCCCCCTCCCCAGAAAACGCTGCGGGTAGATCAGGCGGATAAGTGCAGTGTTGACGCTCATCAGTGCTGCGCCGCCGAAACCTTGTATTACGCGCGCCAGGGTGAGCATTTGCAGCGAATCAGAAAGGGCGCAGAACAGCGAAGACAACAGAAAAACCACCAGACCGCATTTATAAATGCGTCGGTAGCCAAACATATCTCCCAGAAACGAGAATGAGAGCAGAGAGACGACAATGGCGATTTGATAGGCGTTCACTACCCAGATGGAGCTGGCTGGCGTGGCATGAAGGTCTGTGGCGATTGTTGGTAAGGCGACGTTGGCGATAGCGCCGTCGAGGACCGCCATCGAAATACCAATAATAATGGTCAAAATCGCGCCGTATCGCTGAGGCAACGGCAGACCATCGGCCTGAACTTTTGGCATAGGAATTTTATATCTTTTGGTAATAATCAACAGGGTTATGATTCTAGCACTGATATTCACTGCGGATGTCGCAGAATTGTAACTAACCGGCAAAAGATGGATTGCGACCACCCAGGCACGAAATTATAATAAAAAACAGTTCTGATTTTTATAAAACACTCGCAATGAGGTGATAAATGGCTAACGCAGATCTGGATAAACAGCCTGATTCTGTATCTTCTGTACTGAAAGTTTTTGGCATTCTGCAGGCGCTGGGCGAAGAGCGCGAAATAGGGATAACCGAGCTGTCACAGCGCGTCATGATGTCAAAAAGCACCGTTTATCGCTTTTTACACACCATGAAAACCCTGGGCTATGTGGCGCAGGAAGGGGAGTCGGAGAAATATTCGCTGACGCTAAAATTGTTTGAACTGGGCGCCCGGGCGTTACAAAATGTTGATCTTATTCGTAGCGCAGATATCCAGATGCGTGAGCTTTCCCGCCTGACCAAAGAGACCATCCACCTTGGTGCGCTGGATGAAGACAGCATTGTTTACATCCACAAAATTGACTCTATGTACAATTTGCGCATGTATTCACGGGTTGGTCGTCGTAATCCGCTTTACAGTACTGCGATTGGTAAAGTCTTGCTGGCCTGGCGCGATCGTGATGAAGTAAAGCAAATCCTTGAGGGTGTTGAGTATAAACGCAGTACCGATCGTACCATTACCAGCACGGAAGCGTTATTACCGGTGTTGGATCAGGTGCGCGAGCAAGGTTATGGCGAAGATAACGAAGAGCAGGAAGAGGGGCTGCGCTGTATCGCAGTTCCGGTATTTGACCGCTTTGGCGTGGTTATTGCTGGTTTGAGTATTTCCTTCCCGACCCTGCGTTTTTCTGAGGAGCGTTTGCAGGAGTACGTGACTATGCTGCATACGGCGGCGCGTAAAATTTCCTCGCAAATGGGGTATCACGACTATCCGTTCTGATTAGAGGAAGAACCTGTCTGTATAATATTCAGACAGGTTCTGTATTTCGCGTGGGTTAAATAAAGTTACAAATGGCGTAACATAGTACGCTATGGCGATGAATGTGCTTTTTATCTTCGGTTTAAGTAGCTATTTATGCCTTTAACCATTATCCACAACGTTATTGCTTTTACGTAACAGCGGGCAATCTGTTATTCCGAAAAGCCCACTTTTAGTGTGCAGATATTGTACCGTGTTGGTGCCTCTGGCGGTCAGATAGGAACATTGCAAACCTAACCCAGCGGCATTTTCCTTGCTTCCAATCAGAACGCCATATCCGCTTAGTAATAATCCTGTCCATACCAGTGCTATCAACATAATTGTGCGAATAATGAATCGCATTATGACCTCTTCTCTTTTTTGTTCGCCTAATCGTAGCGGTAATATGGGCTGAAGCAAGCGTATAGTTCCGAAAAAGCACGAATATCGACATGGTTAGGCGCTGTTTAACTAACGCATGATAGTTTAATGACATAAGGTAGTTTAAACGGAGACTGGAGTGAAAAAGTTTCGATGGGGCGTTCTGGTTGTCGCTGTGCTGGCTTGCTTGCTGCTATGGGCACAGGTATTCAATATGATGTGCGATCAGGATGTACAATTTTTCAACGGAATTTGTACCATCAATCAATTTATCCCATGGTGATATCATTTTTTCAACAGTAGATTTCCTTCCTGTGTAGCAGTGGTAGAATGGCGCCTCTACTTAGAGGTGGTGAAATGAACGAAGTTGTAAATTCAGGCGTGATGAACATTGCGTCTTTGGTTGTATCGGTGGTTGTTCTCGCTATTGGGCTCATCTTGTGGTTTTTCATCAACCGTGCCAGTTCACGGACTAACGAACAGATTGAACTTCTTGAGGCATTGCTGGATCAGCAAAAACGGCAAAATGCGCTGTTACGTCGTTTGTGCGAAGCAAGCGAACCTGAAAAAACGAATGCCAGTGCTGCTGAGAACCAAAAAGCGGCTGAAGATGACGATATCATCCGTCTGGTAGCTGAACGGTAATTCTTCCTCAAATTTGAGTAACCCAGGTGCAGACGGGTTACTCATCTTATCATTCATATATGCACTATAGTGGTGCAATTGATTCAAATTAATACTCTGGTCTGACTTCAATTATTTATCGTGTTATTTATTTCATAATATCGATATCAGAAAAAGATATTTACCTCACTAAGTCATTGGGATGTTTACATCGGAATAGTGAACAATCACGGTATTGTTTATTAGCGAAACGTTTCTCTTCTCACTTTTTAGTAATTCATCAATTTTTCTTATTTTAAAATAATAATATGCCTTAAGTATAGTTTCTTCATTGTGTTCGTGTTTGTTGTTAACTGACTGTTTTGTGAGGTGAATTTATATAATATTTTATTCGTTATATATCATAAAAAGTGATATTGCTCGCATAGCGTAATAAGTTGTAGTGCTGCTCTGGAAGAACTGAAGTTATTGAACTATGTTAGAAACTGCATCAGGTCAAGTATCTGTTTGTAATGGTATGGTTAAGTGCATCAATATATCGGCACGTATTCCGTTGCATAAATGTGCAAAAAAGTGGAAGGCGTATCGAGATTTGTGCGGCTGATCGAGACATGTTTAAAAATGGCTTGCCATAATTAACGTTGTATGTGATAACAGTTTCGGGTTAAACGAGGTACAGTTCTGTTTATGTGTGGCATTTTCAGTAAAGAAGTCCTGAGTAAACACGTTGTCGTTGAATACCGCTTCTCTGCCGAGCCTTATATTAGTGCCTCATGCAGTAATGTGTCAGTTTTATCTCTGTAATGCCTGCGGGCGAAGAAAACAATCTAAGGAATTTTTCAAATGGCAAAGATTAAAGGTCAGGTTAAGTGGTTCAACGAGTCTAAAGGTTTTGGCTTCATTACTCCGGCTGATGGCAGCAAAGATGTATTCGTACACTTTTCCGCTATTCAGGGTAATGGCTTCAAAACTCTGGCCGAAGGCCAGAACGTTGAGTTCGAAATTCAGGACGGCCAGAAAGGTCCGGCAGCTGTTAACGTAACAGCAATCTGATCGAAACCACTGATCTGAAGTGTAAACGCGCTTCAATCTCGCTATAAAGCCTCGTCCAAATGCGAGGCTTTTTACTTTGTTTTATTCACGCTCTTGCCTGCGGATATTTGCCTGACGCGCAATCCGCGTTACACTTGCGGCCTTTAGTATCCTGCCGGAGTTGTCATGTCGTTTTCCTGTCCACTTTGTCATCAGCCGCTATCGCTTGAAAAAAACAGCTATATCTGTCCCCAACGGCATCAATTCGATATGGCGAAAGAGGGATATGTTAATTTGCTGCCCGTTCAGCATAAACGATCCCGCGATCCGGGCGACAGTGCGGAAATGATGCAAGCGCGGCGCACATTTTTAGATGCCGGCCATTATCAGCCGCTTCGTGATGCGATAGTCGCTCAATTGTGTGCTTGTCTTGATGAGCACGCAACGGCAATACTGGATATTGGCTGTGGGGAAGGGTATTACACTCATGCTTTTGCTGAGGCATTGCCGGGTGTGACTACTTTTGGTCTGGATGTCTCTAAGGTTGCGATTAAAGCTGCGGCGAAACGTTATCAGCAGGTTACCTTTTGTGTCGCTTCCAGCCACCGTCTGCCGTTTTCTGATAGCAGTATGGATGCCATTATCCGTATCTACGCGCCGTGCAAAGCAGAAGAATTAGCGCGCGTGGTCAAACCGGGAAGATGGGTCATTACCGCTACCCCGGGACCACGACATTTAATGGAGCTGAAGGGGCTGATTTACGACGAAGTACATCTACATGCGCCCCATACGGAACAACTGGAAGGTTTTACATTACAGCAGAGCGATGAATTGTGTTATCCGATGCGCCTGCGCGGAGATGAGGCCATTGCGTTGTTACAGATGACTCCGTTTGCCTGGCGCGCCAAGCCAGAAGTCTGGCAAACGCTGGCGGCAAAAGAAGAATTTGATTGCCAGACGGACTTTAATATTCACGTCTGGCAACGAACAAATTAGCCGTGGTAGTGCGTCCAGAGGATCTGGGCGCCAATGCCAATAAGCACCAGCCCGCCAAGAATTTCCGCTTTTTTCCCAATAATTGAACCGATAAAGCGACCCACCATCATACCTAATGTTGACATGATCAAGGTGGCGCAGCCAATCGCCAGAGCAGTAGCAATAATATTAACTTGCAGGAAAGCAAGACCAACACCCACAGCCATGGCATCCAGGCTGGTGGCAATCGCGGTGGTTACCAGTAGCCAGAAACCGTGTCGACGGCGCGGCTCTTCATCTTCATCATCTGCGCCACGAAAACCCTCAATAATCATTCGCCCGCCGAGGAATATCAGCAGAACAAACGCAATCCAGTGGTTCCATTCAAGGACAAACCTGCTGGCTAACATGCCCATTCCCCAGCCGATCAGCGGCGTCAGGGTTTCGACAGCACCAAAAATAAGGCCGGTTCGCAACGCTTCAGAAAATTTCGGTTTATGGAGGGTGGCACCTTTACCGATTGATGCAGCAAAGGCATCCATCGACATACCAAAAGCAAGAAGAACAGTAGCAGTGATATTCATGACAACGTCCTGACCGGGGTATCCATAAAACACATCACCGCCCCCAGCAAACATGCACACATGAACGACAAGAAGCGCCCATGCAGGCATAGCGATTGATGTGCATATGGTCTCGCCTGACTGAAGGTGTTCAGTCCGTACGTGCCACGTTTTGCAACGAGTATGTTGACACGTACATTTCCGGAGTCTGGAAATCGGCTACTCCCCAAATGAGGGCGCAACCTTAACATATTTTGAGAATATAAAACAACTGTTGGAATATATTATTTCATTGCATTATTGATAACGATTTTCATTTAGATTTATATATCAATAAAACGTTAAAATAAATAACAAATAAGGGAATGGATAATATAGCCGAAGCTATGTCTGGTTATTAAGAATACACTAAACATAGCTTCAGCTAAATCTATAACTTATTGAGTAGACACGAGAAGTTTATAAATCTTTTCCAGATCGTCGATATTTCGAACGCGGATTAACAAACGGCGCTGTTCTAATTGCATAACCAGTACGCCATCTTCCGATAAGTTCATCGCTTTAATTCGGCGATATTCAATCCAGACATTGGCGAAGAAAAAACCTTGCTGTTTAAAAATGATTTTCGGAACCCGGATCCAGAAAATATAAAAGCCCATTAGCGCCAGTGTACTTAATAACCAAGTGGTTATTTGTGCGCCATGGTTGGTCACATTGTTATAGATAAGAATGACAATCAGCCCGACGAAGATAACGCTATCTATGCGACCGCGCCGGAGCAAAGGAATTGCCAGCAGGGTGGGGCCGTTGCGTCGGGGCATGATGAACTGATCGTATATCGCAAAGGCAAGTAGTGCGGCGATGAACAGAATCAGTACCAGATCCGTGATTGTCATTAATCCTCCAGATAAAAAAACGGGGCCAATAGGCCCCGGTAGTGTACAACAGTATTACAGTCCCAGCAGGCCGCAAGCGTAACCAGCGATACCGATGACGAAGAAGCCAACGATGATCCACAGAGGGTTAACTTTTTTGCGCAGCAGCCACATACAGGCGAAGGTCAGCAACAGCGGCACCAGGCCTGGCATTAACTGGTCAAGAATGGTCTGAACAGTGGTAACGTGCTCTTTACCCGTCTGGTCGGTGATGCGAGAGACAACCAGCGGGATGTTGACATGTGTCCACTTGTTAACCAATGCCCCCATGACAAACAGGCCGAGAATAGACGCCCCTTCCGTCAGTTTTTGCAGGAAGCCGCCACCCATATCTTTAACGATATCGATACCTTTGGAGTAACCATACGCTACGCCGTAGTAACGGGTTGCCAGACGTACCAGGTTAAACAGGATAAAGAACAGCAGCGGACCTAACAGGCTGCCGCTCATCGCGATCCCGGCACCCAGCGCCGCGAATACCGGACGTACCGTACCCCAGAATATTGGGTCGCCCACGCCTGCCAGCGGCCCCATCAGACCTACTTTGATACCGTTGATAGCACCGTCGTCGATCTCTGCGCCGTTAGCACGCTGTTCTTCCAGCGCCAGGGTTACGCCGAGGATTGGCGCCGCCACAAACGGTTGGGTGTTAAAAAATTCGAGGTGACGTTTAATCGCCTGTTTACGGGCATCGTTGTTCTCAGGGTAGAGGCGACGAATCGCCGGAACCATAGAGAAGCAGAAACCCAGTGCCTGCATACGTTCGAAGTTCCATGAACCCTGGAAAAGGTTAGAACGCAGGAAGACGCCACGAATATCACTCGGAGTGAGTTTTTTCTCGGTGGTAGTTTTAGTTGTATCAACCATTTCGCTCACCTGTTAGTCCAGTTCGTTATCGAGATCGTTGTTACCAGCAGCCTGAACAGGCGCACCGGCTACGCGGTTATATTTCGGGCTAAGTTGGATGTAGAGCACTGCCATAACAGTACCAATCACACCCAGAGCAACCAGGTTAAAGTTGGTGAATGCGGCGGTTACGAAGCCGAGGTAGAAGAACGGCATCAGGTAGCCTGCACGCATCATGTTGATAACCATTGCATAACCAACAACCACGATCATGCCACCGGCGATATTCAGACCATTAGTCACCACTTCCGGAATGGCGTTCAGCATGTTCTGAACTTCACTGGTGCCTACAGACAGCGCAACAATCACGGCTGGGATAGCCACACGCATCGCTTGCAGGAACAGAGAAGAAACGTGGATCCAGGAAATTGCCGTCAGATTGCCATTATCAGCCGCCTTATCCGCAGCGTGCTGGAAAGCAACGGTGATGGTACGAACGATGATGGTCAGCACCTGGCCCGCAGCGGCCAGCGGGATTGCCAGCGCGATACCAGCACCGATGCTCTGATGACCGGCGATAACCAGAATGGTAGAAATGATGGAAGCCAGAGCTGCATCAGGCGCAACTGCGGCACCGATATTCATCCAGCCAAGCGCGATCATTTCCAGAGTACCACCGATAATAATACCGGTTTTCATATCGCCAAGAACAATACCCACCAGGGTACAGGCGATTAGCGGACGGTGAAACTGAAATTCATCGAGGATTGATCCCATACCTGCGATACAGGCTACGATAAATACCAGCACAATTTGAAGAGTGGTAATCTCCATTGTACTTCTCCTGTTTACGTAAGACTTAAGTGTGAAAACTGAGTGATAATCAACACAATACGTTACTTATCGATTTTGCTGATCAGATCCATCATTTTCAGTTTCGGATCGGTGGAAACCTTACGGACTTCCAGCTCGATACCACGGGCATTCAGTTTTTTGAACGCTTCGATATCTTTTTCATCAACCGAAACCGCGTTATTCACCTGGGTTTTACCCTGACGGAATGCCATACCGCCAACGTTAACAGAGGTAATTTTCACGCCGCCTTCCACGAGGCGCTCAACATCTGTCGGATTGGTGAATAACAGCATTACACGTTCGCCAGCATATTTCGGGTTGTTGTAGACGCGGATCATCTTGGCAACATCAACCACGTGTGCTGTTACGCCCGGAGGTGCAACCTGGGTGAGCAGTGTCTTACGAACGGTATCCGCAGCCACTTCATCACTAACAACGATAATACGGGAGACATTGGTTTCTTTAGTCCAGCGGGTAGCGACCTGACCGTGAATCAGACGATCGTCGATACGCGCAAGGCCAATAACCATGTAGTCATTTGGTCCCATTGGTTTTGCAGGAGCGGGAGCCGCTTTTGGTGCTGCGGCAGCGGGCGCTGGTGCGGATTTTTCAACCGGTTTGGCTTTCAGTGCTTTCACGCCTTCACGGCCTGTTTCTACAGCCAGCGCCACCAGTTCATCAAAGCCTGGGTCATCATCACGGGCCATTAACGTCTCCACCAGCATTGGAATGTTAACGCCTGCGATCACTTCATAATGCTCTTTGTCGACGACAATACGGCTGGCAGCATTGAACGGGCTGCCGCCCCATGTATCAACGAGAAACAGCACGCCTTTAGTGGTGTCGAGTTTTGCCAACTGAGCGTTGTACTTTTCGATCAGCGTCTCGGCATTTTCACCTGGAACGAAATCGATCCAGCCGACGTTTTCCTGCTCGCCTAACAGCATCTCTGCCGTTTTAAGCAACTGCTCTGCAGCCCAACCATGTGTGCCTATAACAATAGCAATGGTCACTTGCTACCTCCTTTATTATTGTTAACACCTCAACGTGCCAGATGTATTTTTTGAATCGTCATCCACAATCGAATCGATTCAGATAAGGGTTACAACCAAAAACCCCTGCGTTTCGCGATTTATTTTAGATAGCGAAAAAAATATTTTATGTGATGAAGATCCGTAATTTAACTTTGGATTAGCAAAATTCCGAAAGGTAAAATATCCTCGTTACATTCGTTTGCAAAGGAAGATAAATCTTTGCCAAATCAGAGTTCTCTCTGATATGTTTAACTCCCGTTTAACAATCAAGGAGTATGGGGCAGCAGCCCGCAGTATGGATCGTCACCGACGTCATTTCAGCATCAGGCCTTTCAGCGCCTGCCTTTCTGGCATTTTTTGCCGCACCTTTTGTTTGCATTTTGTCGTTACGCCTGCATTATTTCTGGCGCCGAATAGCTATTCCTTAAGCAGGAGCTTGTCATGGAATTCTTAATGGACCCCTCGATTTGGGCGGGGCTACTCACGCTTGTCGTTCTTGAAATCGTGTTGGGTATCGATAACCTGGTTTTTATCGCCATTCTTGCCGATAAACTGCCGCCAAAACAACGTGATAAAGCACGTTTGTTGGGGCTGTCGCTGGCGCTGATCATGCGTCTGGGACTGTTATCGCTGATTTCATGGATGGTCACCCTGACCAAACCGCTATTTACCGTGATGGATTTTTCCTTCTCCGGCCGCGATCTGATTATGTTGTTCGGGGGGATATTCTTGCTGTTTAAAGCGACAACGGAGCTGCATGAACGGCTGGAAAACCGCGATCATGATTCTGGTCATGGCAAAGGCTATGCCAGTTTCTGGGTGGTCGTAACACAGATTGTCATCCTCGATGCCGTCTTTTCGCTGGATGCGGTGATTACTGCAGTAGGGATGGTCAACCATCTGCCGGTGATGATGGCGGCGGTGGTGATTGCAATGGCGGTCATGTTGCTGGCGTCGAAGCCGCTGACGCGATTCGTTAACCAGCATCCAACGGTAGTGGTGCTCTGCCTGAGCTTCCTGTTAATGATTGGTCTGAGTCTGGTAGCAGAAGGTTTTGGTTTCCACATTCCGAAAGGTTACCTGTATGCCGCGATTGGCTTCTCGATCATTATCGAAGTATTTAATCAAATTGCGCGCCGTAACTTTATTCGTCACCAGTCGACTTTACCGCTGCGTGCACGTACTGCCGATGCCATCCTGCGTTTGATGGGCGGTAAACGTCAGGCGAATGTTCAGCATGATGCGGATAACCCGATGCCGATCCCCGTGCCGGAAGGTGCGTTTGCCGAAGAAGAGCGATACATGATTAACGGTGTACTGACTCTGGCGTCGCGCTCTCTGCGCGGAATTATGACGCCGCGCGGCGAAATCAGCTGGGTTGACGCTAACCTTAGTGTCGATGAAATCCGTGAGCAGTTGCTTTCTTCGCCACATAGCCTGTTCCCGGTATGTCGCGGTGAACTGGATGAAATCATCGGCATCGTGCGTGCGAAAGAATTGCTGGTGGCACTGGAAGAGGGCGTTGATGTAGCGGCGATTGCTTCGGCGTCTCCGGCGATTATCGTTCCGGAAACCCTCGATCCGATCAACCTGTTGGGCGTGCTGCGTCGTGCTCGCGGTAGTTTTGTTATCGTTACCAACGAGTTTGGTGTGGTGCAAGGTCTGGTTACGCCTCTGGATGTGCTGGAAGCCATTGCCGGTGAGTTCCCGGACGCTGATGAAACGCCGGAAATTATTACCGACGGCGACGGTTGGCTGGTAAAAGGTGGTACAGACCTCCACGCCTTACAGCAGGCGCTTGATGTTGAGCACCTTGCCGATGACGATGATATCGCGACGGTCGCAGGCCTGGTGATTTCTGCAAATGGTCACATCCCGCGTGCTGGCGATGTGATTAACGTAGGGCCGTTGCATATCACCATTGTTGAAGCTAACGATTATCGTGTTGATCTGGTTCGCATTGTTAAAGAGCAACTGGCGCACGACGAAGACGAATAATCATTAACGAAATCGCATAACGGGCGTGATATGTCCATTATGCCGGGCGGGCGGCGGTTGGCTGCCCGCCAGCCATTTTGGGAAATCACGCAGCGGCATTGGTTGCGCGTACAAATACCCTTGTAAAATATGCACCCCATGACGGCGTAAATATTTTGCCTGTTCTTGCGTTTCTACGCCCTCCGCCACCAGTTCAATATTCAGCCTTTGCCCCAACGCAATGATGATATCGGTTACCGTCGAGTTAACCGCGTCTGAACCAATTGCAGCGGTGAATGACTTATCAATTTTCAGGACGTCAGGGCGTAACGTTTCCAGCCAGGAAAACGAACTGTTGCCGGTGCCGAAATCATCAATCGCCAGTTTGACGTTTTTACGATGCAGTTCGCGGGCAATCCGATAATCAACATCCAGTAGGGCATCGCGCTCGGTTATTTCAAGGATAAGTTGCTGAATCGGGTGAGCACTGAACCAGTACTGATTAAGATCTTTCAACAGCACGCCACGGCGAAAATGGCTGGGAGCGACGTTGATCCCAATGTGAAACTGGCTGCTCATTGGAAAAACGTGGATTTGACGGATGGTTTCCATCATCACATAACGGGTAAGCGGCGCTATCAGGTGATGTTCTTCCGCAATAGGGATAAACACATCCGGCGAGATCCAACCCTGACGAGGATTATTCCAGCGCAGCAATATCTCTACGCCAATACATTGCTGACTACGTGCGTTTAGTAAAGGTTGACAGAATAGCTCGAACTCATGTTGCGCGAGGCCAAGATTAATTTCGCGCGAAAAACTCATTCTGTGTGCGGTTGCCAGCCATGCAACATAACCCACCAGTAAACTCAACAGTACCGCCAGCGGGAGCTGGCTGGGAAGATGGTGCAACGCCAGTTCCGTCGCACCAGGTCCGCTGACGCTAATGGTAAAAGGAAAATTCTGCGATGAAACCTGGTAACGCTCATTGCCATTAAGCGGAGGTAAAGAATCAACCAGGCCGTCATCATAGAGTAAATGGCGATCGGCCACCGTCAGGCTGGCGTTTCTGATTTGCGGCAACTGCGGTTCCAGCAACATCGTCGTCAATAGCTCAATGTTGATCATCTCCAGAACGCCATCACCGCTATGTGATGGCGAGGGATACCACTGGATCAGCACTGGGCTACCTTTAATCAATACGCGATCGGTGGTAAGACGCAGAAGAGCCTGTGGGGCAGGCAAATCGGCCTGGATATCATGAACAGGGACATTTCGATAGCCAAAGATACTGGAGCAATAGAGCGTACCGTTTTGAACCAGGCCAATAGAACGCACGGTTTGCAGTTTGGCGGCCTGCTTGCGTAGAGGCAAATGAGTAACTGAGCACGGGAGGCCAATCAACGGAAGTAAAAGCTCGCGTCCTTCCTGAAGGGGTTGTAAGACTTTATCCAGCTCTTCAACAGCGTGATTGGCGAAGAGGATCACCCGCTGTTGATTTAAGTTACGCTGTGAAATAAACCGCACGCTTAGTGTCGCCACAAGCGTAAAGAGTGCGCAAATTGTACAAACAATCATTCGATTACGGCGATAGGTTTTAATGATCCGTTGTGCTTTTTGCATGCGGGCCGCCCTGTAAGCGCATGGCAACAAACGCCTGACGCAACAGTGGAAGTGTAGTGGGGAAATTTACAGCAGACGAGAAAGCGGGAGAAATTCGCCCATCCGTTGCAGATGGGCGAAAGAAAAGTATTAGTCACACTGGACTTTAATTGCCAGACCGCCGCGAGAGGTTTCACGGTATTTGGCGTTCATGTCTTTACCCGTTTCGTACATTGTCTCGATGACCTTATCCAGCGAGACGCGCGGTGCACTGGTGCGGCGTAAGGCCATGCGTGCGGCATTGATCGCTTTCACAGAGGCAATGGCGTTACGTTCAATGCACGGCACCTGAACCTGACCCGCAACCGGGTCACAAGTCAGACCAAGGTTGTGTTCCATGCCAATTTCCGCCGCCACGCAAACCTGTTCCGGGCTACCGCCCAACAGTTCTGCAAGACCCGCAGCAGCCATTGAACAGGCAACACCCACTTCGCCCTGACAACCTACTTCAGCACCGGAAATAGAGGCGTTCATTTTATACAAAGCGCCAATTGCCCCGGCCGCCATAAAATAGCGGGTATAGATGTCCGGGCTGACCGATTCAATAAAGTGGTCATAGTAAGCCAGCACTGCCGGAACGATGCCACACGCGCCGTTGGTTGGTGCAGTTACCACGCGACCACCCGCAGCGTTTTCTTCGTTTACCGCCAGCGCAAACATATTTACCCAGTCGATGACATTCATCGGATCGTTAGACAGTTTATCGCTGGAAACCAGCATCCGGCGCAGGGCAGACGCACGGCGCGGAACACGCAGCGGGCCAGGCAATACGCCTTCGGTATTCATCCCGCGATCAATACATGCCTGCATGGTTTGCCAGACATGAGCAAAATATTCATCGATCTCTTTTTTGCTGTGCAGCGCCAGTTCGTTTTGCATTGCCAAGCCGGAAAGGGAATAGCCGGTTTCATTGCAGTACGCCAGCAGCTCGGTGGCGGATTTGAACGGATACGGCACGCTCACGTCGTTTGCGGCATCCTGACCAAAATGTTCTTCATCGACGATAAAGCCGCCGCCGATGGAATAATAAGTTTTGCTGTAGACGACTTCATCGCCGTTATAAGCGTGGATTTGCATACCGTTTTCATGCAACGGCAGGTTGCCGTTATGAAAACGCATTCCGTTGTCACGCGGAAAATCCACTTCATGCCGTCCCTGCGCCAGCAGCAGGCGTTCGCGCTCTTCTACGTCGCGAATAAAACCGGGAATACTGTCGATATCCACGGTGGCAGGTTCGTTACCTGCAAGACCCATAATAATGGCGATATCGGTATGGTGGCCTTTACCCGTCAGCGACAGTGAACCATAAACGTCCACGGCAACGCGGGTAACGCTATCCAGTAAGCCTTTTTCGACCAGATCATCGACGAACTGTTTACCTGCCTTCATAGGCCCTACGGTATGGGAAGATGAGGGGCCAATCCCCACCTTAAACATGTCGAATAGACTAATCACGATAATACTCCTGACAAGGTGACTGGACTTCCAGTAACGAACTAATAACAACGCATAGTGTAAGAGGGAACGCGGCGACAGGCTTAACTATTCACATGAATTAAACTAATCAAAAACCGCGATTTAACTAATATTGCGATGATTGTCTCAAGTAGTGTTTTGTAGATGTAAAGATAAGTATAGTCAGGATTTCACACCAATTTGCAGCGCCAGCTCACGAATTATGCCTGCGGTCATTCCCCATACAAAATACTGTTCGTACCAGGAAAGCCATACCCGATGTGAATCACCACGGCGGTAGATATCTAAAGGGTGATAACGACCCAGATGTAATGCCTGGGCGAGCGGCATTTCAAACACTGCGGAAACTTCATCTTCACTGGCGCGATAAGGTAAATCAGGCGGGATAATGCCGACCACTGGCGTTACCTGGTAACCCGTTACGCTATCGACAGGCGGCAGCACACCGATAACTTCTACGGCGGAAGGGGGAATAGCGACCTCTTCTTCAGCTTCGCGCAGCGCGGCGGCGATAACTGACGCATCAGTATCATCTACAGCACCACCAGGAAACGCCACCTGTCCGGCGTGTTTGCGCAGATGAATCGAACGCTGTGTGAGCAATAACCCCGGCTGCGATCGGCGAACGATGGGGATTAACACGGCAGCCTGACGACGATTTAAGGTTTCCCGGTTTATTTGCGGGCGCAAAAGTTGAAAGCGCGATAAAAAATCATCAAGCGTCAGGCTACGGTAGTCCACGTCTTACTTCTCCAGTTGGCGTAATATCCTATTAACTTTATCAAAAGTTTCCTGATATTCCGCTTCTTCCTGACTATCGGCGACAATACCGCCGCCCGCAGAACAGTAAATTTGACCGTTAATGGCAGTCAGCGTGCGGATGGTGATGCTGGTATCCATATTGCCACAGAAGCTCAAATAGCCAATGCTTCCGCACCAGGCGTTGCGTCGCTGCGGTTCCAGTTCATCGATAATTTCCATTGCCCGTACTTTCGGTGCACCGGTGATTGAGCCTCCGGGAAAAGCCGCGCGCAGCAGATCGCTGGCATGAAGTTGTTCAGGTAGTTGAGCCGTAATGGTGCTCACCAGGTGGTGCACAGCGGGAAAAGGTTCCACCACAAACAGTTCCGGCACTTTGACTGAACCTGGCACAGCAACGCGACCAATATCATTACGCATTAAATCAACAATCATCAGGTTTTCAGCGCGATCTTTTGGCGAGTTCGCCAGTTTTTCTGCCTGTTTGCTATCTTCCTGAGGATCGGGCAGACGCGGCAGTGTGCCTTTAATCGGACGGGTCTGGATCTCACCGTCATCACAAAGAATAAAACGCTCTGGCGAGAGGCTTAAAATTGTGCCTTGTTCCAGGCGCAGGAAGGCACTAAACGGCGCGTGATTGGCCTGATTAAGCTGAACGAATGCCTGCCATTCATCACCGCAATAGGTAGCCTGAAAACGCTGGGCGAGATTCACCTGGTAACAGTCGCCACTGTGCAGATACTCCTGCACCTGACGAAATTTTTCGCCATACTGTTCGCGGTTCATATTAGATTGCCAGGCAGAGGTTAGCGCAAAATCACCCTGCGGTGTGATTTGCTGGTTTTCCAGCCAGGCCAGACGGGCATTGACATCATCATGACTCAGCAAAGAAACAGTCTGGCGCTGGTGGTCGACAATCAGTGTCCAGTCGTAGATACCTACCGCCATATCAGGCAGGTCGATATCTCTCTGTGCCACTTCTGGCAGTGACTCAAAACGGCGACCCAGATCGTAACCAAATAAACCCAGCGCGCCACCCTGAAATGGCAAATCATCGTTATGCGACGGGTGAATGTTTGCACGCTCCAGCGCCTGCTGGAGTACTGTTAACGGATCGTCAGTGGTTGTTGTGCGGGTTTCTCCTTTACACACAACAGTTTCACTGCCGTAAGTTGTTAAGGTGCAAATCGGGTCTGCCACCACAATATCAAAGCGGCTATACGGATGATCGGCATAGCCAGAGTGCAAAAGCATCGCCCACGGCAGGTGGTTTAAGCGGGCAAAATAAAATTCAGCGGCGTCCTGACGCCAGGGTAAAGTAATCACAGCGGGAGATAACGTCTTCATCAGTCCTGACTCTACTGGCTATGTGCCGGGTAGCATGAAATAATTAGCGCCAACAATTTAGCAGGAGTTAACAATGTTTGCAGGTTTACCTTCACTCACCCATGAACAGCAGCAAAAAGCCGTTGAGCGTATTCAGGAACTGATGGCACAGGGGATGAGCAGCGGTCAGGCAATCGCACTGGTAGCCGAAGAGTTACGCGCCAACCATTCCGGCGAGCGGATCGTGGCGCGTTTTGAGGATGAAGATGAGTAATACAATGTTGGTTTCAACAGGGCGCATTATGACAAGCGAACCATTTGGCCCGTAGCGTTTGAACCAGAAAATTGTGGGGCTGTACTGGTTGAATGAATTAAGCAGTGTTTTTGATGGTTAGAAAAAAGGACGCTTTTCTGTGATAAAAAAGCGTCCTGGCTCATTTTTGTTGGTAGAGATTTAACTTATACCAGTGCTTTGAGCTCTTCCTGCATATAAGACGAGAAGTATTCTGGATTTTTAATCACCACGCGTTCACCAGACTCCATTTTTTTTGCCCATCCCACCATTTTTTCCGTGAATCCCGGATTCCAGCCTTCCTGTTTGGCTCGCGCAGTAATATCGGCGGCACTCGCGGGTACTCCCAGTTCTTTCAAATATTTAAATATTCCCTTCGCCGTACTTTCATTCATAGAGCTGGGGGTTGGTGTAGATATATCCATGGCACCAATAAAATCCAGGGCTTTATCTATTACAGCAGGCATATTCTTGTCCTTAAATTAACCACGTGATCGATAAGGCTATATATGACATTAAATTGCGCCTAATATCAAAAGGATTATAACGATATCTCATTAGTTAACCTGTTGACATTCAGGTATTTTAAAGGTAGCCGGTCATGGCGGGTTATCTAGTGATGTGCCGAAAATTAACAGCGAATCGTAGTGCCCCAGCCAGATTGTTCAGGCAAGGAAGGACAAGAAAGAAAAGCAGCGTAAGTTAATCGAGTGATTAACGTAATGGTTTGGTTTTTGCGATTAATATCATTTTTGTATAAATACAATAGGAATCATAAAAATAAATTATCAGCCGGGGTGCTACCCATCTAAAGTAAGATCTTAAGCACTGGCCGATTTGTTCATAATCGACCAGTTTTCCGATAAATTATCGTGTGATTTTTGCCTTGATATAATTATCTTCCGGAATTAGACCGCCGCAATAATTTTAATTTCAACTTTATACTTCGGGTTCATCAATCCCGCTTGTACCGTGCAGCGCACAGGTGCATGGCCCGCGACAACCCAGGCGTCCCAGGCTTTATTCATTGCAGCGAAGTCGTTTTTATCGGCCAGGAAAATCGTGGCATCCAGAATACTCGACTTATTGCTGCCCTGTTTTGCCAGCACTGCGTCAATTTGCGCCAGCGTATTCGCGGTCTGCTCAAACGCATCGGCATCGAGGTTTTCCGGTACACCGGTGTAGTAGAGCGTGTTGTTGTGGATCACCACATCAGACCAGCGGGCTTCGGCGTCAATACGAACGATAGTCATCATTTTGTCCTCATCATCATTCCATTTTTGTGCTGCAAAGACTGCCACAATGTAAGGTCGCCGTCACCACTTCAGCTGGCGAAAAGCAACCTGGCCTGACATAATCCCTGTTCAAATCAACAGGGGGTAGTGTGACGGACGATTTTGCACCAGACGGTCAACTGGCGAAAGCGATACCTGGCTTTAAGCCGCGTGAACCACAGCGACAGATGGCGGTAGCCGTCGCTGGGGCGATAGAAAAAAGCCAGCCGCTGGTGGTGGAAGCGGGAACCGGTACGGGCAAAACCTACGCTTACCTGGCCCCTGCGCTGCGGGCGAAAAAGAAAGTCATTATCTCGACCGGCTCTAAAGCATTGCAGGATCAGCTCTACAGCCGCGATTTGCCAACGGTGGCAAAGGCGTTGAAATACACGGGCAACATGGCATTGCTGAAAGGGCGCTCAAACTATCTCTGCCTCGAACGTCTCGAACAGCAGGCGCTGGCGGGTGGCGATCTGCCGGTACAAATTTTAAGCGATGTAATTCTGCTACGCTCCTGGTCCAATCAAACCGTCGATGGTGATATCAGCACCTGTGTCAGTGTCGCGGAAGATTCGCAGGCATGGCCGTTGGTCACCAGCACCAACGATAACTGCCTCGGCAGCGACTGCCCGATGTATAAAGATTGCTTTGTGGTCAAAGCACGCAAAAAAGCGATGGATGCCGATGTGGTGGTGGTGAACCATCATCTGTTTCTGGCGGATATGGTGGTGAAAGAGAGTGGTTTTGGCGAACTGATCCCGGAAGCAGACGTCATGATCTTCGACGAAGCCCACCAGTTGCCGGACATTGCCAGCCAGTACTTTGGTCAGTCACTCTCCAGTCGACAACTGCTCGATCTGGCAAAAGACATCACCATCGCCTATCGCACCGAATTAAAAGACACTCAACAGTTGCAAAAGTGCGCCGACCGCCTTGCCCAGAGCGCGCAGGATTTTCGTCTGCAACTCGGTGAGCCGGGTTATCGCGGCAATCTGCGCGAACTGTTAGCTAATCCGCAAATTCAGCGAGCGTTTTTACTGCTCGATGACACCCTTGAACTCTGTTACGACGTGGCGAAATTGTCGCTGGGGCGTTCCGCGTTGCTGGATGCGGCATTTGAGCGCGCCACGTTATATCGTACACGGCTGAAACGGCTAAAAGAGATCAACCAGCCGGGCTACAGTTACTGGTACGAATGTACTTCGCGCCATTTTACATTGGCGCTTACGCCTTTAAGCGTGGCGGATAAATTCAAAGAATTAATGGAGCAAAAGCCCGGTAGCTGGATCTTTACCTCGGCAACATTGTCGGTGAATGACGATCTGCATCATTTCACCTCTCGGCTTGGGATAGAACAGGCCGAGTCGTTGCTGTTACCCAGCCCGTTTGATTACAGCCGCCAGGCGTTACTCTGTGTGCCGCGTAACCTGCCGCAAACCAATCAACCGGGTTCCGCACGGCAACTGGCGGCAATGCTGCGACCGATCATCGAAGCCAACAATGGTCGTTGTTTTATGCTTTGTACCTCGCACGCCATGATGCGCGATCTGGCTGAGCAATTCCGCGCCACCATGACGCTTCCTGTGTTGTTACAGGGCGAAACCAGCAAAGGACAACTGTTGCAGCAGTTTGTCAGTGCCGGTAACGCGCTTCTTGTGGCGACCAGCAGTTTCTGGGAAGGGGTGGACGTGCGCGGCGATACGCTGTCGCTGGTGATTATCGACAAGTTGCCGTTTACCTCGCCGGATGACCCGCTGTTAAAAGCGCGCATGGAAGATTGTCGTTTGCGCGGTGGCGACCCGTTCGATGAAGTGCAACTGCCGGATGCGGTCATTACTCTCAAGCAGGGCGTAGGGCGACTGATTCGCGACGCCGACGATCGCGGCGTGCTGGTGATTTGTGACAATCGACTGGTGATGCGCCCTTACGGTGCGACGTTCCTCGCCAGCCTGCCGCCCGCGCCGCGTACCCGTGACATTGCCCGTGCGGTTCGCTTCCTTGCGATACCATCCTCCAGGTAATTTGTTATTGAGTATGGTATGATGCGCGCCTTTTTATTGATCTAAGCACGAAGACCCATGCGAATTCTGGCTATCGATACCGCGACAGAGGCCTGCTCTGTCGCCCTGTGGAACGACGGTACTGTCAACGCTCATTTTGAGCTTTGCCCTCGTGAACATACTCAACGAATCTTACCGATGGTGCAGGATATCCTGACCACCAGCGGAACCTCCCTGACTGACATTAATGCTCTGGCTTACGGACGTGGCCCCGGTAGCTTTACCGGCGTGCGTATTGGTATTGGCATTGCGCAAGGGCTGGCGCTTGGCGCGGAGCTGCCGATGATTGGCGTCTCCACGCTAATGACGATGGCGCAAGGGGCGTGGCGCAAAAACGGCGCAACCCGCGTGCTGGCAGCCATTGACGCGCGGATGGGCGAAGTTTACTGGGCTGAATATCAGCGTGATGAAAACGGTATCTGGCACGGTGAAGAAACCGAAGCCGTACTCAAACCAGAACTCGTTCATGAGCGGATGCAGCAGCTTTCCGGTGACTGGGTGACGGTGGGGACGGGCTGGCAAGCCTGGCCGGATCTTGGCAAAGAGAGCGGGCTGGTTCTGCGCGATGGTGAAGTGTTACTGCCCGCCGCAGAAGATATGCTGCCGATTGCCTGTCTGATGTTTGCCGAGGGTAAAACGGTGGCGGTGGAACATGCCGAGCCGGTTTATTTACGTAACAACGTCGCGTGGAAGAAACTTCCGGGCAAAGAATGAATCTTAAGAGTATGCCCTGAGAAAAAAAGGAGTCGCATCATGGCGGTTCAAAAGAATGTTATCAAAGGCATACTGGCAGGTACGTTTGCGCTAATGCTGAGCGGTTGTGTCACTGTGCCGGACGCCATTAAAGGCAGCAGTCCCACGCCGCAACAAGATTTAGTTCGGGTGATGAGCGCGCCGCAACTGTACGTTGGTCAGGAAGCGCGCTTTGGTGGCAAAGTGGTTGCGGTACAAAACCAGCAGGGGAAAACCCGTCTGGAAATTGCCACCGTACCGCTCGATAGCGGAGCCAGGCCGACGCTGGGAGAGCCTTCTCGCGGGCGCATTTATGCAGATGTGAATGGTTTTCTTGATCCGGTCGATTTCCGTGGACAACTGGTCACGGTAGTTGGGCCAATCACCGGTGCGGTTGACGGCAAAATCGGCAACACGCCCTATAAATTTATGGTGATGCAGGTAACGGGTTATAAACGTTGGCATTTAACCCAGCAGGTGATTATGCCGCCTCAGCCGATTGAACCGTGGTTTTATGGCGGTCGAGGCTGGCCCTATGGTTACGGCGGATGGGGCTGGTATAATCCTGGCCCCGCGAGAGTACAAACAGTTGTAACTGAATAATTGCTTGTTTTTAAAGAAAAAGAAACAGCGGCTGGTCCGCTGTTTCTGCATTCTTACGGTAAATATAAAAATAAATAGTGACGCGCTTCGCAACCTTTTCGTTGGGGAATTATCAAGCTGGTATGATGAGTTAATATTATGTTAACAACATGTATGTCACTTGGGGTTGCGATGACGACGAACACGCATTTTAGAGGTGAAGAATTGAAGAAGGTTTGGCTTAACCGTTATCCCGCCGATGTTCCGACGGAGATCAACCCTGACCGTTATCAATCTCTGGTGGATATGTTTGAGCAGTCGGTCGCGCGCTACGCCGATCAGCCAGCGTTTGTGAATATGGGGGAGGTGATGACCTTCCGCAAGCTGGAAGAGCGCAGTCGCGCGTTTGCCGCTTATTTGCAACAAGGGTTGGGGCTGAAGAAAGGCGATCGCGTTGCGTTGATGATGCCTAACTTATTGCAATATCCGGTGGCGCTGTTTGGTATTTTGCGTGCCGGGATGATCGTCGTAAACGTTAACCCGTTGTATACCCCACGCGAACTTGAGCATCAGCTCAACGACAGCGGCGCATCGGCGATTGTCATCGTGTCTAACTTTGCCCATACCCTGGAAAAAGTGGTCGATAAAACCGCCGTCCAGCACGTTATTCTGACCCGTATGGGCGATCAGCTTTCCACGGCAAAAGGCACGGTAGTTAACTTCGTTGTTAAATACATCAAACGTCTGGTGCCGAAATACCATCTGCCAGATGCTATTTCATTTCGTAGCGCCCTGCATAACGGCTACCGGATGCAGTACGTCAAACCTGAACTGGTGCCGGAAGATTTAGCCTTCCTGCAATACACCGGCGGCACCACTGGTGTGGCGAAAGGCGCGATGCTGACTCACCGCAATATGCTGGCGAATCTGGAACAGGTTAACGCGACCTATGGGCCGCTACTGCATCCGGGTAAAGAGCTGGTGGTGACGGCGCTGCCGCTGTATCACATCTTTGCACTAACCATTAACTGCCTGCTGTTTATTGAGCTGGGCGGGCAGAACTTATTAATAACCAACCCACGCGATATTCCGGGGCTGGTGAAAGAGTTAGCGAAATATCCGTTTACCGCTATCACCGGCGTTAACACCTTGTTCAACGCGTTGCTGAACAATAAAGAGTTCCAGCAACTGGATTTCTCCAGTTTGCATTTGTCCGCAGGTGGCGGGATGCCCGTTCAGCAAGTGGTAGCAGAACGTTGGGTGAAACTGACCGGACAATATCTGCTGGAAGGTTATGGCTTAACCGAGTGTGCGCCACTGGTGAGCGTTAACCCGTATGATATTGATTATCACAGCGGTAGCATTGGATTACCGGTGCCATCGACGGAAGCCAAACTGGTGGATGATGATGATAACGAAGTACCACCGGGGCAACCAGGCGAACTTTGTGTCAGAGGTCCACAGGTGATGCTGGGCTACTGGCTGCGCCCGGATGCCACCGATGAAATCATCAAAAATGGTTGGTTACACACTGGCGATATCGCAGTGATGGATGAAGAAGGATTCCTGCGCATTGTCGATCGTAAAAAAGACATGATTCTGGTTTCCGGCTTTAACGTCTATCCCAACGAGATTGAAGATGTGGTCATGCAGCACCCAGGCGTACAGGAAGTGGCGGCTGTTGGCGTACCTTCTGGCTCCAGTGGTGAAGCGGTGAAAATCTTTGTGGTGAAAAAAGATGCGTCGCTCACTGAAGAGTCACTGGTGACCTTTTGCCGCCGTCAGCTCACAGGCTACAAAGTACCGAAGCTGGTGGAGTTTCGTGATGAGTTACCGAAATCTAACGTCGGAAAAATTTTGCGACGAGAATTACGTGACGAAGCGCGCGGCAAAGTGGACAATAAAGCCTGAGCGTTAAGTCAGTCGTCAGACGCCGGTTAATCCGGCGTTTTTTTTGACGCCCACTAAAGAGAATACAATTTGAATTACCAAATGATTACCACGGACGATGCGCTGGCTTCTTTGTGTGAAGCCGTCCGTGCCTTTCCGGCGATAGCCCTGGATACTGAATTTGTACGTACGCGCACCTATTATCCGCAACTGGGGTTGATTCAACTTTTTGATGGCGAGCATCTGGCGCTAATCGATCCACTCGGGATCACCGACTGGTCACCGCTGAAAGCGATCCTGCGCGATCCTTCCATCACCAAATTTCTCCATGCGGGCAGTGAAGATCTGGAAGTGTTCCTCAATGTCTTTGGTGAATTACCACAACCCCTGATTGACACGCAAATCCTCGCCGCATTCTGCGGACGCCCGATGTCATGGGGGTTTGCCTCCATGGTAGAAGAGTATTCCGGCGTTACGCTGGACAAGAGTGAATCGCGCACCGACTGGCTCGCCAGACCGCTAACCGAACGTCAGTGCGAATACGCGGCGGCGGATGTCTGGTATCTGTTACCGATCACCGCAAAACTGATGGTTGAAACCGAAGCCTCTGGCTGGCTACCTGCGGCGCTGGATGAATGTCGCCTGATGCAAATGCGTCGTCAGGAGGTCGTTGCGCCGGAAGATGCTTGGCGTGATATCACCAATGCCTGGCAGCTACGTACACGTCAGTTGGCCTGTTTGCAACTGTTAGCCGACTGGCGACTGCGCAAGGCGCGGGAGCGCGATCTGGCGGTGAACTTTGTCGTGCGTGAAGAACATTTGTGGTCGGTAGCGCGTTATATGCCAGGGAGTCTGGGCGAACTGGACAGTCTGGGCTTATCCGGTAGTGAAATTCGCTTCCACGGTAAAACGCTGCTGGCGCTGGTAGAGAAAGCGCAGGCATTGCCGGAAGAGGCCTTACCGCAGCCAATGCTTAACCTGATGGATATGCCCGGTTATCGCAAAGCGTTTAAAGCGATTAAGTCGCTGATTACTGACGTGAGCGAAACGCACAAGATCAGCGTCGAATTGCTGGCATCGCGTCGGCAAATCAACCAACTGCTGAACTGGCACTGGAAATTAAAACCGCAGAACAATTTGCCTGAGCTGATTTCCGGCTGGCGTGGTGAGTTGATGGCGGAAGCATTACATAATTTATTGCAGGAATATCCGCAGTAAAACGTTCGTAAGCCGGACAAGGCGCAACCAGCGCCGCATCCGGCTTCGGATAAACTACAAATCCAACACCAGTCGTTTACCCTTCGCGCGCGAACAACAGATCAACATACTCTGCTGGCTGGCGCGCTCTTCATCGCTAAAATACTGGTCCCGATGATCGGCTTCACCTTCCAGAATTGCTGTTTCACAGGTTCCGCATACCCCTTCACGACATAAACATTCCACTTTTGCCGCTTTGTTATTTTCAATGACCTGCAAAATGGTCATCTCTTCTGGTACTACAAACTCTTTCCCGGAACGGGCGAGTACCAGCGTAAAGGCATCGCCGGTTTTGTCTTCAATAGCAAATTGTTCAAAGTGTAGCGTGTCGGAGGCGATACCCAGACGCGCTGCTTCACTTCTCACCGCGTCATTCAGAGCCTCGGGGCCACAGGTATAAATGTGTGTGCCTGGGGCGACATCCGCCAATAATCGCACTAATTCGAGTCGCGTTCCGATCGATGAGTGATGAAAATGAATCTTATCAGTCTGCGGATGTTGGTTTAATTCATCACGAAACGCGCAACTTTCTGGACTCCGCGAACAATAATGTAACTGCCAGTCGACGTCCGTGTGTTGCAACTCTGCCAGATGCGACAGGAAAGGGGTGATACCAATGCCGCCCGCGATAAACAGATGCTTTCGAGCCGAGGGAACCAGAGCAAACAGGTTATTGGGTGTCGAGATGGTCAATCGATCGCCCGCTTTTACCTGCTGATGCAAAAAGCGCGAACCGCCGCGCGAGTTTTCTTCCAGCCGAACGGCAATCTGATAACAAGAGGTGTCGAGCGGTGAACTTAGTAGTGAATAAGCATTGCTGTACTGGTTATCACCATCGCTCATCTGCACAATGATGTGACTTCCGCCGGTGAACGCAGGTAGCGGTTTGCCATCGGTTGTCACCAGCGTGAAGCATTTCACCTGTTCGGTAAGCGGTTCAACCTGGCTCACCTGTACTTCAAACATTTGATAGTCTGACATTGCTGTACTCCATCAAAAATCAGCCCGGCGGCGGAAAATACCGCCGCCGATGTCATTAGTCCTTAAACACCTGCGCCAGCAGATTATGGAAATGGGCGATACCGTGTTCGGAAATTCCGCTACCGCTACTGTCGGCCATGATGCGCCCCTGACCACGATAGCCACGCGATTTCAGCCCTTTCTGCACGCTTTCAACCAGCCGTAAATCTTCCGGGCGGAACACATCGCGATACCACTCAATCAGCGATTTTTGCTCGTCGGTTAGCTCTTCATTGGTGAAGTAGATATCGTAGTTTTGTAGGGTAGTTTCAGAATCCACCGGGAATTCATAAATGACTGTCATCATCCCTTTGATTGGCGTCACGTTCAGCATAGTGCACGGCCACAGCCAGAAACCGTGGAACGCAGCGTCTGTACCTTCTTCAAATTTAAAAGACTGCTCGGACGGTTTGGCGAAACCGTATTGCAGCGTCCAGTTGCCGTGCATGGTGTGCCAGTAACGATCAACCTGAACAGAGTCTGAGAAACCTGGATGCGCCGGACCACAGTGATAGCATTCGAGATAGTTATCGACAATGTTCTTCCAGTTAGCAGGTGTGCGGGTAGTAAAACGAGCCGCCAGTTTCAGGTCGTGGACTTCCGGGCAGGCTTCCAGCACTTTTGCCGCCAGGCCTGGTAGCTGATCTTCTACGCTGGTGGCGTTGGGATCCATGTTAATGAAGACGAATCCGGCATATTCTTCCAGACGCACCGGAACCAGTTGCGCTTTGTCGCTATCGAAATTGGCGACGTTTTCACAGTTACGCGCATGGGCCAGGTTGCCATCGAGTTTGAATGCCCAGGCGTGATACGGGCAGGTAATCACATTTTTCGCTTTCCCTTCACCGCTCAATAACTGATGACCACGGTGCGGGCAAACGTTATAGAACGCGCGCAAAACCTTATCACGACCGCGTACCAGCACGATGCTTTCGCCAATGATCTCACGCGTTACGTAATCATTGGCTTTCGCCAGTTCGCTACTGTGAGCGACGCAAATCCAGCTTTTGGCAAAGACGTTCTCTTTTTCGTGTTCAAAGGCGTTCTGATTGGTATAAAAACGGGCAGGAATGGTCCACGCCTCTTGCGGGTTAGCGCAAAAATTTCCGGGTAGTACAAAGTCAGGGCTCAGATTGCTCATAGGGATACCTTTATCGTTAGGATGATGGCGCTCAGTTGTCGCCTTTGAATACGGTTCCCGCAGGGAGCACTGGCGTTTTTTCCGGGGCTTCAACCGGTGTCTGCGGGAGATAATGTTCAATTTGATGAGCCGGAATATCGGCGTAATCCTGTTTCAGCCAGCGAATAAATCCGCCCACTTTCACCAGTAAAATGGCGAGGAAGGGAAGGGCAGTGAGCACGACGGTAGTTTTCATGGTTTCCAGCGATGCGCCGGTGAACAGAATTGAAAGCGGGATCAGGGTGATTACCACGCACCAGAACAGACGCAGGCCACGGTCTGGATCATCACCTTCCTGAAGATTCCGCGTGCTGGTCGCTGCCATGGTGTAGGCCACAGCATCCATATGCGAGGCGAGGAAAATAATCATCACGCCCAGATAAGCGGCGAGGAACAATTTACCGGCTGGCAACGACATCAGAACTTGTTGAACGGCTGTTTCACCGCCCAACGTTTCCAGCACCTGCGGAACGTTGATTATCCCTTTGATAAACTGATGAATAGCAAAACTTTCCATCACGCCGAAGAAGAACCAGCAGCCGACGGTGCTACCGAGGATCAGCCCCCAGATAACTTCTTTGATCTTACGACCACGTGATACGCGGGTGACGAACATTGCCACGCCGGGGGTGTAAGAGATCCACCAGAGCCAGTAGAAAACGGTTCAGTTGCGGGTAAATGAGCCATCGCCAAGCGGATCGGTGAATAAGCTCATCTGTAAGAAGTTTTGTGTGGTCAGGCCGATGGCATTGATGATGCTGTTAGTAATAAATTCGGTTGGACCGACAATCAAAACCAGCAATGGCAGCAGGAACGCGCCCCAGCCGACCATTTTGCTCAGACGTTGTAAACCGTTGTTGATACCTATCCACGAACTAAGGCAAAAAATGCCGCCGGAAAGCAGGATCACAAATGCCTGCACGGTGAAGTTATCCGGCAAACCGGTCAGCGCGGAAAGCCCACGGGTAAAGGTTGCCGCCGTCACCACCAGAGAAATGGTCAGCGCGCCGACAGTGGCGATCAGAAACATCAAATCGACCAGTTTTCCCCATGGGCCTTGCGGGCGAACACCGGTAATGGCAGCAATAATGCCGGAAAGACTCAGACCTTTATTTTTCCGCACATGAAAGTGGTAAGCCATGATTAATGAGGCCAGCGTATAAGTTGCCCAGGCGCTGATGCCCCAGTGGAAAAAGGAGTAGGGAACGCTAAATTCCAGTGCCTGCTGTGAACGCGGCACGATATTTAAACCAGGCGTTTGATAATAATAGGCCCACTCCGCTACGCCCCAATAAAGCGTGGAGGAACCTAATCCGGCACAAATAAACATAAACAGCCAGGAGAGCGTACTGTATTCCGGCTTACCTTCGCCAAGACGAATATTGCCATATTTGCTGGTGGCTAAATAAATTACCAGCCCCATTGCCAGCAAAACTAATACCTGTACGGCGGAACCCAGCGTGCGGGTAACTAAACTGTATATTGCGTTGGCCGCGTCGGCCGACTGTTGCGGAAAAAGGCTTAATGTGGCTGCGATGAAAAGAATGGCCACCAGGCTGATGCTAATCAGTGGCAAATCTTTTTTCTTAACATTGCTCATCATGAGTCATCTCCTGGGCATAAAAGCCCGTCGCTGGCTTTTGCCAGTTGTAATTATTTGCAGGGTAATGAACTTTTTGTTGTGTTTAACAAATTGATTATTTGCATGTTACATAAATTAAACAATTAAGAATACGGAAAGCCATAAAACACGAAACGGAAACAATAAAAGGTGAAATGACGCAGGTTATTTACTGTAAAGAACGAATAAAAAAACCGCGTCAGTGACGCGGTTCAAATAAACTGGTTCGACCTTAACGCAAAATAATTTTGCAAATCGCGTCGGCAACCTGTGGCGTGGTGGCATTACCTTTCATATCGGGTGTTTTCGGCCCGTGAGCAATCACTTCTTCAATCGCTGCCAGAATGCCGTTGTGCGCTTGCTGGAAACGCTCATCGCCATTGCCAAGGAAATCCAGCATCATTGCCCCGGCCCAAATCGTCGCGATAGGGTTGGCAATATTTTTACCGTAGATATCCGGCGCAGAGCCGTGGACTGGCTCGAAGAGCGACGGGAAAGTGCGTTCCGGATTCAGGTTAGCGGATGGGGCAATGCCGATGGTGCCGGTGCAGGCCGGGCCAAGATCGGAAAGAATATCGCCAAATAAATTAGACGCTACCACCACATCAAAGCGTTCCGGTTGCATCACAAAGCGCGCACAGAGAATATCAATATGCTGCTTGTCCCAGCGGATTTCCGGGTAATTTTCTGCCATTGCTTCTACTCGCTCATCCCAGTACGGCATACTAATGGCTAAACCGTTAGATTTCGTGGCAGAAGTCAGGGTTTTGCGCGGGCGGCTTTGTGCCAGCTCAAAAGCATATTGCAAAATGCGATCGACGCCACGGCGGGTAAATACCGATTCCTGAATGACAACTTCATGTTCTGTTCCCTCGTTCAGTCGACCGCCCAGAGACGAGTATTCGCCTTCCGTATTTTCGCGCACCACGTAAAAATCGATGTCGCCGGGTTTTTTACCCGCCAGCGGACAGGGAACGCCGGGAAAGAGGCGTACCGGGCGCAGGTTGACGTACTGATCAAACTCGCGGCGAAATTTCAGCAGCGATCCCCATAACGAAATATGGTCCGGAACGGTATCCGGCCAGCCGACGGCACCAAAGTAGATAGCGTCGAAACCGCTGAGTTGTTCATGCCAGTCGTCCGGCATCATTTTGCCGTGATGGCTGTAATACTCGCAGCTTGCCCACTCCATCTGCTCAAAACTTAAGGCAAAGCCCCAGCGTTCAGCAGCAGCCTGTAACACACGAATCCCTTCAGGAAGGACTTCTTTGCCAATCCCGTCTCCAGGGATCGCAGCAATACGCATCGTTTTCATCATTAGGTTCTCACTTCCTGATCAGCAAAATTGACAACTCCACCATCCTATAATTGACTGATCAGGAATTAATCCCCGCAACTGGTGAAACATAAAACACGAATCATGAATAATTTACCGCTGCTGAACGATTTGCGCGTCTTTATGCTGGTGGCTCGTCGGGCTGGTTTTGCCGCCGTGGCGGAAGAATTAGGCGTTTCACCGGCCTTCGTCAGCAAGCGCATCGCCTTGCTGGAGCAAACTCTGAACGTGGTGCTATTACACCGCACCACCCGTCGCGTCACCATTACCGAGGAAGGTGAGCGGATTTATGAATGGGCGCAGCGGATTTTGCAGGATGTCGGGCAGATGATGGATGAGCTTTCCGACGTGCGCCAGGTGCCGCAGGGAATGCTGCGTATTATCAGCTGTTTTGGTTTTGGACGGCAGGTGGTAGCTCCGGCACTGTCAGCACTGGCGAAGGCGTATCCGCAACTGGAGTTACGTTTTGATGTGGAAGACCGGTTGGTCGATTTGGTCAATGAAGGGGTCGATCTGGATATTCGTATTGGCGACGACATTGCACCTAACTTAATTGCCCGTAAACTGGCGACCAATTACCGTATTCTCTGCGCGTCGCCGGAGTTTATTGCGCGATATGGTGCACCGAAACATTTAACGGATCTTTCTGCATTACCCTGCCTGGTCATAAAAGAGCGCGATCATCCGTTTGGTGTCTGGCAATTGCGCAATAAAGAGGGTCACCATGCCATTAAAGTCACCGGACCGATGTCGTCTAATCATGGTGAAATTGTCCATCAGTGGTGTCTCGATGGACAAGGGATTGCGCTGCGCTCCTGGTGGGACGTTAGTGAAAATATTGCCAGTGGACATCTGGTACAGGTTTTACCTGAATATTATCAGCCAGCAAATGTCTGGGCTGTTTATGTCTCAAGGTTGGCGACATCCGCAAAAGTAAGGATTACGGTAGAGTTTTTGCGCCAGTATTTTGCAAATCATTACCCGAATTTTTCACTGGAATGAGCGCCATTTTTTACTCTATTCTCAGGTTATTGTCAGGTTAAAACCTGATTTTCTCCTTTCTAAGCCGTTGCGGATTGGTTAGCATATTCACCTTTAATCGCGCATGATCCAAAGAGAATTAAAGAGGTTAACGTGTTCGCAGAATATGGGGTTCTGAATTACTGGACCTATCTGGTTGGGGCCATTTTTATCGTGCTGGTGCCAGGGCCGAATACCCTGTTTGTGCTTAAAAATAGCGTTAGCAGTGGAGTGAAAGGCGGTTATCTTGCGGCCTGTGGTGTATTTATTGGCGATGCAGTATTGATGTTTCTGGCGTGGGCCGGTGTAGCAACCTTAATTAAGACCACACCGATATTATTCAATATTGTACGTTATCTTGGCGCGTTTTATTTGCTCTATCTGGGGAGTAAAATTCTTTACGCTACCCTGAAGGGTAAAAATAGCGAGGCTAAATCAGATGAACCTCAATATGGCGCTATTTTCAAGCGTGCGTTAATTTTGAGTCTGACCAATCCGAAAGCCATTTTGTTCTATGTGTCGTTTTTCGTACAGTTTATCGATGTTAATGCGCCACATACGGGGATTTCATTCTTTATTCTGGCGACAACTCTGGAACTGGTAAGCTTCTGTTATTTGAGCTTCCTGATTATTTCTGGTGCTTTTGTCACGCAGTACATTCGTACCAAAAAGAAACTGGCTAAAGTGGGCAACTCGCTGATTGGCCTGATGTTTGTGGGTTTTGCCGCACGACTGGCGACGCTGCAGTCCTGATGCTTTCAGCCCGCGATGCTGCGGGCTTCCCTCCTGAAATACATCTATATTTCGCCTGGATGACGTTAAAAAGTAACCAATAAATGGTATTTAAAATGCAAATTATCAGGCGTACCCTGAAACGGCTGGAATAAATGGTTTTCAGCATATTTACCGAAGGAGGGAAAAGGATGCTGCAAATCCCACAAAATTACATTCATACGCGCTCAACACCTTTCTGGAATAAACAAACTGCGCCTGCCGGAATATTCGAACGTCATCTTGATAAAGGAACGCGTCCGGGTGTTTATCCACGCCTGTCCGTTATGCATGGGGCGGTCAAATATCTCGGCTACGCCGATGAACACAGCGCAGAACCTGATCAGGTGATCCTCATCGAAGCAGGTCAATTCGCAGTGTTCCCGCCGGAAAAGTGGCACAATATTGAAGCCATGACTGACGATACTTATTTCAACATCGACTTCTTCGTTGCTCCTGAAGTCCTGATGGAAGGTGCAAAACAACGGAAAGTCATTCATAGCGGGAAATGAATTATGGGCAAAGCAACGTATACCGTAACCGTCACCAATAACAGTAATGGCGTTTCTGTCGATTACGAAACAGAGACGCCGATGACATTACTGGTGCCAGAAGTGGCGGCCGAAGTGATAAAAGATCTCGTCAATACCGTGCGTTCTTATGACACGGAAAATGAACATGATGTGTGTGGTTGGTAATTATTGCTAATGTAGATGGCGCTAATTCTGCGCCATCGTAAAAAAAATGCTCTGTGACTCATATCACAATTCTTGCCTCTCTTATGTTGTGCTATGCTTTTTATCAGCGACTAACCCGCTAATGCAAAACAGATAAGTGAGGAAACAATGGGCATTCTGTCATGGATTATTTTTGGACTTATTGCCGGTATTCTGGCGAAGTGGATCATGCCTGGTAAAGATGGTGGTGGATTCTTTATGACCATCCTGCTGGGAATTATCGGTGCCGTAGTTGGTGGATGGATCAGTACACTGTTTGGTTTTGGCAAAGTCGATGGCTTCAACTTTGGTAGTTTTGTGGTTGCCGTGATTGGTGCGCTGGTCGTGCTGTTTATCTACAGAAAAGTCAAAAGTTAATACTGAAAAGCACAAAGGCTGCCTACAGGCAGCCTTTGCTATTTTTTCGACGCGGTATTACCACCATCCCAGCTCGGTGCCAAGAACGACAATAATCGCCACGCCCATCATAATAATCGTTGTTTTTTTCATCTTTATGCCCCTGGGGCCGCATAGCCACCAATAAAAAACCACGCTAAAAATACGACTGCCGTAATAAAGATCACGACGGGAAAAACAATACCGATTCGCATGTTACCACCAAAGAAAAGGATGTGAATACGCCTCAGGAGTGCCTGTCTGAATGCGCGACAAAAGGGGTTTTCAGTTTGTGTTTTTTCTCCTGATACATCGCGATATCGGCAGCATGTAGAGCACTGTCGGCATCGGTGGTTTCAGGATCCACTTCTACTACGCCAAGACTGGCGCCAGGATAAAACAGGTCAATATCACCCAGGTGATATTCTCCACGTATTTGCTGTTGGATACGCTCACGCAGTGACTGGATATCGGCATTTTCATTAGCCAGGGCAACGACCAAAAATTCATCGCCGCCGAGACGACCAATAATCTCGCCATTCTGATGTAGCCTGGTGAGGCGCTCGCCAACCTGAATAAGAAACAGATCGCCGCTATTGTGACCAAATCGGTCGTTGATTAATTTGAAGTTATCCAGGTCGATAAAAGCAATAATTGCCTTACGCTTCAGATGCCGAGCGAGGGAAAACAGCGTCGTCAGATTATCAAAAATCGCCCGCCGATTCGGTAGGCCGGTCAAAGAGTCGGTGTAAGATTGCGCAATCAGAGCGGCATTGGCTTCACGTAATTGCTCAACCAGCGCCTCTTTTTGAATATATTGTGCAATCAGTCCGGCGAATAGCTGCAAAACCTGCTCTGCGCGTTCACTCCACGGGCGCTTTTCACTGCTGGCGGCGCAAAGCGTGCCATAGAATGATCCATCCGGTAAGTGAATTGGTGTGCTCAGGAATGTGGTAATACCAAGATTGCGTGCCGCAATGCAGTCACCCCAACGGCCTGGAACTTCATCGCTGAAAAAACAGTTTTCATCAATGGCGCGTTTGCACAACGAGTAATCCCACGAGACGGTAAAATTCTCCGGGATGTGCATTTTCTGGCTGTTACGGGCAAACAGGATATGTTGCAGTCGCGCGTCAATATCCACCTTTGTCAAATAGGTCGATTCCATGTCGGTGACCATTTCCAGCATCTCCAGAAGTTGCCGAACCAGACTTTCCAGAGAATGTTCTGAGGCGAGTGACTGCGAGACGCGGGCAATAATCTGATCTGACACGAAAGAACTCCAGGATACGGCGGGTAAAATGCTGATTATTTAATCTTTGTAGGCATGATAAAACATCATCAAAGAAGATGAAACTAGCCGTAATATATTTTAAGTGAATGTAAAGGAAATAGTGCTGCAAAACAAAACGATACCGCGATACTCTAAGGCGTAGATAAACGTATGAGATCAACGAATGAAAATTATCAGTTTTACTCTGCCTTGCCTGTTAATTCTTGCGGGATGTTCAACCACTTCTCAACCCGACGCACCAAAACCGCCGCATGTTGGGATGGCGAATCCGGCGTCGGTCTACTGCCAACAGAAAGGCGGTACGCTCATTCCCGTGCAGACATCGCAAGGGGTCAGCAACAATTGCAAATTACCGGGCGGTGAAACGATTGATGAATGGGCATTATGGCGACGGGATCATCCGGCGGGTGAAAAATAACCGCCGGATGCCAGGCTAAAATCACAAGCTTCGCAGCCAGTCGGCCAGCACCAGCGCATGGTTTTGCGTGGTATTTTTTGCCGAGTAGAGCAGGGTCAGCGGCTGTTTTTGGGCGATTTCCGCCAGCCGTTTCCCTTCTGGCTCGTGTTGCGCCAGTTCTGCAAGATATTGTTCGCGAAAGGTTTTAAAATCGATCACTTCGCCGTGAAAGGCTTTGCGCAGCTCCGTTGACGGCGTGATCTCTTTATCCCACTCATCAAGTGTTAAATCAGTTTTCTTGATACCACGCGGCCAGAGACGGTCGACCAGTACGCGATAACCATCGCTCTGTTCAGCCGGATCATAAACGCGTTTACACTGAATATTCATCGTGTTTGTTCTCCCTTTCACGCATGATTTGCCACGTCACTATAGCACCGGACATCAACGAATTTCTTTGTCTCTTCCGGCGCAAAGTCCAAAAATCGCCATCAGCAGTGAAAGAATTGCGACAACAATTAGTGGCGTGGACCAGTCACCGTTAGCATCGTGTATTTTGCCCATTAGCGGCGGCCCACAAGCTGCCAGCAGATACCCGACGGATTGTGCCATACCAGAAAGAGCAGCGGCCTGATGCGCAGAGCTTGCTCGCAGTCCGATAAACGTTAGTCCAAGTATCATTGTTGCCCCGGAACCAAAACCGAAAAGCAGAGTCCAGGTGACAGCGTGTGCTGGCATAAAGCAGAGCCCAACCGCACCCACTGCGCACATTAAGGCGACCAGAGCGGCAATACCGCGCTGATCTTTCACATGATGTAAGAAAAGTGGGATCAGCAAACCGGGAGCAGCAGTGGCTAATTGCAACAAACCATGCAGCGAACCTGCCTGTGCCTCGCTGTAGCCGTGACTGATGAGGATCGCCGGAAGCCAGCCGATAATCACGTAATAGACCAGTGAGTTGATCCCAAGAAACAATGTTACCTGCCAGGCAAGCGGCGAACGCCAGATACCCCGGGTATGTAAGGCGCGTGAGGTACTCAAATTCACATGTTGTTGATTACGCCATTGCGGCAGCCATATAAATAGAGCCAGCAGAGGAAAACACATCAGCATGAGCAACGCGCCCTGCCAGCCAAAACCGTTCAAAGCCAGCGGCACCACCAGAGCTGACCCCAGAGCCGCTGCAGCGCCCATCGTCAGGGAATATGCGCCGGTAAGTCTGGCGACGGAATGGGGAAAATCGCGTTTAATGAGACCAGGTAGCAAGACATTCCCTAATGCAATCCCACAGCCAATGATAATCGTACCGCCAAATAATAAGTAAGCCGAAGGAAGAGAGCGAATTGCTATGCCAGCACAAATCAAAAGTAATGCTGCCACCAGGCTGCGCTCTATACCAAAACGACGTGCCACCGACGCGGCAAGAGGAGATATCAGCGCAAAGGCTAATAAAGGTAAGGTCGTCAGTAACCCTGTTTGCGCCGTCGTCAGTGAGTAAGCGGAACGAATGGTATCCAGTAACGGTGCTACGCCGGTGAAGGTAACACGAAGTGTGGTGGCAATCATTAGAACGCCGGCTATCAGGACAATCCTGTTTTTGCCGCTTAATGAAGTTGAACGGATCATATTTATCTCATTGTTACAAGCGAGGCTCTACCTTACTGTTTTTATTGTTATGTTGAATCAAGCTAAAATGACAAATTATCGCTAAATTCGGACAAAATGATGCACAGGTTAAATCTCAATGGTTATGAACCCGATCTTCACCATGAAACGGCGGTCGCATTTTGTATTCATGCCGGAAAGGATGAATTGACCAGTCCTGTACATCAGCACCGCAAAGGGCAGCTGATACTGGCTCTGCGTGGAGCCATTACCTGTACGGTGGAAAATGCGCTGTGGATGGTGCCGCCACAATATGCAGTATGGATTCCAGGCGGTGTGGAGCATAGTAATCAGGTAACAGCGAATGCCGAGCTTTGTTTTTTATTTATTGAATCCAGTGCGGTGATAATGCCGGGCAAATGTTGCACGCTGAAAATTGCGCCTTTATGTCGTGAATTAATTTTAACGCTGGCAAAAAGAACAGCAGCTCAACGTGCTGAACCAATGACGCGCAGATTAATTCAGGTGCTGTTTGATGAACTCCCTCAGCAACCGCAACAACAGTTGCAGTTACCCGTTTCTTCGCACCCCAAAATCCGCGTGATGGTGGATACAATGGCAAAAGAGCCCGTCGAATGGGGGACATTGGGGCAATGGGCAAATTTTTTTGCGATGAGTGAACGCAATCTTGCCAGGCTGATAGTTAAAGAGACGGGGTTGAGCTTTCGTCAGTGGCGTCATCAGTTGCAGCTCATTCTGGCACTTCAGAGGTTAGTGAACGGCGATAGTGTACAGAAAGTGGCGCATATGCTGGGGTATGATTCAACAACGGCTTTTATTACCATGTTTAAGAAAGGCCTGGGGCAAACGCCAGGCCGGTATATTGCGGGATTAACTACTGTTTCCCGATGATCAGAGAGACCAGACCTGCGGCAATAAGCGGACCGACCGGCACACCGCGAAACAGCGCCACGCCTAAAATCGTGCCCACCAGCAGCCCGGCAACCAGTTGCGGCTGACTGCCCATCAAGGTCACGCCGCGTCCGCCAAGCCAGGAGACAATCACTCCCACGGCAATTGCCACCAGCGATTTCCAGTTCAGAAACGAGTGAATAAGTGTCGATGGCGGCAGTGTCCCGCTGGCTACAGGAGCCATTACGCCGATAGTAAGAATGATTATCCCGATACTCAGTCCTTGTTTTTCGATCCACGGGAAAAAGGTGCTTAACGGTGTGACGCGGACAATGATTAACACCAGAATTGAAACGGCGACAGTGGTGTTGTGGCTGATAAAGCCCAGCGCAGCTAACCCGAGCAGGATCAGCAAAGTGACATCAAACATCGTGGTTTCCTTGCCAAAAAATAATAAGCCTGCCTACTTTACGCCTGCTGATGAGAGGAAGCAGAGAACAATTACGTGTTATGCATAAAAAATCAGGCAAATTGTCATCAAATTGCCATTTGTGTGCGCTAACAATAACGTGAAAACAGGTATCCCCTGGGGTAAGACCATGAACGATCAAATGTTCGTTGAGACACTGATTATCACGTCATCGTTTTTTGCCATTGCGGTTGTGCTGGTGCTATCTGTTCTGCTTATTGAACGAACCAGCTAGTTACGTAGTACGACGGAATTTGACCAGTTCGGGTTGTGCAATGCGTAAATAATCTGCGGTGTTCAGAATAACGGATTTATCCAGCATACCCGCGTTGAAGGCGATCTCATCGAATCGCTCAAAGAGTAGCGGGTCGGCAACCAGTTTGAGTTTTGGGTGGAAGCTGAATGGCGGGATAGCACCGAAGACACAGCCTGTCAGTTCATCGACTTCCGCCGGGCTGGCCAGCGAAGCACGTAACCCGCCGATGTGGCTGGCGAGTTGGCTAAGGTCAGCTTGTTGATCGGCAGCGAGGATCGCCAGAACATGCTGATTTACGCCATTACCTTTGACTTTACACACCAGTGCCTTAGCACCCTGACCTAAAGCGGTGCCACGAATTTCTGACACCGCTTCGCATTTACCCACCGCTTCGTGGGTAACGATGCGAAAGTTAGCGCCTTCTTGTGATAATAAAGCGATTAACCGCTGATGCGTCACGCTTCCTTTAGCCATTTCAGTCATTTCATGCTCCTGAGATTACAAGCAAACAACCACAGAAGATTATCATGAACGGCTGTTTTTGTTCTGCTTATTGACATATAAACGCTCATCGGAAGCTTTATATGCATCATGTAACGTATCGTTTTCTTTCATCGCGTAAATACCGGAAGAGAAGCCGATCTCTTTCTGCGGCGCGATATGTTGCAGACGTTTTTCGATACGTTCAGGCAGTTGTGCTGCAATTTGCGGCGTCGAATCGACCAGAATAATGCAAAATTCGTCTCCACCGAGACGGATGGCATAATCGCTTTTACGAATCGACTGTTTAATCGCCTGAGCTAATAACGTAATGGCTAAATCGCCCTCCTGATGACCGAGGGTGTCATTTATTTGCTTTAACTTGTCCATGTCAATCGCAATAAACATCACCGAAGAACCGGATTGCACCAGTTTCTGCAAACGCTGCTCAAGTTCAGGCGTTAATATTTTGCGATTATATAGCCCGGTCATCGCATCACTGATATTTTCACGAGTCACGTTTTGGTACAGGCGGAAGTGCATCCGTACCATGTTGAGTAATATCAATGCTGTCAGCAGCCAGAATACAACGCTTTTCCATGATGATGTAATAAAGTAAAGAATATCAATAGATAACGAAACACGAATGCCGCCAGGCAAGTCATGGACGTAACTGACATACTGAAACAGATTATCTTCGCTCTGATTGATAATAATGTCGCGTCCCGAATCGGTATCGGTTAGCGTAACATTGAGAAAACGCCAGAGGAGAGGGCGGTCATGAGTGTAAAAAATATTGCGCAGATTGTTTTTACTAATATCCAGCAACACAATACCTTTTAATTGCCCGGCAACATAGACTGGCGTCAGCAAACTCATCACGTTCTGTTTAGTACGCTGATCCTGGTAAATGCTCGATAATACAGTGCGACCGGTAAACACTTTTTCAATATCTTTACGATCAATACCAATGCTTCCTGACTGCAGGAAGGACCAGTTATTCATCGCGAAGTATTCAACATTGACCGGCTCGTAAAAATAGACATAGCGGTCATTGAGATCGAGATAATAGTGAAATTTCTCTTCGGCCATCCCAAGACCGGAACCGTAATCATCCTGGTGGCGGTTACCTTCCACCGCCTGATCAAATGCCGGTAATAGCGCCGCTGCTTCGACAATTGTGTCGCAGTCAGTGGATGCGGTCTGCAATGTTCCGTGTAAATCCGCATAAGTATGGGCAGTCAGGTTTAAGCCATGGGTATTGTTGGCAGACTCAAAAGCCTCACAGATGGCATGTCGCTGTTCTGGCGACACCTCAGACTGTTTCGCAGCAAGCGCGCGCATCACGTGTGCGGCAATGCTCTGATTTTGATACTTGTCGTAGAGAAAGGAGGAGTCTGCTTTCTGGACGATATAGCGCAAATAAGCACTCATAGCCCTGTCGCTGGCGACAAGTTCAAAAATAAGGAAGGAAGATGTCAGCACAATGACACTTGCGGCGATAAAATGCCGGAGCATTCTATGGTGCAATTTCATGATAAATGGCACTCCTTCGGTTAGTGAAACGAGAAAACCAGATAAAGTTCGATTGCGGCCTGGTACAGGGGCGCTAATTATACTCATCTCTGCGCCGCTGGGGAGGGGAAATTTAGGGGTATTGGTAATAAATTGTATGCCAGAGCCATGCAAAAAGCATGGCTTTGAATAATTTTGCACTCAAATATAATGAATAATCACTTTGTTGCCGCCATCGGTTTTCGCCTCACATAACGCTTTATCTGCTTCCGTCATGACAAGCGAGATATTACGCGTATCACCCGTGCAAAAAACACAGCCAATGCTGATGGTCATTTGTTCAGGGACATTATATCTATTACTAAAACCGGTCAGGAGCTCGACATTTTTACGCACCCGATCGGCGATAATTTTTGCCTGGGCGGTATTCAATTCGGTAAATAGCAAGCCAAACACTTCACCATCCAGACGTGCGAATATGTCATCGGGGCGGATACTTTGCTGGATAATATCGACAATGGAAACCAGAACTTTATCGCCCACATGATGGCCCCATTGAGCATTTATGCGTTTGAACTGGTTAATATCTACCAGCATAATACAAAAATCCTTCACAACAGTGCGAGAGAGTAATGACTCTACACTGTTGAAAAAGTGACGACGGTTATAAATATTGGTCAGTACATCATGAACCGCTAGTTTGCTGGAAAGTTGTAGTTCCTGAAATATATTATATATCAAGAAGGTGACAACAAACAGTTTACTCGAAACCTCAATGCCACGACTGATATACCAGATAGTATAATTATATTCATCCAGAGTCAGTAGTAACAAGTTACAGCAGAGCGATGCCAGACATAATAATGCAATTGATGGCCACAGCTCGCTTGCTAATTGTGTACGCATGATAATAAAAAACAGTAAACACGCCCACAGACAAACCAAAATCTTGGTGTAGTTAATTCCCCAGCTCGCCGTATGACTATCCGGACAATAATCTACGACATACAAAGAGTAGTCAGGATTATAGCTGCTCAGGTTGTGCGCCAGAAAAGGGAAAAATATAAAAGGTATCAGCGCCAGCAACAAGATACAGGTTTTTTTCTTGTTGTTCGTCAGGATGCTATTTCGTCCATAACAGTAGAGAGCCAGTGCGGTTAAGCAAATGAAACTTAGCTGGCGAAATAGATATAATATGGAAATATCATTCGACTTCGTCTGAATAAGGGTGCTGTCATTGATAGGCTTATGAATAATGAAAATGGTTTCAGTTAAATAGAAAAGACCACTTAAAAAAGCAAGGCTTAAAATGAGTGTTGGGAAAATATCACGCTTAATGAAATATTTCATTAGCATGAAAAGAAAGATGATGGAGTTGAGGAAAAATAAAGCCACAACAACCATCAGGTAATTCATCTGTGGGATGAGTTTTATATTGGTGTTTTCGTTATATAAAGTGGTGATGCAAAATAAAATTAATGTCAGTAATAAGCTGAAAATAAAAAAGCTTTGAGCTTTTAATTTTTGTGTACCCATAGAAACCATAAAAAGGAGAGCAATGTGAGTGCTGGATTTTATTGATGGCAGAGATATATAGTTTTGACCAGGATCAAATTTCCTTATCGATAAAAAAATAATTAAAGAATACCCCTGAAAAAAAACGTATTAACAGAATTATTTTTTCCGAATGATTTTTTTATGGAACTAAATTCTGTAAAGCTGATGCCGACATATTTAAAGAAATTGTAAACTAACGTATGTAATAAATGAATTAATTTACAGTGAGCTAAAGATCAGCCAGGCAATAATGACCCGGCTGATGGTTTTAGTCTTTAGTAGTTGCATTTTGTTTATGGAATAGCTCGCGGAACACCGGATAAATATCATCCTGATCGCGGATATGCTGCATCGCAAAGTTTTCGAAAGTAGATTGCAGATGCTCATATTCCCGCCACAATGTTTGATGAGCGCGGCGGGTAATTTCGATATAACTGTAATAACGAACAACGGGCAACAATTTTTTCGCCAGAATTTCATGGCAAAGTGGAGAGTCATCAGCCCAGTTATCGCCGTCCGACGCTTGTGCAGCGTAGATATTCCACTGTGCCGGGTTATAACGCTCTTTCACTACCTCATCCATCAGTTTCAGGGCGCTGGAAACAATGGTGCCGCCAGTTTCCTGTGAGTAGAAAAACTCATGTTCATCAACTTCTTTCGCCTGGGTATGGTGGCGGATATAAACGACTTCGACGTTCTTGTATGTTCTGCTGAGAAACAGATACAGCAATATATAAAAACGTTTGGCCATATCTTTTGTGGATTGATCCATCGACCCGGAAACGTCCATCAGGCAAAACATCACCGCCTGACTGGAGGGATCGGGGCGCTTCTCATAATTCTTGTAACGTAAATCGAAGGTGTCGATGAACGGAACACGTTCAATTTTGGCGCGTAATTCGGCAATCTCTTTGCGCAGCCGTTCCTCCTCCAGCAATTGCGCAGGTTCACTGTTGCTGATGATGGCCAGATTTTCTTCCAGAGCATGAAGTTCCCGCCGCTTGCCTGCGGTCATCGCGGTACGTCGCGCCAGTGAGTTCTGCAATGAACGCACCACGCTGATATTGGCAGGAACGCCGTTAGCGGTGTAGCCTGCCCGATGCGTTTTATATTCGGTCAACTGGCGTTGCTGGTTTTGTTTCAGATTGGGTAAGGCTAAATCTTCAAACAGCAGGTCGAGATATTCGTCTTTCGAAATCTGGAAGACAAATTCATCCTGACCTTCACCGTCCTGACTGGCCTGACCCTGACCACTGCCGGAGCCACCGCCGCCACCCTGGGGACGTTCAATTCGATCATTCTGTACAAAATGGTCATTGCCCGGATGAACGCGATGGCGCAGGCCGCCACGCCCCTGATGAAACATCGGTTCGCTAATATCTTCCGTTGGGATAGAAACGGACTCGCCGCTGTCGACGTCGGTCACCGAACGCTTATTGATGGCCTCGGAGATCGACTGTTTGATTTGCGCTTTATAACGGCGTAAAAAACGCTGGCGATTCACCATGCTTTTGTTTTTGCCGTTCAGACGCCGGTCAATAAACCAGGTCATATGCCCCCCGTACTGCATTTGCCAACTGTATGCTGCACCTGTATTGCCGGATGCGCTTCGCTTATCCGGCCTGCGGTTCGCTGTCGTTGTCGGCCCGGTAACATGTACACCGGGCCGTTGTTGTTAAGACGATTTACGTACGCGCAAATACCATTCGCACAGTAAACGCACCTGTTTACGGGTGTAGCCTTTTTCCATCATACGGTCGACAAAATCGTCGTGTTTCTTCTGCTCGTCGGTTGAGGTTTTGGCGTTAAACGAAATGACCGGCAACAACTCTTCGGTATTGGAGAACATTTTCTTCTCGATAACCGTGCGCAGTTTTTCGTAGCTGGTCCAGTTCGGATTGCGTCCGCTGTTATTCGCCCTGGCGCGCAGCACGAAGTTGACAATCTCGTTGCGGAAATCTTTCGGATTGCTGATCCCCGCCGGTTTTTCAATTTTCTCCAGCTCGGCGTTAAGAGATTCGCGGTCAAACAGCTGCCCGGTATCCGGGTCGCGATATTCCTGATCCTGGATCCAGAAATCCGCATAGGTGACATAACGGTCGAAAATGTTCTGCCCATATTCGGAATAGGATTCGAGATAAGCTGTCTGGATCTCTTTACCGATAAACTCGGCATATTTCGGGATCAGATAACCTTTCAGGAACTCCAGATAGCGTTCTGCCTGCTCTTGCGGGAACTGCTCGCGCTCAATCTGCTGTTCAAGAACGTAGAACAAGTGAACCGGGTTAGCCGCCACTTCCACGTGATCGAAGTTAAACACGCGGGAGAGGATCTTAAACGCGAAACGCGTTGACAGACCGTTCATCCCTTCATCGACGCCTGCGTAATCACGATATTCCTGATACGACTTGGCTTTCGGGTCGGTATCTTTCAGGCTTTCGCCATCGTAAACGCGCATCTTTGAATAAATGCTGGAGTTTTCTGGCTCTTTCAGACGCGAAAGAATGGAAAAACGTGACAGCGTTTCAAGCGTACCAGGCGCGCATGGGGCGTGAGTCAATTCACTGTGATTAAGCAGTTTCTCGTAGATTTTGATCTCTTCGGAAATGCGCAAGCAATACGGCACCTTCACGATGTAAACACGGTCGAGGAAGGCTTCGTTGTTTTTGTTATTACGGAAAGTGACCCATTCGGATTCGTTCGAGTGGGCGAGAATAATCCCGTTAAACGGCAGGGCAGAGATACCTTCCGTCCCGTTGTAGTTACCTTCCTGGGTGGCGGTCAACAGGGGATGCAGCACTTTTATCGGTGCTTTAAACATCTCGACAAATTCCATGATCCCCTGGTTTGCACGGCACAGCGCACCGGAATAACCATAGGCGTCCGGATCGTTCTGCGCGTAGTGTTCGAGTTTACGAATATCGACTTTCCCTACCAGCGCGGAGATGTCCTGGTTGTTCTCATCGCCCGGCTCCGTTTTGGCGATGGCAATTTGTTGCAGAATAGACGGCCAGACCTTCACAACCCGGAATTTAGTGATGTCGCCACCAAACTCATGCAGACGTTTCGCAGCCCACGGCGACATGATGGTGCCGAGATAACGGCGAGGAATGCCATACTCTTTTTCCAGGATCTGCGCATCTTCCTGTGGATTGAACAGACAGAACGGATGATCGTTGACCGGGCTGCGTTCACCGTTGGCGCTCAATACATAAATAGGCACGAGCTGCATTAATGATTTCAGTCGCTCAGCAAGCGATGATTTACCCCCACCTACAGGCCCCAGCAGATACAGGATTTGTTTCTTCTCTTCCAGCCCCTGAGCCGCGTGTTTCAGATAAGAGACAATCTGTTCAATCGCGTCTTCCATGCCGTAAAACTCTTCAAACGCCGGATAACGTGCAATGACCCGGTTGGAAAAGAGTCGAGAAAGTCTGGGCTCCTGGGCCGTATCGACCATGACCGGCTCACCAATAGCCATCAATAGCCGCTCAGCCGCGTTGGCATAAGCACTGCGATCTTGCCGACAAGTGGTAAGAAACTCCTGCAGTGTGAACTCTTCGTCCTTGGCAGCTTCATATCGCTGGCGATAGTGATCGAATATATTCATGGTATGCCGTCCTTTCGTTTTTTAGCACAGATTAAGAGCCGTTCATATGAATAGTAGAGGCTCCCGGAAGAGGTAAACTGAACGACGTCTCTTGCTAAAACACAGCAACTCTCATGCCATCTTACCGACTGCGAGAACAACGTGCCCGGTGATACACCTTCAAAATTAAGCGTAGATGGCAAATGGAAAACTTGCCTGCATGGCTTTCTGGATTTCAATGGCATATCAACAACTCATCCATAAAAATTGCATAATTAATGTAAAGAATATTGCCGCCAGTAACGCAAAATTCATTCAGGTGTAAGCCCGATGTCATCAGCGTCAGGAAAATTAAACAGTTACCTTTAGAAATGAAAATGTAAAAAGGTTGGGTTTCGATGTATTGACGGGTAAACTTTGTCGCCCGCTAAACATTTGTTTAAGGAATGATTAATTGTGACCAAACTCAAACTTCTGGCACTTGGAGTGCTTATCGCAACGTCTGCAGGCGTAGCGCACGCTGAAGGTTTTTCCCTGGGCGCAGGCGTAGGTGTCGTTGAACACCCCTATAAAGATTACGATACCGATGTTTACCCAGTACCGGTAATCAACTATGAAGGCGATAACTTCTGGTTCCGTGGCTTAGGTGGTGGTTACTACCTGTGGAATGACGCAACGGATAAACTTTCAATTACCGCTTACTGGTCGCCGCTTTACTTCAAAGCCAAAGACAGTGGCGATCACCAAATGCGCCACCTGGATGACCGTAAGAGCACCATGATGGCCGGTCTGTCCTACGCACACTTTACCCAGTACGGTTATCTGCGTACCACTTTGGCAGGCGACACACTGGATAACAGCAACGGTATCGTGTGGGATATGGCCTGGTTGTACCGTTACACCAACGGCGGCCTGACCGTGACTCCGGGTATCGGTGTGCAGTGGAACAGCGAAAACCATAACGAATACTATTATGGCGTATCGCGCAAAGAATCCGCTCGCAGCGGTCTGCGTGGCTATAACCCGAATGACAGCTGGAGTCCTTACCTGGAGCTGAGTGCCAGCTACAACTTCCTCGGCGACTGGAGTGTTTACGGCACCGCACGCTACACCCGTCTGTCTGATGAAGTTACCGACAGCCCGATGGTGGATAAATCCTGGACTGGTCTGATTTCTACCGGGATCACCTACAAATTCTGATAATGCATCTTTCCAGGGCATTTTGTGCATAAAAACAGGGCGTGACGCCCTGTTTTGCATTACGGTGGAGCAAAAACCTGGAGGAAACAATGCAACAAAAAATGATTCCGTTTAGTGGCGATGTCTCACTGCCAGCCGTAGGGCAGGGAACATGGTATATGGGCGAAGACGCCAGCCAGCGCAAAACCGAAGTAGCTGCACTACGCGCGGGCATTGACCTCGGTTTAACCCTCATTGATACCGCCGAAATGTATGCCGATGGCGGTGCCGAGAAGGTGGTCGGTGAAGCATTAACCGGTCTGCGTGATAAAGTCTTTCTCGTCTCTAAAGTCTATCCGTGGAATGCCGGCGGACAAAAAGCGATTAACGCATGTGAAGCCAGTTTACGCCGACTCAATACGGATTATCTCGATCTCTACTTATTACACTGGTCTGGCAGTTTCGCTTTTGAAGAGACTGTCGCAGCGATGGAAAAACTGATCGCTCAGGGCAAAATCCGTCGCTGGGGTGTTTCTAATCTTGATTATTCTGACATGCAGGCTCTCTGGCAGGTGCCGGGAGGAAATCAGTGTGCCACTAATCAGGTGCTTTATCATCTCGGCTCACGAGGGATTGAGTATGATCTACTCCCCTGGTGCCAGCAACAGCAGATGCCAGTGATGGCTTACAGTCCGTTAGCCTAGGCCGGGCGGTTGCGCAATGGGCTGCTAAAAAACGCGGTGGTCAATGAAATTGCGCAAGCTCACAATATCAGCGCGGCACAAGTATTGCTGGCGTGGGTAATCAGCCATCAGGGCGTGATGGCGATTCCAAAAGCGGCAACTATCGCGCATGTTCAACAAAATGCAGCTGTGCTTGAGGTTGTGCTTTCGTCAGAGGAATTAGCCATGCTGGATGAAGCGTATCCGGCACCAAAAGGTAAAACTGCGCTGGATATGGTGTGATGTTGGGAAATGCCGGATGCATCGCACCCGGCATATAAAACTAGCACAAATTAATGTTTCGCAACGCGAATGGATTGTGCCAGATGTGAAGGTTGCTCTTTGGTCGTTTTTTGTGCCTCAGAAGCGTAAGCGGTTTCTACGCAGACAAAGGTTTTGTAACCATCATCTGACATATCGCCCATGCTGACTGAAAGAGCCGGGCCTGGGTTCCAGCCGACGACGTTCAGATGATGCTGGTGACCAACGGTAATAATACGATTCAACGCTTCGTCATTAATCACACTGCAATCTTGCGGATTCAGGTACACGCGATCGGTACGATCAGGGAAGGTCTGAACACCGTCGGTCAGTACATCTTCTTTCGCGTCATTCACTTTATCAATGAAGCGATCGCCCAGACCACTGACGCTTACCTTAGCAATATCACCCACGTTAAAGTAGGTATGCAGGGCAGAGGTGGTTTCAAATTCGCCGTGCGCTTCAAGATCGATTTCACAGGTTTCACCCACGCGGAAATGCGCTAACAGTGTAAAGTCGTGCGGCCAGTATTTTTTCGTCTCGTCGCTTTGCGTCAGTTCGAAAGTCAGTGTCACGCTATCGGCATCTTCACTATGCGATTTCAGCGTCCACGGCAGAATACGGGCAAAACCGTGCGCAGGCAGACCTTGTTGTGCTGCCGGACCAAACCACGGCCAGCAAACCGGCACGCCACCGCGAATGGCGACGCCATTTTTGAACGGAGTGTTATTGCTCAACCACAGAACGTCTTCTTCACCCGCAGGCTTCCATGAGAGAAGGTGTGCGCCCTGTAATGCAAAAGAGGCTTTTACCTGGGGATGATCGACCACAATGAGGTCCAGCTCATCCAGTTTACGACGGGAGAGGACAGGGGAAATTTGTTCGATGACCGGAAGGGCGAAAATTTTCTTAATCATGACGCAGTCCTTTAACTTCATTTCATCAGGTAAAAAAAAGAGCGACCGAAGTCGCTCTTTTTAGATCACAAAGTCATCTCAACTTATTTGGAGATGTGAGCGATCAGATCCAGAACTTTGTTGGAGTAACCGGTTTCGTTGTCGTACCAGGATACCAGTTTCACGAAGTTGTCGTTCAGAGCGATACCAGCTTTAGCATCGAACACGGAAGTGCAAACTTCGCCGTTGAAATCGGTAGATACTACGTCATCTTCGGTGTAGCCCAGAACGCCTTTCATTTCGCCTTCAGCAGCAGCTTTAACGGCAGCTTTGATCTGCTCGTAAGTTGCAGCTTTTTCCAGACGAACGGTCAGGTCAACTACGGATACGTTCGGGGTCGGAACGCGGAACGCCATACCAGTCAGTTTGCCATTCAGTTCTGGCAGTACTTTACCTACAGCTTTAGCAGCACCGGTAGAGGACGGGATGATGTTCTGGGAAGCGCCACGGCCGCCGCGCCAGTCTTTGTGAGACGGGCCATCAACGGTTTTCTGAGTTGCGGTAGTAGCGTGAACGGTGGTCATCAGACCTTCGATGATGCCGAAGTTATCGTTGATAACTTTAGCCAGCGGAGCCAGGCAGTTGGTGGTGCAGGAAGCGTTGGAAACGATGTCCTGGCCAGCATATTTGTCGAAGTTAGCGCCTTTAACGAACATCGGAGTGTTGTCTTTAGACGGACCAGTCATAACCACTTTTTTCGCACCAGCGGTGATGTGTTTACGAGCAGTTTCGTCAGTCAGGAACAGACCGGTTGCTTCAGCGACAACGTCAACACCAACTTCGTCCCATTTCAGGTTAGCCGGATCACGTTCAGCGGTAACACGGATTTTTTTACCGTTAACGATCAGATGACCGTCTTTCACTTCAACGGTGCCGTCGAAACGACCGTGAGTGGAGTCATATTTCAGCATGTATGCCATGTAATCAGCGTCTAACAGGTCGTTGATTGCAACGATCTCGATGTCAGAACGTTTCTGAGCAGCACGGAAAACAATGCGACCGATACGGCCAAAACCGTTGATACCTACTTTGATAGTCATATATTCCACCAGCTATTTGTTAGTGAATAAAAGGTTGCCTGTAAAATTACAAAAACCTTACGCAGCGTCAAGCGGAATCGTGTCAATCATTGCGACAAATCAATCCTGTGCCTAAGCATTACGCGACTGACTCGCCTCACTCTTCCTTTGGGCTTGAGACCACATGGGGTCGGCGCCCAGAATTTTAAAGGGCAATTACGATAAAAATGTGATTTTTATCACGTTTTAAGTGCTGCCATTTCGTTGAGATCAAGTTTAGAACAAAATTTTGCGAGTTGGTGTTAATGTTTTGTTAGAATAAGTCACGTAATGTGAGCGTGATTAAAGTGAGATGTGAGCAAATGGCTAACAAACCTTCGGCAGAAGAACTGAAAAAAAATTTGTCCGAGATGCAGTTTTACGTGACACAGAATCACGGGACGGAGCCGCCATTTACTGGACGTTTATTGCATAATAAGCGCGACGGCATTTACCACTGTTTGATCTGCGACGCCCCTCTGTTTCATTCTCAAACCAAGTATGATTCAGGCTGTGGCTGGCCCAGTTTTTATGAGCCGGTGAGTGAAGATTCAATCCGTTATATCAAAGACTTGTCACATGGAATGCAGCGGATAGAAATTCGTTGCGGAAACTGTGATGCTCATCTGGGCCATGTTTTTCCCGACGGTCCACAACCCACAGGCGAACGTTATTGTGTTAACTCGGCATCGTTGCGCTTTACTGATGACGAAAATGGCGAAGAAATCAACGGTTGAAAAAACGATTCAGCAACTTATTCCACAGGAGCGGGAAAATTATGAATCTTGATGAAATAATCAACAGCATGACGCCTGAGGTTTACCAGCGTTTATCGACAGCCGTTGAACTGGGTAAATGGCCAGATGGTGTTGCATTGACCGAAGAACAAAAAGAGAACTGTTTGCAACTGGTGATGCTGTGGCAAGCGCGAAACAATACCGATGCGCAGCATATGACTATCGATACGAACGGTCAGATGGTCATGAAGAGCAAACAACAGTTGAAAGAAGATTTTGGTATCACAGCAAAACCAATTGTCATGTTTAAGTGAATGAATTCTCCCCTTTGTAGAGCGTTTATGAAGGAAGGGGATAATCTTTACTGTCGCGTGTTGGTTGTTTGATTTAACAACCAACATGCCAGATGCACTGCTGACGCACTTTATCTGGCCTACAACGGCAGTACAGAATTGTAGGCCAGCGTAAAATTATCCCTGCGTCTCTTCCCAGTCCGCCAGCGTGTATAGCGTTGCCCCAGCGGCTGACATCTCCATAAACGCGTGCGCGCTGTCCTGTGGCTGGATATTCACGCCGCGACAGCCATCGGTAATCACGTTCACGCTATAACCTGCCTGCAATGCGTCCAGCACGGTAAACTTCACGCAATAGTCGGTAGCCAGCCCCATAACGATCAATTCATTGATTTCATGTTCGCGCAACCAGTCATCAAGCGCGGTTTTCTGTCGACGTCCGTTATCAAAAAAAGCACTGTAACTGTCAACTAAAGGGTTTTCGCCTTTATGGAACACAGCGGCGATCGCTTTTTGATTCAGTAACGGATGTAATTGTGCGCCTTCACTGTTCTGCACACAGTGTTCAGGCCAGAAAGTTTGCGGCAGGCCGTCGAGTTGCCCCTGCGTATAAGGTTCTACACCGTGCTGGCTGGCAAAACTGCCATGGTTAGCCGGGTGCCAGTCCTGACTGGCAATAACCGCTTCTCCGCGCGACTGGCACCAGTCAATAAGGCGGTTAGCAACATCCACTGTGCTGTCACCTTCCGGTACGGCGAGCGCGCCACCAGCACAGAAATCATTTTGTAAATCGACCAGTAACAGGGCGCGATGGGGCATTGCAGTCTCCTTAATCATCCGGCGTCAGTTCGCCGCGCAGGTTTTGGCTCATGGCCTTACGAATGGTTTCGGTATCCAGTCCCTGGCTAAGCAGGTAGTGCAGTTTGGTTAATGTGGCTTCTACAGTCATATCCGCGCCGCCAATAACCCCGGCATGGGCGAGGGCGTTACCGGTAGCGTAACCCCCCATGTTCACTTTACCGGACATACATTGTGTCAGGTTGACCACCACAATACCGCGATCGCTGGCCTCTTGTAATTCTTGCAGGAAGGCTTTGTTTTGCGGCGCATTGCCCACGCCATATGAGCGCAAAATCAACGCCTTCACCGGTTGGCGGAGGAAATTGCGCACAACGTCAGCAGAAATCCCCGGATAAATTGTTACCACACCGATCGGTTGTGGGGTGATCGGATGAACGATCAGTTCACCTTCGCCGTGCGGTGCTGGGGGCGTATTTAAACGACGGATGTGAATACCGGCTTCCAGCAATGGAGGAAGATTTGGTGACGCAAAGGCATCAAAACCATCGGCATGGGCTTTGGTTGTGCGGTTACCGCGATACAGACGGTTATTAAAAAAGAGTGTTACTTCGTTGATCGGGTAATTCGCCGCAACATACAGCGCATTCAGCAAATTGATTTGTCCGTCAGAGCGTAATTCGGCTAAGGGAATTTGTGACCCTGTCACAATGACCGGTTTGCCGAGGTTCTCCAGCATGAACGACAGCGCAGAAGCGGTATAGGCCATCGTATCGGTGCCGTGCAGAATGACAAAACCATCATAGTCGTCATAGTGCGCTTTAATATCTTCAGCAATATGCTGCCAGTCTTCCGGCGTCATATCAGAAGAATCCATCAGCGGTGTATATTCATGAATAGTGAAATCTGGCATCTCCGGGCGATGGAACTCCGGCATCAGCGCCAGTTGGCGTTGCAAATGACCTGACACCGGAATATAACCCTGCTCGGAACGCTGCATCCCGATGGTCCCGCCCGTGTAGGCGACATAGATAGATTTCTTTTGCATGATATTGATATGAATGATGTAGAAAGAGCAAAAGTATATACGTGAGGCAGGGGGAGCGCACCTGGATACTCTGTGGATATGAGAAAAGTACGGCGGAACAGAGGAACTGGCGTCCCGCCGGATAAAAGTGGTTAATCCTGCAACGCATAGGTTACGGTCGTGACTACGCGCACTGTTTTATTAATCGCCGTAGGATCATCTTCGTCACTGCCACTGGCGAAGATCTGGAATACGCCTTGTGATGCATCGCTAATGGAACCTACCTGGCTACCTGAGTCCGTTGCAAATTGTAATGCTGCGTTGCGTGCATCTTTGGTGGCGGCAGCAATCATCTCAGCGCGCAGTGCGCCAATACCATTAAAGCGATAGGCGACTTTGCTCTCGGCGATAGCGCCATCTGTAGCAACTTGCAGTTCATTTAATTTAGCGACAACTTTTTCGACAGCAGCAACGTTATGAGTTTTTATCGTAACGGAGCCGTCGGCGTTATAGCGTGGCATTGTGGGATCATCTTTGAGATAAAAGGAATCCGTTCGTTTACTGGTCCACTGACCGAGGTTTATCTCTTTGTCGTTAATCCCCTGAGCGTTGAGTTCGGCAACAATTTTTTTCTGTGCGTCTTCCAGTTTTGGGAAAAGCTCGCCGGGAACATTACCTTTAAAGTTAATCGCAATTGTTAATTCTGCCGTATCTGCGCGAACTTCTTTTTCCGAAAGCCCCCGCACGTTTACATAGCGGTTGTTGGTCTTTAAATGTTTAACACCATCGCCGACGAAATAACCACAGGCGCTGATCCCCAGTCCGAGGACAATAGCGGCAATTAAAGAGGGTGCCTTATTCACTGATGACTCCTTATCAGATGCTAAATGAGCAAGGCAATGTAATGGAGGGTGGGAGTGAAAGACAGTCCGGTTCAGGAATGTGGCCGACAGCATATCGGCCACATATTTACAGAAATTAACGCACGTTGGCGCAGGTTAGGCAAAACGCATAACGGTTTTGCGGGTCGTTAAACGCTGCCAGCTTGTCGCTTTCGCTTTTCACGGTAGAGGCTACCGAAGCCAGTGGGGCAGGTAACATGGCCTGGAGCGCATCTGGCAACATCGCCCGGACAGAACCTGACATGTTGTCCATCACTTTGTCGAAGAAGGTCGGTTCATCGACGTAATATTCCAGATGCCACTGCTTCAGTTTTGCCAGTTCTGCCGCTTTTGCGACCGCATCATCGAAATCACCGAGGCTATCGACCAGACCGTTAGCTTTCGCATCCTGACCAGTCCAGACATGCCCCTGAGCGATTTTATCAATCTGTTCCGGCGTCGATTTGCGCGCATCGGCAACCAGCGTGATAAAGCGTTTGTAGCCATTCTCAATGCTCAACTGCATCATCTGCTGCGCTTCCGGCGGCAGTGCTTTAGTGATGGAAACATCCGCCAGCGGTGAAGTTGAGACGCCATCGGTATGAACACCAATCGAATCCAGACTGTTTTCGACGGTAGTGATCACGCCGAAAATACCAATAGAGCCGGTCAGGGTGCTGGGGTTAGCCACAATGTAATTAGCCGGAGTGGAGATCCAATAGCCGCCGGATGCCGCCATGCCGCCCATTGACACAACCACAGGTTTGCCCGCTGCTCTGGCTGCTGCCAGTTCAGAGCGGATCACCTCAGAGGCCGTAACGCTGCCGCCAGGGCTATTAACGCGCAGAACAATCGCTTTCACTTTTGGATCAAGACGAGCATCGCGGATTTGTGCCGCAGTGGTATCACCGCCTACATTCCCCTGAGTTTCCTCGCCATCCATAATTGCACCATTGGCAAACACTACACCGATGCCATCACCGCTATCTGCCGGAGTTTTCAGTGCGTAATCGTAATAGCTAATGGCGCGATAATTTTTATCCGACTTACTCCAGCCGAACTCTTTGGTCAGGGCTTTTTCGATTTCGGCACTTGACGCCAGCGCATCCACCAGTTTGTTATCCAGCGCATACTTCGCGGTATCGCCGCCAGTTTTGGTTAAACCATCAAGCAAACCTTGCGCCCCAGGGAATACCTGCTGGGCAGGGATCTGGCGGTTAGCGGCAACGGTATTAAGATAGTTTTGCCACAGCTCACCAATCCAGCGGCTGTCAGCTTCGCGGGCTGCCGGTGACATATCATCACGAATAAATGGTTCAACGGCAGATTTATACGTACCAACGCGGAACACATGAGTGGAAACTTTTAACTTATCCAACAACGATTTGTAGTACAGACCGTTGGTGGCAAGGCCATGTAGGTCGACCACACCTTGCGGGGAAAGCCAGATTTTATTGGCGAAACTGGCAAGATAATACTGCCCCTGACTGTAGTTCTCGCCAATGGCATAAACCGGTTTACCGCTGTCACGAAACTCTTTCAGAGCTTTGCCGATGTACTGCATGGAAGGCTGATCGCCGCCCGCGAAGTTTTTCAGATCCATCACGATACCGGTGATATTTCGGTCGTCCTTCGCCTGACGAATAGTGTTGACGATATCAAACAGCGAGTTTTCCTGCAGACGATCGGAACTGGCACCAAGCAACTGACGACTTAACTTACTAAACCGCTGCGAACTGTCGGGCTTATCGACGATCACGCCAGAAATATCAAGCAGCAGTGCGCCACGACTGGCGGTCTCTTTCGAATCACCACCACTGACCTGCATCCAGATCCCAACGCCAACCAGCACGAGAAAAATAAAGAACAGGTTAAGTACCATTTCACGGACGAAATTCAGCAGACGCCACGTCCATTTAAAAAATCCGGCAATAAATCGCCAAAGGGTTCGCATGTATTCTCCCAGACTAAAAGTTACACCTGTTGCAGGTGCAAGTGATGTGGTTATCGTAATGACCCAACCGGCACTTGTCAGCAGGAATCATGGACTGTGCTGTAACAAAATCCACTCTCGTGTTAATTTTGTGAATAAACATCATGACAGGAGTTAATCAAATGGATGCACTCGAACTATTGATCAACCGCCGTAGCGCCTCCCGTCTGGCTGAGCCAGCGCCAACGGGTGAGCAACTGCAAAATATCCTGCGCGCGGGTATGCGTGCGCCAGACCATAAATCCATGCAACCGTGGCATTTCTTTGTGATTGAAGGGGAAGGGCGTGAGCGTTTCAGCGCCGTTCTGGAACAGGGGGCGATTGCTGCCGGTAGCGATGAAAAAGCAATCGACAAAGCGCGTAATGCGCCGTTCCGGGCGCCGCTCATCATAACAGTGGTGGCGAAATGCGAAGAAAATCATAAAGTCCCGCGCTGGGAACAGGAAATGTCGGCGGGTTGCGCGGTTATGGCAATGCAAATGGCGGCGATTGCCCAGGGCTTTGGCGGCATCTGGCGCAGTGGCGCATTAACTGAAAGCCCGGTGGTGCGTGACGCATTCGGCTGTCACGAGCAGGATAAAATTGTCGGATTTCTCTATCTTGGTACGCCACAACTGAAAGCGTCAACGTCGATAAACATTCCGGACCCGACACCGTTTGTGACTTATTTTTGATAAAAACGGCAAAACTGTGTGGATTGTGAGCAAAGGCGCAGTAATTCAGACACTCTCACTTATCACTTCACGGAATGAGGGTTACCATACCCGGATTGCATTGACAGGAGATGTCCATGAGCGAGAACTCGATTCGTTTGACCCAATACAGCCACGGAGCCGGTTGCGGCTGTAAAATTTCCCCAAAAGTGCTGGAAACTATCCTGCACAGCGAGCAGGCGAAGTTTGTTGATCCGAATTTGCTTGTGGGTAACGAAACCCGCGACGATGCGGCGGTGTACGATCTGGGCAATGGCACCAGCGTTATCAGCACCACCGACTTCTTTATGCCGATTGTTGATAATCCTTTCGATTTTGGTCGCATTGCGGCGACTAACGCCATCAGCGATATCTTCGCGATGGGCGGCAAACCGATTATGGCAATTGCGATCCTCGGCTGGCCGATTAACAAACTGTCCCCGGAAATTGCCCGCGAAGTCACCGAAGGTGGTCGCTACGCATGTCGTCAGGCGGATATTGCGCTGGCTGGCGGTCACTCCATCGACGCGCCGGAACCGATTTTCGGTCTGGCGGTAACGGGGATCGTTCCAACTGAGCGGGTGAAGAAAAACAGTACCGCACAAGCCGGATGTAAACTGTTCCTGACGAAACCGCTGGGGATTGGCGTTCTTACCACTGCGGAGAAAAAATCACTCCTGAAACCGGAACATCAGGGACTGGCGACGGAAGTGATGTGCCGGATGAACATCGCAGGCGCGTCCTTTGCCAACATCGAAGGCGTAAAAGCGATGACTGACGTGACTGGTTTTGGTCTGCTGGGGCATTTGAGCGAAATGTGTCAGGGCGCAGGCGTACAGGCGCGCGTTGACTATGACGCGATCCCGAAACTGCCGGGCGTGGAAGAGTACATTAAGCTGGGCGCAGTACCTGGCGGCACCGAACGCAACTTTGCCAGCTACGGTCATCTGATGGGCGAAATGCCGCGTGAAGTGCGCGATCTGCTGTGCGATCCGCAAACTTCCGGCGGTCTGCTGCTGGCGGTGATGCCAGAGGCTGAAAACGAAGTAAAAGCTACCGCTGCCGAATTTGGTATCGAACTGACGGCGATTGGCGAACTGGTGCCTGCGCGCGCTGGTCGTGCCATGGTTGAGATCCGTTAATTCAATGCGGTTATTTATTGCCGAAAAACCGAGTCTGGCACGCGCTATTGCTGATGTCCTGCCCAAACCGCACCGTAAAGGCGATGGCTTTATCGAGTGCGGTAACGGTCAGGTGGTGACCTGGTGTATTGGTCACCTGCTTGAGCAGGCGCAGCCAGACGCCTACGACAGTCGCTATGCGCGCTGGAATCTTGCGGATTTGCCGATTGTCCCGGAAAAGTGGCAATTACAGCCACGCCCCTCCGTGACCAAACAACTTAATGTCATCAAACGCTTTCTGCATGAAGCCAGCGAAATCGTTCATGCCGGAGACCCGGATCGCGAAGGGCAACTGCTGGTGGATGAAGTGCTGGATTACCTGCAACTGGCACCGGAAAAGCGCCAGCAGGTGCAGCGTTGCTTGATCAACGATCTGAACCCGCAGGCGGTTGAACGGGCGATCGATCGTCTTCGTTCCAATAGCGAGTTTGTGCCGCTATGCGTTTCTGCGCTGGCGCGAGCGCGTGCCGACTGGCTGTACGGCATCAATATGACCCGCGCGTACACCATTCTCGGTCGCAATGCGGGTTATCAGGGCGTACTTTCCGTTGGACGCGTGCAGACGCCCGTGCTCGGGCTGGTGGTGCGCCGCGACGAAGAAATTGAAAACTTCGTGGCGAAAGATTTCTTTGAGGTCAAAGCGCATATTGTGACGCCTGCCGATGAGCGATTTACCGCTATCTGGCAACCGAGCGAAGCGTGTGAGCCGTACCAGGATGAAGAAGGGCGCTTGTTGCATCGTCCGCTGGCGGAGCATGTGGTCAACCGCATCAGCGGTCAACCGGCTATTGTCACCAGTTATAACGATAAACGGGAATCAGAATCCGCGCCGTTGCCGTTTTCGCTTTCGGCGTTGCAGATTGAAGCGGCAAAACGCTTTGGTCTGAGTGCGCAGAACGTACTTGATATCTGCCAGAAGCTGTACGAAACGCACAAACTGATCACTTATCCGCGTTCCGATTGTCGTTATTTGCCGGAAGAACATTTTGCCGGACGTCAGGCGGTGATGAATGCTATCAGCGTTCATGCGCCGGGCTTGTTACCGCAGCCGGTGGTTGATCCGAATTTACGCAACCGCTGCTGGGATGACAAAAAGGTCGATGCGCACCACGCCATCATCCCGACCGCGCGGAGTTCTGCCATCAACCTGACGGAGAACGAAGCGAAGGTCTATAACCTGATTGCCCGTCAGTATTTGATGCAGTTCTGTCCGGATGCGGTGTTCCGCAAATGTGTTATCGAACTGGACATTGCCAAAGGAAAATTTGTCGCTAAAGCCCGTTTTCTTGCTGAAGCAGGCTGGCGCACGCTGTTAGGCAGCAAAGAGCGTGATGAAGAAAACGATGGTACACCGCTGCCGGTGGTAGCGAAAGGCGATGAATTATTGTGTGAAAAAGGTGAAGTGGTAGAGCGGCAAACTCAGCCACCACGTCATTTCACCGATGCAACGCTGCTTTCAGCGATGACCGGGATCGCGCGCTTTGTGCAGGACAAAGATCTGAAAAAGATCCTTCGTGCGACCGATGGCCTGGGGACAGAAGCAACTCGTGCCGGGATTATTGAACTGCTGTTCAAGCGTGGTTTCCTGACCAAAAAAGGGCGCTATATCCACTCCACCGACGCCGGAAAAGCGTTATTCCATTCGCTGCCAGAGATGGCGACGCGACCGGACATGACGGCACACTGGGAATCGGTGCTGACGCAAATCAGCGAAAAGCAGTGTCGCTACCAGGACTTTATGCAGCCGCTGGTGGGGACGCTTTACCAATTGATTGATCAGGCAAAACGTACGCCAGTGCGACAGTTTCGCGGTATAGTCGCTCCGGGCAGTGGCGGTAGTGGTGATAAGAAAAAGGCTGCTCCACGCAAGCGAGCGGCGAAAAAAAGCCCGCCATCAGAAGACGCGGGCAGTGGAGTGATAACATAGGCCGGATGCCAGAATTCCAACTCACTGATACAGCACTTTTCGTAGGCCGGATAAGGCGTTTACGCCGCATCCGGCACAAACGCCTGATGCGACGCTTGCGCGTCTTATCAGGCCTACAGATCTGTAGGTTTTCGTAGGCCGGATAACTTAAATCACACCCTGCGCCAGCATCGCATCGGCAACCTTCACAAAGCCTGCAATATTCGCGCCCTGCACGTAGTTGGTTTGCTCACCTTCACCACCGTGTTCAACACAAGCGTGGTGGATATCCAGCATAATATGGTGTAAACGCGCATCAACTTTCTCGGCTTTCCAGCCCAGACGCGCAGCGTTTTGCGCCATTTCCAGCCCCGATGTCGCAACGCCGCCAGCGTTGGCCGCTTTACCCGGTGCAAACAGTACACCTGCCTGCTGGAACAGTTCAGTCGCTTCGATGGTCGTTGGCATATTTGCCCCTTCCGCCACCGCTTTAACACCATTAGCGATAAGTTGGTGCGCGGCGTCTACATCCAGTTCGTTCTGGGTCGCGCATGGCAGGGCGATATCCACCGGCACAGACCACGGCTGTTGGCCTTCGAGATAGACCAGACCAAATTCTTTGGCGTAATCTGCCACGCGACCATCACGGCTGGATTTGATTTCGATAAGACGCGCCAGTTTCTCTTTCGTGAATCCACTTTCATCAACCACGGTGCCGCTGGAGTCTGATGCTGTAACCACGCGAGCACCAAATTCCATCGCTTTTTCGATAGCGTACTGGGCGACGTTGCCGGAGCCAGAAACGGAAACACGCATTCCTTCAAAACCCATACCGTGGCGTTTCAGCATCGCTTCCGTGAAATAAACCAGACCGTAACCGGTAGCTTCCGGGCGAATCAGACTGCCGCCAAAAGATAGCCCCTTGCCGGTGAAGACGCAGGCGGTATTGTTGGAGAGCTTTTTCATCATCCCCGCCATAAAGCCGACTTCACGCCCACCAACGCCGATATCGCCCGCCGGAACGTCGGTATCTGCACCCAGGTGACGGTACAGTTCGGTCATCAGCGCCTGGCAGAAACGCATCACTTCGCCTTCGCTTTTCCCTTTTGGATCGAAATCGCTGCCGCCTTTACCACCGCCCATCGGCAGGGTGGTCAGGGCATTTTTAAAGGTTTGCTCGAAGCCGAGGAATTTAAGAATGGAGAGGTTTACGGACGGATGGAAACGCATACCACCTTTATACGGACCGATGGCGGAGCTGAACTGGACACGCCAGGCGCGGTTAACTTGTACCTGATTGCGATCATCAACCCACACTACGCGAAACTGGATCACGCGCTCCGGTTCAACCAGGCGCTCCAGTAACGACATCTGGCGATATTTTGGATTTTGTTCAAGAAAAGGCCAGAGAGTGGTCATTACTTCACGAACGGCTTGCGCGAACTCGGTTTGATTCGGGTCGCGCTTTTGGACATGGTTGAGGAATGACTCCAGAGAATATGTCTGATCCATAGATATAAAACCCTTATATATTAATACGATTGTGCTTATGTTGTTTATGTCATGTGCTTTTGCAGTTTTCGACTATACCATCAAGAATGTGACGGTAAGCAAGTAAAAAATGACACCGGAAAGCAAATTAATAATGTGTGGTAGTTATAAAAGTCACCTAATGTCAGGTGCGTTTTATCAGACCTGGAAAACCGGGCGCATTTTCAAGAGTGATCCGTCGGCTGAATAAGGCGTTCACGCCGCATCCGGCAACCAGACGCTAAAGTTTTCCCGCCTGGTTACCGTTATCAGAACCAGAGGCAACGAAAAATAAGGAGTTTCCTGTGAGTCGAGCATTACTCGCCGTAGCGTTGGTATTTCCATTATTTGCGCTGGCTAACCCGCAATATCGTCCGGATGTGGAAGTGAATGTGCCGCCGGAGGTGTTTAGTTCTGGCGGGAAATCGGCGCAGCCCTGTAACCAGTGCTGCGTTTATCAGGATCAAAATTATTCGGAGGGCGCAGTGATTAAAGCGGAGGGGATACTGCTGCAATGCCAGCGGGATGACAAAACCATTAGCACCAATCCGCTGGTCTGGCGGCGCGTAAAGCCATAAACGCATGAAGTAGTGGAATATCAGCAGGAGCCAGCGGATATTGCAATGCTTCCTCTGGCAGACACCAGACCAGCGCCTGATGTTCGTGTGCCTGTAACGTACCGTGGAAGTCCGGTACGTGCCAGGCATGAAGATGGATAATCCGGCCAGACACTTCCCGCTGATGGCTGGCAACATATTCACCAACCGTTGCGTCAATGCCCAGTTCTTCGCGCAATTCCCGTACCAGCGCCTGTGGCTGACTTTCATCCGGTTCGACTTTGCCACCGGCAAACTCCCATAACCCCGCCTGATCGCTATGGGCGGGGCGTTGTGCGAGTAAAATTTTGCCATCCCGTTCGATAATGGCGGCAACCACTTCAATCATTTTCATAAATTACCCACGGGCAGATAAGCGAAAAATGCCATAATATCCGCACTGTTGCCCGATCAGAAGGGCTTTATATTTAAGGAGTGCCCGTGTTAGACCGCCATCTTCATCCGCGAATTAAACCGTTGTTGCATCAGTGCGTGCGGGTTCTTGATAGACCCGGTATAACGCCAGATGGTTTAACTTTAGTGGGGTTTGCCATCGGTGTGCTGGCATTGCCGTTTCTGGCACTGGGATGGTATCTGGCGGCGCTGATTGCTATTTTGCTGAACAGGTTGCTTGATGGTTTGGACGGCGCACTGGCGAGGCGCAGAGGGTTAACTGACGCAGGCGGTTTTCTTGATATTTCTCTCGATTTCCTCTTTTACGCGCTGGTGCCGTTCGGGTTTATTCTCGCTGCACCAGAACAAAACGCGCTGGCGGGAGGCTGGCTGTTGTTTGCGTTTATCGGCACGGGCAGCAGTTTTCTCGCGTTTGCTGCGCTGGCGGCGAAGCACCAGATTGATAACCCCGGCTATGCACATAAATCTTTTTACTATCTGGGGGGATTAACCGAAGGCAGCGAGACGATTTTGCTGTTTGTTCTGAGTTGCCTCTTTCCGGCCTATTTCCCGTGGTTGGCGTGGGTATTTGGCGCGCTGTGCTGGATGACAACATTTACGCGAGTGTGGAGTGGCTATCTGACGCTGAAGTCGCTTCAGCGTCAGTAATTGCCGTGTTATTTGCTACTGTCCGGAGCGCGTTCACCGGTTGCTACCGGATTTTTCGGATCGCTGCTCCATTCATACCAGCCGCCGTCGTAAACGGAGACATTCTTCCAGCCCATTGCGCGCGCATACATAAAGGTTTCTGAGGCGCGCCAGCCGGTGCCGCAATAGAACGAGACTTGTTGATCTGGTTTGATATTCCATGCTTTCCACATAGCGGTAATATCATCGGCGCTACGCATGGTGCCATCCGGGTTATGGAAATCTTCCATATGCGTCGAGTCGCTACCAGCGTGTCCCCAACGTGCTCCGGCTATTTCACCTTTTGGCTTGATGTAGCTGTAACCGCTGGTCGTACCGATAAATTCTGGCCACGAACGAATGCTTACCAGTGAAGCATCCTGACGATGCAGTAGTCCACGTGCCTGCTCCATATCGAGCATCAGTTGCGGTTGCGCCGGGATCTTCACGCCGAAGTCAGGTTCCGGTTTCACTTTCGGTGGCGTACCGCGCTCAACGGGCAGACCCGCATCGGACCAGGTTTGCCAGCCGCCGTCCAGCAGGCGCACATCTTTCACCCCTGCGTACAGCATAATCTGTGCCACGCGCGCTGCGGCGTAAACGTCTCGCCCGTACAGAATGACCGTGGTGTCATGGCGAATGCCGTGCTTTGCCAGCATCGCTTTCAGTTGCTCATCAGAAACTTTGTTCCACAGCGGTTCGCTTTCAACTTCGTTGGTATCGATGTAGTCAGCGTCGGGAATATGGCTGATAAGGTAAAACTTTGGTGCGCCCCAGGCTGCTTCAATGACTTTCCAGTCACCGGCAGGTTTTGCCGTAACCTCTTTACCTTGTTGCAGGTCATGCAGCCATTGCGGGTAAACCAGTTGCTCAAAGTGCGGCAGTTTTTGCAGGCGGGAAGGTTCGCTTAGCGCGTCACTCAGGATGGAGATATGCGTAAAGCCTGCTTTTTGCAGACGCGTTTTGACGGCTTCGACGTCTTTGTCATTACCGTATAACGCCACCGGCACATCGGCTTTCAGGTTATGTTGCTTGATCCACTCGTTGAGCTGTTCGGCGCTCATTTTGTCGAGCCAGCTTGCAGAAAGGTTTAAGGCGGCAGGTTCATGACCGGAAGGGCCATTTAAAGTTTGTGGCCAGCCGTTATAAAACGCGCTGGGGCGAGTATCTATCGCTTTGCCATTTTGTTGTTGAAGCTGGTCAAGAGTAAGAGGCTTCGCCAGTTCAGCGGCCCACGAAGAAGCGCAAGCCAGCCCTAAAGCCATTGCCAGCGCGGTCATTTGAGAAACACGTTTCATCGAAAATCCCGACATTGTAGTTTTGAGTGCGCCATTCTGAACTGGCGCATGAGGAAAAACTTTGCGTTATCGCAGTTTGTTGTAATTTTCTGACCACTGCATCATATCCAGAACCGGGCCACCAGCGGGAACATCCTGTAAATCGTGGGTTACCTGAACGACCGGGATCGCCAGGGCGCGAACTTCGCTAAACACCCACTGGCGAAAACTGTCGCGCAAAGCCACGTCAAGACGGCTGAATGGTTCATCGAGTAATAATGCTTTGGGTTGGGCGAGAAGGGCGCGTAGCAGAGCTACCCGTGCCCGCTGACCACCAGACAGAGTCGCAGGATCCTGATGGAAAGTATCACCAAGTCCCGCGCGCTCAAGCGCATCATTCACGGCATTGTGCCTTGCAACACCTTTGAGTGTCGCCGGTAGTGCCAGCAGTAAATTTTGCCCGACGCTGAACTGGTCAAATAACAGCGCATCCTGGAAAAGAATGCCAATCTGGCGCTGTGCGGTCGGCAGCATGTCGATCCGCTGCTCATTGAGCCATAGCTCACCTGTACAAGAAAACTGCCCGGACAGCGCGCCAATCATCCAGGAAAACAGCGTGGATTTACCACAGCCTGATGGCCCCATTAACGTGACAATGTCACCTTTGGTGGCCGTAAAGTTGACGTTCTTTAGTAAGCAGGTTCCTGGCAAACGTAGCGAAACATCTTTCACGCAGAGCATTAGCGGAGTCCTTGTCTGACATAACCTACCCATTTTGCAAGCAGGGCGGTCAGGGCAAAAATAATAAGCGGTAACAGCAGTTGCCATAAAGCCTGGGCGGCGAGGATACCGTTGCTGCCGCCGCTACTTAACGCCACCGCTTCTGTCGTCAGCGTCGGGAAACGTCCCGCACCGAGCCACAGCGTCGGCATATATTGCGCAATACTCACTGAAAATCCGACAGCGAACGCAATTAGCGCGGGGCGTAGCATAAGCGGGAATTTCACATAACAGAATATTTTGGCTTGTGACCAGCCCAGCGTTTGTGCAATCAAAATTAATCGCGAGTCGATGCGCCGCCAGGCGGGTTGCAGGATAAACAGCATCCACGGCATCACCCACAGCAGATGCCCCCAGATCACCGCCGTCCAGCTACCATCCAGGTTGAGCCATAACGCCAGCGTGTATTGACCTGCCACTAATGGCAGTGCCGGTAATAAAATGGGCATCCATAACCATAGCTGGCGACGCTTTGGCCCCCATTCCAGCCACAGCAGTAACAGGATCAACGCGATGAATGTCGCGACCAGAGCCATAGTCAGGCTATTGAGTAGCGCCTCAAGATTGATCGTCGATTGATCCGCGAGGATCGCCAGCAGAACCACACAGAGCACCCCCGTTAATGGTAATAACCTCGCCAGCGTATAGCCGGGCAGTAAAGCCGTGGCTGGTTTGCGAACGCCATCTTCGCGGGGAATGGTGTTCCTCCAGGCGCGCCATAACAGATAGCCCAGCAAAACACAGGTGGCGAGTAACGCCATCAGCAGCAGGCTGGCGAGCGCGCCTTTAATCTGTTGATCTGTATCGCCCTGAGTTAACCACTGCCAGCTAATTACTGCCAGAGTCGGTGGATTACCTGGCCCAAGGATAATTGCTACATCCACGACCGACAGCGTCCATGCGACAATCGCCAGCATCGCCATTGCCAGAGCAGGAGCGACGGAGGGCAACAGCAGCCAGTTCAGGCATTGCCAGCGGCTGTAGCCCAGTGAATCCATCACTATAACCTGCTGTAGCAGCCGTTTTTCACTTAGCACGGCTGACAAGATCCACAGCAGAAATGCGCTTTCTTTCAGCGCCAGAGTGAAACCCAGCCCAATACCTAATTTGTCCATTGGCGGAGTGAAATACGGGAAATAGTCGTAAAGCAGGCCGCCGTCAGCAAAGAGTAGAAGGGCGCTGGTGGCAAAAGCCACGTGGGGAATGGCGAGCAGCCACGGCAGACGGGCGCACAGATGCAGCCATTTTGCGCCAGGCCACAGCGCCACAATCACCAGCAGGGCAATCAACAACGCTCCGACCGCCGCGATAGTCGTCGAAACCAGCGTCGCCAGTAATGCCTGTGGTAACTGCGGGTCGGCAAATAACGCCTGCCAGTGCGTCAGCGACAAGGCAGGCGCTATCAGCGTGAAAGCTGCCGGGATTAGCGGTGCGTAAATCACCGCCACCATCGCCCACAGCAGAAAGATTAATGCGTACCGTAACGGCGTAGCCATTCTTGTTCCAGCGCATTTACCCAGCTTGCATGTGGTTCCGCCAGTACCGGCGGCAGATTCTGCGGCATTCTTGATTGCAATGTTTCACGCTGCGTGTCAGGCAGTTTCTGTGGATCGAGAACCGAAGGATCGCCCCAGACAGCGGGATCCGCTTTACGCAGTTGCGCATCGGGTGAGAGCAGGAAGTTGGCGACAACCTTCGCCGCAGCACTGGCATTCGCATTGGCTGGAATGGTGACGAAATGGACGTTGCCAAGCATCCCCTCGCTAAAGCCGAAGCTGTAACTGCTTGCTGGCAAATCACCGCTGGCTATTTTTTGTTGTGCATGAGCGGGGTTAAAGGTTAGCGACAGGCGCAATGTACCGGCTTTTAGCAGGGCATCCATCCGTGCAGGCGAGGGCGGAAAATCCTTTCCTTCGCGCCACAAATACGGATGCAGTGCATCAAGATATTGCCACAAGGGCGCAGTGATACGGGCGAAAGTCGCATCGTCCGGCGCTGCTTTTAATGCGGCGGGGTCTGGCGTCAGCATAATCAGCAACTGTTCCAGAAACGCCGTGCCTGTGAAGTCTGGTGGGCGCGGATAAGTAACCGTGCCGGGATTGGCTTTGGCAAACTCCAGCAACGCTTGCGGCGTTTGTGGTGGCTGTGGCGTAACATCGCGGCGGGCGATAAACGTCAGTTGTGCGCCCCCCCAGGGCGATTCCGCGCCTTCGGTCGGCACAGAAAAATCTTCTCGTACCGGCAGTTGCGTATCGACGTAACGCCAGTTGGGTAGAGCCTCCGCCCAGCCGGTTTGTAATAAATTGGCCTCTTTTAAGGTGCGGAAGTTTTCACCATTTACCCACAGAAGATCCACCGAACCGCCTGTTTTGCGCCCGGCAGCGGCCTCTGTCTGAATGCGTTTTACTGCGTCTGCGGCATCCGCCAGGCGGACAATCTTCAGGTTTATATCGTAATGGGTTTTCATCTCGCCGCTAACCCAGTCGAGATAGCGGTTAATTGCCGTATCGCCGCCCCAGGCGTTAAACCAGACGGTTTGCCCTTTGGCGTCGTTTTTGATTTCCTGCCAGTCACTGGCATGTGTTGCCAAAGAAAACAGCGATAACAATCCCAGCAACCACACACAATGGCGCATCATCTCTCCTTAAGAACGTTTTTCAGGAAGTCGGCACAGCCCCTGAGCGGGAATGTCCATGGCAGAATTAAAACGGGCTGACAGATTTTGCAGGCCGATCAATGCTGTCAGCTCGGTGAGTGCCTGAGCGTCAAAATGGGCAGCCAGTCGGGTACGCAGGGCATCATCGACCGTTGGCGGTGTGACGCTCGCGGCTTCGGCGTATTCCAGCGCCAGCCGCTCCTCATCGCTGAACAGCGGGCTTTGCCGCCAGTCAGCTACCGCCAGCAGTTTGTCAGTGCTACCGGTACGCTCCGCGACTTTCATACTGGTGATATCCACACAAAACTCACACAGACACATTTGTGCAATGCGTGCGCTGACAAGCGATCGCACCACCGGATCGAGCGGTGAATGTTTGCGCTCCAGCCAGCCGACAAACATCGACACCAGATAAAAGATAAACGGAATTCGCCCCCACCAGCGAATTGGGCTTAGCACCTCGCCATAATGGCGACGATGCAGCCACGCCTGCGGACGTAAAATCAAAGGAATTTTGCTAAGCGGCGGTAAACCCATCAGGCATTCCTCTTCTGGCGTTCAAGCCATATTTTTTTCGCCATAAAAATCACCACGGTCAGGGCAAACAGGATAAACAGTCCGGTGACAAACCAGAATGTGCCGCCCGTTAACATGCTGCCCGCCCAGGAATAGACGATGGTTGCGGGTAGCTGACCAAGCCCGGTGGCGATAAAAAACGAGCGAAAACGTATTGAAGTCAATCCGGCAGCATAGCTGATAGGATCGAAAGGGACAAAAGGCAATAACCGACATACCAGGATGGTGTGTTTGCCGTAGCGGGTAAAAAAGCCGTCCATGCTGTTAAGCACGGTTTTACCGGTTAACTTTTCCACTACTTCGCGACCCATCACTCTGGCGATAAAAAAGCACAGCGCCGCACCCGCCATCGAACTGGTCCACGACAGCAAGCCGCCCCAGAATGCGCCAAACAGCGACGCATTGGCAAAGGTTATCAAAAACGCAGGCAGCGGCGCGGCAATGGCCTGTAAGATCATCAGGAAGAACGAGACCACAGCCGCCTGTGTGCCGTAAGACTGAATAAAACGTTCTATACCCTGTTGATCCACGGCGGCAAATGCCGCAACGCTGCGATTGATAAACTCATGGACGCCGGGAAGCAGCGCCCATGCCAGCAGCACAGCGAACAACAGGATGATGATGGTGGCACGGTAGTACCAGATTTTACGCGATTGCATTTTCATCATCCTTTATCCTGGTTTTATTCGGCAATTTTAAAGGTAACCGTTGCCAGCGTGTTATCTGCCGGGAGAACCGACGCATTACCTTTGAATTGCACTTCACCGCGTTTTTCCACGGCCCCATAAGTGTATGTCGCATTGCTGACGATACCGACTGGACAGCTATCGAGACACACCAGACAGCCAGTTTTCTTCTCTTCTGCCGCCGCTAAATTACCGCCAAAGCGCATGTCCAGTTTCTTGCCATTGCTATCGACAATCACCTCATCGAAGGAATACGCTTTTGCCGCCCCTTGCCAGTTGACCGAAATATCCAGTTTGCTGCCCGCCACATGGGTCGTTTCTTTATTATCCATCGTCATGTTTTCGCCCGGCGTGCCACCGGCTTGTTTCAGGGCTTCATAAAATGCTTTCGGGGTCGCATAACCCATAAACAGCGATTTATGTCCGTTGGAGCCATCTTTAAACACAATGCCGTGGCGGGTATCGTCTGTCAGAAAACGACCATTAATTTGCACTAACATGGTGACCGTATGGTTATTGGCATCGACACGCAGTGGCTGGCTGGCGGAAAGCCCGTCGTATTCCACTTTTGCCACCGTATTTTCTTTTTGATCGCAGCCACTAAGCCCTGCGGTTGCCAGTAAACACAGTGCAGCCAGTCCTTTTTTCCATGACGCTGAATAATGTTGCAACATCGTTCTATCCTTCATTTTTGGGGTGAGTAAGTGGGCTGCGGCGTGAAGCAGACAGATCCACATGTTTGTGTCGGGCGTAGAGTCTGGCGAACTGAACGAGAATAAACAGCGCCAGTCCTGCCAGACAGAGTTTTAAAATAAAGCGCAGCGTAATGCCCTCACTGGCGAGATCGCTTGCCATTACGGTATAAATAACTATTCCGGGCAGAGTAGTTAATGCCGAAATAAGGGTATAAGGCCAGAAGGCGATGGCGGTTAATCCATAAGCATAATTTTGAATATTGTAAGGAAATAGCGGGATTAAGCGGGTCAAAATAAGAAAATCGATACCGTTACGCGTAATACCTTTTTCTATGGCCTGAAAAGTGTGGCTATGACCAACGTATTTCAGCAGTAAATCACGTCCCAGCCAGCGTGCCAAAAGGAAGGAGCATGACGAGGCCAGCGTGGCGGCAATTAATGAAAGAAACGTCCCTAAGAGCGGGCCAAAGACTATTCCTCCGGCGATCACCAGTATGCTACCCGGTAACAGAAAGAGAGTGGCGATGATGAATAACAGAATATAGAGGCTATAACCGAAAAATCCGCTCTGGCGAATAAGCGCCTGTAAGTGAGGTAAATCGGTGAGCAGATCGAATAAACCGAAAGTGTGGATAGCGTAAATGACCAGCGCAAAAATAAGACAGGCAAAAAGAAATTTACGCTCAGCGTTCATCGTGGAGTTTCCTATATCAAACTTGATAATAGAGAAGTGGTCAGACAACTAAAAACGCAGTGACGGTATAACAAAGGACGGCGGGCAACAAATCATTACTGACAGTTTGTTGATTTTTCTCAAGGTTAATTCTCCTGACCCAGAGTGAGCCAGGAGAACAGAGAAATTAGCGGCGGAAGGTCGCCCACACTGGGGCGTGATCGGACGGTTTTTCCATGCTGCGAATTTCATAGTCGATGCCGGTTTCTACGCAACATTCTGCCAGCGGTTGGCTGGCGAGAAGCAGGTCGATGCGCAGACCACGGTTATCGTCAAAACCTTTTGAGCGGTAATCAAACCACGAGAAACGATCTGCCGTTTCCGGGTTCGCATGGCGGAAAGTATCCACCAGACCCCAGTTAATCAGTCTCTCCATCCATTCGCGTTCTTCTGGCAGGAAAGAACATTTACCAGTACGCAGCCAGCGTTTGCGGTTCTCTTCTCCAATGCCGATATCGAGGTCTGTAGGGCTGATATTCATATCGCCCATAATCAGCACCGGATTCTCACGCTTGAGTTCGGTTTCCAGGTAGTTTTGCAGGTTCTGGTAAAACTGCGCTTTCGCCGGGAATTTAATCGGATGGTCGCGGCTTTCACCCTGCGGAAAGTAGCCGTTGATCACGGTGACATTGCCCAGCGGCGAGGGAATTTCCGCCATAATAATTCGTCGTTGAGCCTCTTCGCCATCACCGGGGAAGCCGCGACGCACAGCAATCGGCGTCTCTTTGGTCAGCAGCGCCACGCCATAATGGCCTTTCTGCCCGTGATAAAAGACGTTGTAGCCAAGCTTTGCTACTTGTTCGAGCGGAAACATATCATCATGAACTTTTGTCTCCTGCAAACCAATCACATCCGGTTGGTGCTTTTCGACGATGGCTTCAAGCTGGTGTGGTCTGGCGCGCAGACCGTTGATATTAAAAGAGACAAATTTCATAGTCGCTGCCATTTATTCAGATAAAGAGTGCGTGGATGTTAGCAGAAATTCGCCGTGCTTACTGCCTGTTGTTAAGTGATTTGATCGATGGTTGTTAATGATGCCAACGATGGCGCAAAAAATGCCCGTTTTTGGTGCGACTGCGTCAGAACGGTGCAGTAATTTCCAGTAAATTTCGTCAACGATCACAATTCCAGAATTATATTTTACTTCTGCATAACATTTCGTTTTTTATTCTTTTTATTCATCAGTATCGCAAACGTATTCACTTTATATGCACTTCAGGTGCATATCGCTGGGTTGTAACGCCTTGATTTCCAGTTAACTGCCGCCGTTTATGCACTTTTACCACTGGCTGGCACGAACCCTGCAATCTACATTTACAGCGTAAACATCACTTATTATTAACATATAAATAACTATTTATTTACTGTAGGGGCCGCTATGTCTCAGCTAATTACGCGTGAAAACTTTGATGAATGGATGATACCTGTTTACGCTCCGGCACCGTTTATTCCGGTACGTGGCGAAGGTTCGCGCTTGTGGGATCAGCAGGGGAAAGAGTATATCGACTTCGCGGGTGGCATTGCAGTGAACGCACTAGGTCATGCGCATCCGGAACTGCGGGAGACGCTGAACGAGCAGGCGAGTAAGTTCTGGCATACCGGTAATGGTTACACCAACGAGCCAGTATTACGGCTGGCGAAAAAGCTCATTGACGCGACGTTTGCCGATCGCGTGTTCTTCTGTAACTCCGGCGCGGAAGCCAACGAAGCGGCGTTGAAACTGGCGCGCAAATACGCTCACGACCGCTACGGTAGCCATAAGAGCGGCATCGTGGCGTTTAAAAATGCTTTCCACGGGCGCACGCTGTTTACCGTTAGTGCCGGCGGGCAGCCAGCCTATTCACAGGATTTCGCGCCACTGCCGCCGGATATCCGCCATGCCGCGTATAACGATATTAATTCTGCCAGTGCGCTGATTGACGACTCCACCTGCGCGGTGATTGTCGAGCCAGTACAGGGCGAAGGCGGCGTGGTGCCAGCCAGTAAGGCATTTTTGCAGGGATTGCGTGAGTTATGCGATCGCCACAATGCATTGCTGATTTTCGATGAGGTACAAACCGGCGTCGGGCGTACCGGTGAACTTTATGCCTATATGCACTACGGGGTGACGCCCGATCTGCTGACCACCGCTAAAGCTCTGGGCGGAGGTTTCCCGGTTGGTGCGCTGCTGGCAACCGAAGAGTGCGGTCGGGTGATGACCGTTGGCACTCACGGCACCACCTATGGTGGTAATCCGCTGGCCTCGGCGGTGGCGGGTAAAGTGCTTGATCTCATCAACACGCCAGAGATGCTTAATGGTGTCAAACAGCGTCACGACTGGTTTGTTGAGCGTCTTAATATCATTAATCATCGCTGCGGTTTGTTCAGTGAAATTCGCGGATTAGGTCTGTTGATTGGCTGTGTGCTGAATGCGGATTACGCCGGACAAGCGAAACAGATCTCTCAGGAGGCGGCGAAAGCAGGCGTGATGGTGCTGATTGCGGGTGGCAACGTGGTGCGTTTTGCGCCGGCGCTCAACGTCAGCGAAGAAGAGGTGACGACCGGACTGGATCGCTTTGCCGCTACTTGCGAACGCTTTGTTAGCCGGGGTTCATCATGATGGTCATCCGTCCCGTTGAGCGCACCGATGTCGCAGCCTTAATGCAGCTTGCAGGTAAAACGGGCGGCGGCCTGACGTCGCTCCCTGCCAATGAAGCCACGCTTTCGGCGCGTATCGACAGATCCATTAAAACCTGGCAGGGCGAATTACCCGAAAGCGAGCAGGGTTATGTGTTCGTGCTGGAAGAGAGCGAGACAGGCACCGTGGCGGGTATTTGCGCTATTGAGGTGGCTGTCGGGCTAAACGATCCCTGGTACAACTATCGCGTCGGTACGCTGGTTCACGCTTCGAAAGAGTTGAATGTCTATAACGCGCTACCGACGCTGTTTCTCAGTAATGATCACACCGGAAGCAGTGAGTTATGCACGCTGTTCCTCGACCCGGAGTGGCGCAAAGAGGGCAATGGCTATTTGCTGTCGAAATCGCGCTTTATGTTTATGGCGGCTTTTCGTGACAAGTTTAACGACAAAGTGGTCGCCGAAATGCGCGGGGTGATTGACGAACACGGCTATTCGCCGTTCTGGCAAAGCCTCGGTAAACGCTTCTTTTCGATGGATTTTAGCCGCGCTGATTTTCTCTGCGGTACTGGTCAAAAGGCGTTTATCGCTGAACTGATGCCAAAACATCCGATCTATACGGACTTTTTATCCCAGGAAGCGCAGGACGTTATCGGCCAGGTGCATCCGCAAACAGCCCCCGCGCGTGCGGTGCTGGAAAAAGAAGGTTTTCGCTACCGTAACTATATCGACATCTTCGACGGTGGGCCGACGCTGGAGTGCGACATCGACCGCGTTCGCGCCATCCGCAAAAGTCGGCTGGTGGAAGTCGCGGAAGGGCAGCCAGCGCAGGGGGATTTCCCGGCTTGTCTGGTCGCCAATGAAAATTATCACCATTTCCGCGTGGTACTGGTGCGTGCCGATCCGGCAACCCAGCGTTTGATTTTAACCGCCGCACAACTGGACGCTCTCAAGTGCCACGCCGGGGAGCTCGTTCGTCTGGTGCGCCTGTGCGCAGAGGAGAAAACAACATGACTTTATGGATCAACGGCGACTGGGTGACGGGGCAGGGCGAACTTCGCGTGAAGCATAATCCGGTATCGGGCGACGTATTATGGCAAGGCAATGATGCCGATGCCGCTCAGGTGGAGCTGGCTTGTCGTGCTGCTCGCGCCGCGTTTCCGCGTTGGGCGCGGCTCTCCTTTGGCGATCGTCAGGTAAGAGTTGAACGCTTTGCCGGACTGCTGGAAAGCAATAAAGCCGAATTAACGGCGATTATTGCCAGAGAAACAGGCAAACCGCGCTGGGAAGCGGCAACCGAAGTGACGGCAATGATTAATAAAATCGCTATTTCAATCAAGGCATATCACGTGCGCACGGGCGAGCAGCGCAGCGAAATGCCTGACGGTGCGGCGAGTTTGCGCCATCGCCCACACGGCGTACTGGCGGTGTTTGGACCGTACAATTTCCCAGGGCATTTGCCGAACGGGCATATCGTTCCGGCGCTGCTGGCAGGCAACACAATTATCTTTAAACCCAGCGAACTGACACCGTGGAGCGGCGAGGTGGTAATGCGCTTATGGCAGCAGGCTGGCTTGCCGCCGGGTGTGCTGAATCTGGTGCAGGGGGGGCGCGAAACGGGTCAGGTGCTGAGTGCGCTGGAAGATCTCGACGGTTTGCTGTTTACCGGTAGCGCCAACACTGGCTACCAGCTGCATCGCCAGCTCTCCGGTCAGCCGGAAAAAATCCTCGCCCTCGAAATGGGTGGCAATAACCCGCTGATTATTGATGACGTGGCGGATATCGACGCCGCTGTCCACCTGACTATTCAGTCAGCATTTGTCACTGCCGGGCAACGCTGCACTTGCGCCCGCCGTTTAATGCTTAAACGCGGGGCGCAGGGCGATGCGTTCCTTGCTCGCCTGGTTGCCGTCAGCCAGCGGTTAACGCCGGGTAACTGGGATGACGAACCACAGCCGTTTATTGGCGGGCTGATTTCTGAACAGGCCGCGCAGCAGGTTGTTACCGCCTGGCAGGAACTGGAAGCGATGGGCGGGCGAACCCTGCTTGCGCCACGTTTGCTGCGCGCAGGAACATCATTGCTGACGCCGGGGATCATTGAAATGTCAGGCGTTGTCGGTGTGCCGGATGAAGAAGTGTTTGGGCCGCTATTGCGCATCTGGCGTTATGACACCTTTGATGAGGCGATTAAGATGGCGAATAACACTCGCTTTGGCCTCTCTTGCGGGCTGGTGTCACCGGAGCGGGAAAAGTTCGATCGACTGTTACTGGAAGCGCGTGCGGGGATCGTCAACTGGAACAAACCGCTTACCGGCGCTGCCAGTACTGCACCATTCGGCGGCGTTGGCGCTTCCGGCAACCATCGCCCCAGCGCCTGGTATGCCGCAGATTATTGTGCCTGGCCGATGGCTAGCCTGGAGTCAGACACGTTAACGTTGCCTGCGACGCTTAACCCCGGTCTGGATTTCTCCGATGAGGTGGTGCCATGAACGCCCGGGAAGTGAATTTCGACGGGTTGGTGGGGCTGACACATCATTACGCGGGCCTGTCGTTTGGTAATGAAGCCTCTACCCGTCACCGTTTTCAGGTCTCTAATCCGCGACTGGCGGCAAAACAGGGTTTACTGAAAATGAAAGCCCTTGCTGATGCGGGATTCCCGCAGGCGGTGATGCCGCCGCACGAGCGACCGTTTATCCCGGTTTTGCGTCAACTGGGATTCAACGGCAGCGATGAACACGTGCTGGAAAAGGTTGCCCGTCAGGCTGCGCACTGGCTTTCCAGCGTCAGTTCCGCTTCGCCAATGTGGGTAGCGAATGCAGCCACGGTAGCGCCATCCGCTGATACGCTGGATGGCAAAGTGCATCTGACCGTCGCCAACCTGAACAATAAATTTCACCGTTCGCTGGAAGCACCCGTCACCGAATCGCTGTTAAAAGCGATTTTTAATGATGAAGAGAAGTTCACCGTTCATTCTGCTTTGCCGCAGGTGGCGATGCTGGGGGATGAGGGGGCGGCAAATCACAATCGGCTCGGTGGTAACTATGGTGATCCGGGTATACAGGTTTTTGTCTATGGCCGAGAAGAGGGCAATGGCACTCGACCTTCCCGTTATCCGGCGCGGCAAACCCGCGAAGCCAGTGAGGCGGTCGCCAGGTTGAATCAGGTGAATCCGCAGCAGGTGATTTTCGCCCAGCAAAATCCGGACGTCATCGACCAGGGGGTTTTTCATAATGATGTCATTGCGGTGAGCAACCGCCAGGTGCTGTTTTGCCATCAGCAGGCGTTCGCCCGCCAGGCGCAGTTACTGGCAAACCTGCGCGCGCGGGTGAACGGTTTTATGGTGATAGAAGTTCCGGCGGCACAGGTTTCTGTAGCGGATGCTGTCTCGACTTATCTTTTTAACAGCCAGTTACTGAGCCGTGATGATGGTTCGATGGTGTTGGTGCTGCCACAGGAGTGTCGGGAACATGCTGGAGTATGGCGTTATCTCAATGAATTGCTTGCTGCCGATAACCCGATAAGCGAGCTGAAAGTTTTTGATTTACGCGAAAGCATGGCAAACGGCGGAGGCCCGGCGTGCCTGCGGTTACGTGTGGTGCTGACGGCAGAAGAATATCAGACGGTAAACCCGGCTGTGATGATGAATGATACCTTGTTTAATACGCTCCATGACTGGGTGGATCGCTACTATCGCGATCGTCTTACTGCCGCCGATCTTGCTGACCCGCAATTGCTGCGTGAAGGAAGGGAAGCTCTGGATGCACTGACTCGTTTACTGAATCTCGGTTCGGTTTACCCGTTTCAGCGGGAGGGAGGGGGTAATGGATAATTTTCTTGCCCTGACTTTAACGGGCAAAAAGCCAGCCATAACAGAGCGGGAAAACAACGGTGTCCGCTGGCGCTGGCTGGGCGACGGGCTGCTGGAACTGACGCCGTTAACGCCACCGCAGGGTGCGCTGGTGATTTCTGCGGGAATACACGGTAATGAAACCGCGCCGGTAGAAATGCTCGATGCTTTGCTTGGCGCGATTCTCCACGGCGAGATCCCTCTACGCTGGCGGCTGCTGGCGATCCTTGGAAATCCCCCGGCGCTGAAGCAAGGGACACGTTATTGCCATAGCGATATGAATCGAATGTTTGGCGGACGCTGGCAGCGATTTGCCGAAAGCGGCGAAACGTGCCGTGCGCGCGAACTGGAACAGTGTCTGGAAGATTTTTATGAACAGGGTAAAGAGTCTGTTCGCTGGCACCTTGATCTGCATACCGCGATTCGTGGTTCGTATCACCCACGGTTTGGTGTTTTACCGCAACGTAATATTCCCTGGGACGAAAACTTTCTGACATGGCTGGGTGCGGCAGGGCTGGAGGCATTGGTGTTTCACCAGGCGCCGGGGGGCACGTTTACCCATTGTAGTGCCGAACATTTCGGTGCACTGGCGTGTACGCTGGAACTTGGTAAAGCATTGCCATTTGGCAAAAACGATCTTCGCCAGTTTTCACCCACCGCCAGCGCGATTGCTGCGCTGTTATCTGGCGTGAGTGTCGGTACTGAGAGAACGTCGCCGCTACGCTATCGGGTCGTTTCGCAAATTACCCGCCACTCATCATCCTTCGAACTGCATATGGCAAGCGAGACGCTGAACTTCACGCCGTTTAAGAAAGGAACGTTGTTGGCGCAGGATGGTGAGGAACATTTTACTGTGACTCATGATGTTGAGTATGTGTTATTCCCTAATCCATTGGTGGCGACGGGATTACGTGCGGGATTAATGCTGGAAAAAATAACCTAATACTTGCCCGCAGAAATCATTCTGCGGGTATTTACTGGCTTTTTAATGAAATAATGCGGATTAATCCTGGTTATTTGCTTTATTTATCACCAGTCATCAGGTATAGTTCTTCATAATTCCTGCAAAATCAGTGTGTTGTAATATTTCATCATCACTCTCCATCAAATTTTCTTTTTTTCTCCATAATTGGCGCAAAAGTGTTTTTTACACTTTCATTGTTTTACCGTTGCTCTGATTAATTGACGCTAAAGTCAGTAAAGTTAATCTCGTCAACACGGCACGTTACTTAAGAAAGCCGTAATAAATAACTGAAAGGAAGGATATAGAATATGCGTAAATTAACTGCACTGTTTGTTGCCTCTACCCTGGCTTTTGGCGCGGCTAACCTGGCCCATGCCGCCGATACCACTACCGCAGCACCGGCTGACGCGAAGCCGATGATGCACCATAAAGGTAAATTCGGTCCGCATCACGACATGATGTTTAAAGATCTGAACCTGACCGACGCGCAGAAACAGCAGATTCGCGAAATCATGAAAGGCCAGCGTGACCAGATGAAACGCCCGCCGCTGGAAGAACGCCGCGCAATGCATGACATTATTGCCAGCGATACCTTCGACAAAGCGAAAGCTGAAGCGCAGATCGCAAAAATGGAAGAACAGCGCAAAGCTAACATGCTGGCGCACCTGGAAACCCAGAACAAGATTTACAACATCCTGACGCCGGAGCAGAAAAAGCAATTTAATGCTAATTTTGAGAAGCGTCTGACAGAACGCCCTGCGGCAAAAGGTAAAATGCCTGCAACTGCTGAATAATCTTTCAGCCTGACAACTTAAGACCGCCGGTCTTGTCCACTACCTTGCAGCAATGCGGTGGACAGGATCGGCGGTTTTCTTTTCTGTTCTACAACTTTTGCAAAAAAAGCCTAATCACTACTAAGGTAAATCACCCGAGTTGCCGATAACAATCCACGGTTGCCTGAACGATAACAATGAAAAGAGTATGCCGGGAGCGAGTATGGAATACTTTGATATGCGTAAAATGTCGGTGAACCTGTGGCGAAACGCTGCCGGTGAAACTCGGGAAATCTGTAGCTTTCCTCCGGCAAAACGTGATTTTTACTGGCGTGCCAGCATTGCTTCCATTGCGGCAAATGGTGAGTTTTCGTTGTTTCCGGGAATGGAAAGGAGCGTGACGCTGCTGGAAGGCGGTGAGATGCTCCTTGAAAGCACTAACCGTTTTAGCCATACCTTAAAGCCGCTACAGCCTTTTGCTTTCGCGGCGGATCAGGTGGTAAAAGCGAAACTGACTGAAGGTCAGATGTCAATGGATTTCAACATTATGACGCGCCTTGATGCCTGTAAAGCGAAAGTCAGAATTGCCGATCGCACGTTCACCACTTTTGGCTCACGCGGTGGGGTGGTGTTTGTGATTAGCGGAGCGTGGCAACTGGGCGACAAGCTGTTGACTACCGACCAGGGCGCGTGCTGGTACGATGGCAGGCACACCCTGCGGCTTTTGCAACCGCAAGGCAAACTGCTGTTCAGTGAAATTAACTGGCTGGCAGGCTATTCACCGGATCAAGTTCAGTGATTTCATAGTTGCCGGAAAGCAGCGGTTTACAGAGGATTTTATAACCGTCGTGATCAAACCCGGCGGGTGTACGGATTAACGTTGCAGCTTCTTCTAACGAATTAACCGCGCCCAGCCACAGCCAGTTATGAATAATATGATATTGGGTCATTTCCGGATGCTGTTCTTTCAGCGCCACCGCACCTCGCCACGGCCAACAAACAACCCGCAAACGCTCCAGAGACTGGCGCAAACGTAGCGCATGAGCGTCATGGCTCTCTTTACCGCAGCACGCCCCGGCGCAACGTTTTAGCGCCGAACGAAAACAAGCGCGCCCGCGACTTAACGGTTCCAGCCCGAGCAGGCCATAACAAAGTTTTTGTTCATCGGCGATGGTCTGTAATGCTTGTAAAGCCGCACGACGGTTGGCAAACAGGCCGAATAAGTTTGCTGCGGTAGAAAAATCCACGTCTTTGGCATACACCACATCGACACGCTTTTCATTCAGTTGCAGGGCACAGAGCTGGCGATTACGGCGCAAGCGTTTATTAAACAGTGGCTGTTGTTCTTTAATTAATCGCGCTTCAAGGAGTAGAGCGCCGATTTCACCTGCGGTGCAGATCCAACTAATTCGCCTTGATTGCCGCAGCATGGCGGCTTCATCCTGAGTGCGTAAATGAGAAAGCACCCGGCTGCGGATATTAACGCTTTTGCCAATATAGAGCGGCATGGTGTCACTTTCGCCATGAAACAGATAGACCCCTGGTCGGGTGGGTAAGTCATTAAGGAATGAACGTAAATGTTCGGGATATTCGTAGATTGCCGCCGCTTCAAATTCTGGCCGCAGGGAAGTTAAACGCCGTACCACTGTTGACTCCAAATGCTGGTTATCTATCCAGTGTAACAGGCGGGAAACGATTAAAAAAGAGGCGGGTCGATGACAAAAGTAACACCGCCTGATGCGCTACGCTTATCAGGCCTACTCGACTCCTGCAATGTACTGAATTTGCAAAGTTTTGTAGGCCGAATAAGGCGTTCACGCCGCATCTGGCATGAACAAAGCACTCTTTTTTGCACAAGCCATTATGTGCAAATGATTACTTTTTCCAGAAATCATCGAAAACCGTAATTGGCGGACGGCGTTTATGTTCGGTTTTCAGATACCAGTTTTCTATTGTTCTGGCGACCTGTTCGGGTACGGCTTTCCCTTCCAGATAGTCATCGATATTGTCATAGCTCACGCCGAGTGCCACTTCATCTGGCAGGGAAGGGCGGTCATCTTCCAGGTCGGCTGTTGGCGCCTTCTTATAGAGATGTTCCGGGCAACCTAATGCCGCCAGTAACTGTTTGCCCTGACGCTTGTTCAGACGGTATAGCGGGTTAATGTCAGTACCACCGTCACCGTATTTAGTGAAGAATCCGGTAATGGCTTCTGCCGCATGATCGGTGCCAACCACGACACCGTTGGTCATGCCTGCAATGCTGTATTGCGCTTTCATCCGCTCACGCGCTTTTTCATTGCCGCGAACGAAATCACTTAATTCAATACCCGCCTCGCGCAGCGCCTGTTCGCTGGCCAATACCGCGCCCTTGATATTCACGGTTAATACGCGATCCGGTTGAATAAAGGCAATAGCGTCCTGACAATCCTGTTCATCAGCCTGAACACCATAGGGCAGGCGCACGGCAATGAATTGCAGTGCCGCGTTGCCCGTTTCCTGACGTAGCTCGTTAATTGCCATTTGACACAGTTTCCCGGCAAGAGTGGAGTCCTGACCGCCGCTGATCCCGAGCACCAATGATTTAATGAACGGGTAGGTTTGCAAATAGCTTTTCAGAAAATCGATGCTGCGGCGAATTTCCTCTTCAGCATTAATCTGCGGTTTTGCGCCCAGCGCCTTTATTATTTGTTGTTGCAATGTCATTGAACCCCTCCAGACAGAAAAATAAAACTTCCTTAAAGCTAACCCGTTGCTACAGAAACGACAAGCGACAGCAGGTTGAATGGCGGTTAAAACGTCATACAGGAATCCTCTGAAAGCAGAGCCGTTTCGTTCACAGGCTTGAAAAAGCGCCCAATGTATTCCAGGCTTATCTAACACGCTGATAAACAAGAGGACGGAATATGAACAAGAATATGGCAGGAATTCTGGGTGCAGCGGCGGTATTAACCATGCTGGCAGGTTGTACGGCGTATGATCGTACCAAAGACCAGTTTGTACAGCCTGTGGTGAAAGACGTCAAAAAAGGCATGAGCCGGGCGCAGGTTGCACAAATTGCGGGTAAACCTTCGTCTGAAGTGAGCATGATCCATGCTCGTGGTACTTGCCAGACCTATATCTTGGGTCAACGTGATGGTAAAGCAGAAACCTATTTTGTCGCCTTAGATGATACCGGACATGTCATCAACTCCGGCTATCAGACCTGTGCCGAATACGACACCGATCCACAAGCAGCGAAGTAATTTCTTCGCCTGAAAGCTTGAGTTACAACGGAAACCGGCCATTGCGCCGGTTTTTTTTTACCTCGTGTTCTTATTTATTGTCGCGAATTATTTAACCGAAATGTGAAGAAGGTCATAACAACAGGTCAAGGAGAGACAATTTGTATGGTCAAAGAAATACTATCGTTCAGGTCAATACCGTATACTCTTTTCAGCCACCAAAAAAAGTCATGTTGGTTTCGCAAGTTACCCAGAGCATGGAAGCAGGTGAAGGCTTGCGGAGTGTCTGGCTGACAGATAATCGTTGATGAGGGCAGTTTTATGGAAAAGAAACACATTTATCTGTTTTGTTCTGCGGGCATGTCTACCTCTTTACTGGTATCAAAAATGCGCGCACAGGCAGAAAAATATGAAGTTTCGGTCATTATTGAAGCATTTCCGGAAACACTGGCGGGTGAAAAAGGTCAGAATGCCGATGTCGTGTTATTAGGGCCGCAGATTGCTTATATGTTGCCCGAAATTCAGCGTTTGTTACCCAACAAACCTGTTGAAGTCATTGATTCACTGTTATATGGCAAAGTCGATGGTTTAGGCGTGCTTAAGGCTGCAGTTGCAGCAATTAAAAAAGCCGCAGCAAATTAATTTTTAAATTTTTCCGTCAAAGAGTTATTTCATAAATCTATACCGCAATACTTTAATTGCGGTTTTTAAGGGTATTTTTCTATGAGTAATGTTATTGCATCGCTTGAAAAGGTACTCCTCCCTTTTGCAGTCAAAATAGGAAAACAGCCACACGTTAATGCAATCAAAAACGGCTTTATTCGCTTAATGCCGTTAACCCTTGCGGGGGCCATGTTTGTATTAATCAATAACGTTTTTCTGAGCTTTGGGGAGGGGTCGTTTTTTTACTCCTTAGGTATTCGCCTCGATGCCTCAACCATTGAAACACTCAATGGCCTGAAAGGTATTGGTGGAAACGTATACAACGGAACATTAGGGATTATGTCTTTAATGGCGCCGTTTTTTATCGGTATGGCGCTGGCAGAAGAGCGTAAAGTCGATGCGCTCGCGGCAGGGTTGTTATCCGTTGCGGCATTTATGACCGTCACGCCTTATAGTGTCGGTGAAGCTTATGCGGTCGGCGCAAACTGGTTAGGTGGCGCGAATATCATTTCCGGGATTATTATCGGCCTGGTGGTGGCAGAAATGTTTACCTTTATTGTCCACCGCAACTGGGTGATTAAATTACCCGACAGTGTACCGACATCGGTCTCACGTTCTTTCTCAGCATTAATTCCCGGCTTTATTATTCTTTCTGTGATGGGAATTATTGCCTGGGCGCTGAATACCTGGGGCACTAACTTCCATCAGATTATTATGGATACCATCTCGACGCCGCTGGCATCGTTGGGTAGCGTGGTCGGCTGGGCGTATGTGATCTTTGTTCCGCTGCTGTGGTTCTTCGGTATTCACGGTGCTCTGGCGCTGACCGCGCTGGACAACGGCATTATGACGCCGTGGGCGCTGGAAAACATCGCCACCTATCAACAATATGGCTCCGTCGAAGCGGCGCTGGCAGCCGGTAAGACCTTCCATATCTGGGCCAAGCCGATGCTGGATTCCTTTATTTTCCTCGGGGGCAGCGGTGCGACCCTGGGGCTGATTCTGGCTATCTTTATCGCTTCTCGCCGTGCTGACTATCGTCAGGTGGCAAAACTGGCGCTGCCGTCGGGCATCTTCCAGATTAATGAACCGATTCTGTTTGGTCTGCCGATTATCATGAACCCGGTGATGTTTATCCCGTTTGTTCTGGTGCAACCTATTCTGGCGGCAATTACTCTGGCGGCGTACTACATGGGCATCATCCCACCGGTGACTAACATTGCACCGTGGACCATGCCAACCGGTCTGGGAGCCTTCTTTAATACTAACGGTAGCGTCGCCGCATTGCTGGTCGCACTCTTCAACCTTGGCATCGCAACGCTGATATATCTGCCATTTGTCGTGGTGGCAAACAAAGCGCAGAACGTGATTGATAAAGAAGAGAGCGAAGAAGATATTGCTAACGCCCTGAAATTTTAATCGACGCTGGCACGGGCAACTCGTGCCAGTAAGAATAGAGAGGAACGATGTATGATGGATCTCGATAATATTCCTGATACGCAAACGGAAGCTGAGGAACTGGAAGAAGTGGTGATGGGGCTTATCATCAACTCCGGACAAGCGCGCAGCCTGGCGTATGCGGCGCTGAAGCAGGCGAAGCAGGGCGATTTTGCAGCGGCAAAAGCCATGATGGATCAGTCGCGGATGGCCTTGAATGAAGCGCATCTGGTACAGACGAAACTGATTGAAGGCGACGCGGGCGAAGGCAAGATGAAAGTGAGTCTGGTGCTGGTTCACGCCCAGGATCATTTAATGACTTCCATGCTTGCACGTGAACTGATTACCGAATTAATTGAGCTTCATGAAAAACTGAAGGCATAAGGAGTCGATGATGCAGCCAGTGATTAATGCGCCGGAAATTGCCACTGCCCGTGAACAGCAGTTGTTTAATGGCAAAAATTTCCATGTATTTATCTACAATAAAACGGAAAGTATTACTGGATTGCATCAGCATGACTATTATGAATTTACCCTGGTTTTAACTGGTCGTTATTTCCAGGAGATTAACGGTAAGCGCGTGTTGCTGGAACGGGGCGATTTTGTTTTTATTCCGTTAGGATCACACCATCAAAGTTTTTATGAGTTTGGTGCCACGCGCATATTGAACGTTGGGATCAGTAAACGTTTTTTTGAACAGCATTATTTGCCGTTGTTGCCTTATTGCTTTGTTGCTTCACAGGTTTACCGAACAAATAATACTTTTCTTACCTATGTGGAAACGGTGATTTCTTCATTGAATTTCAGCGAAACCGGTCTGGAAGAATTTGTTGAGATAGTCACTTTTTATGTCATTAACCGTTTACGTCATTACCGCGAAGAACAGGTGATTGATGATGTGCCACAGTGGTTAAAAAGTACGGTTGAAAAGATGCATGATAAAGCGCAGTTCAGTGAGAATGCGCTGGAAAATATGGTGATGTTATCGGCTAAATCGCAGGAGTATTTGACGCGTGCGACTCAGCGATATTATGGCAAAACGCCGATGCAGATTATTAATGAAATCCGCATTAACTTTGCCAAAAAACAACTGGAAATGACCAACTATTCTGTGACTGATATTGCATTTGAAGCGGGTTATAGTAGCCCAAGCCTGTTTATTAAAACGTTTAAGAAACTAACATCTTTTACACCAAATAGTTATCGTAAGAAATTGACTGAATTTAATCAGTAGCTATTGTCACTGATCATTAAATTTACATGCGTGCCTTATTTATCCTGGGGAGACCGGGATATTCCTGACGTAGAGGCAGGTATGAATAATATTAGTATTTCCTGATGAAGGGAGAAATTATGAGCCAGAAATTAAAAGTCGTCACTATTGGTGGCGGGAGTAGTTATACCCCGGAACTGCTGGAAGGGTTTATTAAGCGTTATCACGAATTGCCGGTGACTGAATTATGGCTGGTGGATGTCGAAGGTGGTAAAGCAAAACTGGATATTATCTTTGATCTCTGCCAGCGAATGATCGATAACGCTGGTGTACCGATTAAACTTTATAAAACGCTTGATCGTCGTGAGGCGCTGAAAGGGGCAGATTTTGTCACTACCCAACTGCGCGTAGGTCAATTACCAGCACGCGAACTGGATGAACGTATTCCGTTAAGTCATGGTTATCTTGGCCAGGAAACTAATGGTGCGGGTGGACTGTTTAAAGGTCTGCGCACCATTCCGGTGATTTTTGACATCGTAAAAGATGTCGAAGAACTTTGTCCGAATGCGTGGGTGATCAACTTCACTAACCCGGCGGGAATGGTCACTGAAGCGGTCTATCGTCATACCGGATTTAAACGCTTTATCGGCGTGTGTAATATTCCGATTGGCATGAAAATGTTTATCGGCGATGTTTTAGCCTTGAATGAGAACGATGATTTATCTATCGATCTGTTCGGCCTGAACCACATGGTGTTTATTAAGGATGTTTTGGTAAATGGCAAATCACGTTTCGCCGAATTGCTTGATGGTGTGGCATCCGGGCAGTTAAAAGCATCTGGTGTTAAAAATATTTTCGATCTGCCGTTTAGCGAAGGTTTAATTCGGGCTCTGAACCTGTTGCCGTGTTCCTATTTGCTTTATTACTTCAAGCAAAAAGAGATGCTGGCGATTGAAATGGGTGAATACTACAAAGGCGGCGCGCGTGCGCAGGTGGTACAGAAAGTCGAGAAGCAACTCTTTGATCTGTATAAAAACCCGGATCTGAAAGTGAAACCGAAAGAGCTGGAGCAGCGCGGTGGGGCTTATTACTCTGATGCAGCGTGCGAAGTCATCAACGCTATCTACAACGACAAGCAAACGGAACATTACGTTAATATCCCGCATCATGGGCATATTGATAATATTCCGGCAGACTGGGCGGTAGAAATGACCTGCACGCTGGGGCGCGATGGCGCGACGCCACATCCGCGCATTACGCATTTCGATGACAAAGTGATGGGGCTGATTCACACCATCAAAGGCTTCGAGATTGCGGCCAGCAACGCAGCACTTAGCGGGGAATTTAACGATGTGTTACTGGCGCTAAACCTTAGCCCGTTGGTGCACTCCGATCGTGATGCTGAGCTGCTGGCACGCGAGATGATTCTGGCGCACGAGAAATGGCTGCCAAACTTTGCCGACTGCATAGCAGAACTTAAAAAAGCACATTAACCGGGGCTGATTATGGAACGCTTACTGATTGTTAATGCCGATGACTTTGGCCTAAGTAAAGGCCAGAACTACGGCATTATCGAGGCCTGCCGAAACGGTATTGTCACGTCGACGACGGCGCTGGTGAATGGTGAAGCTATCGACCATGCGGTGCAGTTGAGTCGCGATGAACCGAGTCTGGCAGTTGGAATGCACTTTGTTCTCACCCTGGGCAAGCCGCTGACTGCAATGCCGGGTTTAACCCGCGAAGGTGTGTTAGGGAAGTGGATCTGGCAACTGGCGGAAGAAGATGCTTTACCGCTGGAGGAAATTGCTCAGGAACTTGCCAGTCAGTATCTGCGTTTCATTGAGCTATTTGGGCGCAAACCAACGCACCTTGATAGCCATCATCATGTGCATATGTTCCCGCAGATTTTCCCGATTGTGGCGAAGTTTGCGGCTGAAGAGGGGATTGCGTTGCGCATCGACCGTCAGCCGCTATCTTATGATGGTGATTTACCGGCTAATCTGCGCAGCTCGCAGGGATTCAGTAGCGCGTTCTATGGTGAAGAGATTAGCGAGTCACTGTTTCTGCAAGTGCTGGATGATTCCAGTCATCGTGGTGAACGTTCGCTGGAAGTGATGTGCCATCCGGCGTTTGTCGATAATACAATTCGCCAGAGTGCTTATTGCTTTCCACGGTTAACGGAGCTGGAAGTGTTGACATCCGCATCGCTGAAGTATGCCATTGCCGAGCGAGGTTATCGGTTGGGTAGTTATCTTGATGTGTAAGGTAGTTTGTAAAGTCACTCCCCTGGGGGAGTGACTTTATTCATATTTACGCCGGAATTTTATCAATCTTAGGAATTCGTGACCAGACGCGGTGCGCTGCCATTAGCGTTAACAGTTCATCCATAAAACTACCGTCGGCGCTGTCGGCTTCCACAATCCCTTCTTCACCCTGGTCATCAACCTTGATTGTCGCCTTAAACTTGCGCGCATCGCCCGCCAGCGCAATCGGTTTAAGGTGCTTATAGGCTTCCATCAGATAGTAGTTTGCATCGCCGTTGTCTGCGATATCGGCGATATTACCGCAAGGGACAATGACTGCATCGACCGTCAGCGATGGCGCCCCGGCAAAGGTTGCTGCTATCGGCAACACCGTACCGTCATCGGTAGTGACTTCGCCCATCCGTGAGTAAAGCAGTTTGGCATGAACGCCTTTGGCTTTCAGCGCCTTCAGAATTGCCAGAAGGTCTGCGGATTTCACTTCATCATTAAGCAAAATAGCTACCACACGGCCTTTCACATCACCGTCAGGAATGGCATACAAACTTAACGCAGGATCTTTTTTAAGCCCGTTTACGTCCAGTGGCGGGGTGATATTCAGTTGGTCGTCAGTCAGTTCGATACCGAGATTTTTTGCTACCGCCTGCGCCAGGTTAAGATCAATATGCGCTAACTGGTCAACGACGCGTTCACGAATATAAGGTCGTACAACTTTGCTTAACTCAAAGCTGAAACCATCGACTATATGGCGCTGCTCGAACGGCGTTTGACTTAGCCAGAACAGGCGCGGATGGGAATAATATTCGCCAAACGATGGACTGCGCTCGCGAACTTTATTGCCTTCCACGCGTTCCTGGTATGATTCAAAACCGCCGCGTTTTGGCCCCGGCGGCGTTTCGCGCGGCCAGTTATCGTTGATCGAGTTCGGTTCGTAATTCGCCGGGTTAGTGTCGATTCCCATCCGATGCATACCGTCACGCTGGAAATTGTGGTACGGGCAGGTAGGGCGATTAATCGGAATTTCATGAAAATTCGGCCCGCCAAGACGGCTGATTTGTGTATCGGTATAAGAGAACAAACGTCCCTGCAACAGCGGATCGTTGGTGAAATCCAGACCAGGGACAATATGACCAGGATGGAAAGCTGCCTGTTCGTTTTCGGCAAAGAAGTTATCCGGGTTACGGTTAAGCGCCATTTTGCCGACGCGCTGAACGGGTACTAACTCTTCCGGGATGAGTTTCGTTGGGTCAAGCAGGTCGAAGTCGAATTTGAATTCATCTTCTTCGGGGATCAACTGGAAGCCCAGTTCGTATTCCGGGAAATCGCCTGCTTCAATGGCTTCCCACAGTTCGCGGCGGTGGAAGTCTGGATCACGTCCGGTGAGTTTCTGCGCTTCATCCCACACCAGTGAGGCTTTACCTGCCAGTGGTTTCCAGTGGAAACGTACAAAGGTCGCTTTACCTTCGGCGTTAATCAGGCGGAAGGTGTGAATGCCGAAGCCTTCCATGGTGCGGTAACTGCGTGGTATTCCGCGATCTGACATCGCCCACATCACGTTGTGGAGCGTTTCTGGTTGCAGGGATACATAATCCCAGAAGGTGTCGTGGGCGCTTTGCCCTTGCGGAATTGCCCAGTGCGGTTCTGGTTTTACCGCATGAACAAAGTCCGGAAATTTGTGTGCATCCTGAATAAAGAAGATTGGCGTGTTATTGCCAACAAGGTCAAAAATACCCTCTTCGGTATAGAACTTGGTGGCAAAACCACGGATATCACGCACCGTATCTGCCGAACCTGCGCCACCCTGAACGGTAGAGAAACGCACGAACACCGGGGTAATTTTGTTCGGATCTGACAGGAAGTCGGCTTTGGTGATATCGCTTAAGTTTTTATATGGCTGGAAATAACCGTGAGCGGCTGACCCACGCGCGTGAACGATACGTTCCGGAATACGTTCATGGTCGAAGTGGGTGATTTTCTCGCGCAGAATAAAATCTTCCAGCAGCGTTGGACCACGGCTACCGGCACGCAGTGAGTTTTGATCGTCGGCGATGCGCACGCCCTGATTAGTGGTCAACGCATAATTTTCACTGCCTTTGCGTACGTCTTCCAGAGAGTTTAGTTTTTCGTTACGCGTATCAGGGGCTTTCAGACTCCCGGGGGCGGTAGGTTGTGCGCCTGGCGGTGTTGGTTCAACCGCTGGACGATAAGATCCGTCTTCAGGTGCCAGTGAGTCCATTCCCGGTTTCGCTTCGCTGGAGTCGTGTAGTGGTGACTGGTGCTGATGTGGGTTCTTTTCGTTATGTTGCGACATTGAACTCGTCTCCTTAATTCATTACTGAAAGGGCCGCTGTTTTGGTCAAAAAACCCTCTAACTATAGACCATCAGGGTGATCCCGCTCTGGAAGTGGTGCCAGAGAAGGTATTCGGGAATATACGCAAAGCAGGACGGACGGGGGGTAAATCAGCTAAACTACAATTTTTCTGATTTTTAATATGCGTTTAGTGAAGCCAGTAATGAAGAAACCGCTACGTCAGCAAAACCGCCCGATTATTAGCTATGTTCCTCGCACGGAACCTGCGCCGCCAGAACATGCGATTAAGATGGATTCGTTTCGCGATGTCTGGATGCTGCGTGGCAAATATGTTGCGTTTGTTCTGACGGGGGAGTCATTCCTGCGCTCACCAGCATTTAGCGTGCCGGAGTCCGCCCAGCGTTGGGCTAACCAAGTGCGCCAGGAAAATGAGATCGAAGAATAAAAAAACGCCTGTCGAATGACAGGCGTTTTGCGTTATGAACCAGGATTAACGGTGTGCCAGTTCGGCGTCGTCTTCGCTGTCCAGAATGGACTTATCGGTTTGCTTCAGCCACTGGCTGGTCAGCGTACCTGCGGTCATTGAGCCGCTCACGTTCAATGCAGTTCGACCCATATCGATAAGCGGTTCAACGGAGATTAACAGAGCCACTAGCGTTACCGGCAGGCCCATCGCCGGCAGAACAATTAACGCGGCGAATGTTGCACCGCCACCAACACCTGCAACACCTGCTGAACTCACTGTGACGATACCGACGAGTGTTGCAATCCACATCGGGTCCAGCGGGTTAATGCCCACCGTTGGCGCAACCATCACCGCCAGCATTGCCGGATACAAACCGGCACAGCCGTTCTGACCAATGGTCGCCCCAAAAGAGGCGGCGAAACTGGCGATAGACTCAGGAACACCCAGACGACGCGTTTGTGCTTCAACGTTCAGTGGAATAGACGCTGCACTGGAGCGACTGGTGAAAGCAAACGTCAGCACCGGCCACACTTTACGGAAGTATTTCAGCGGACTCACGCCATTAATACCCAGCAGAATGCCATGCACCGCAAACATAATGATAAGACCCAGATAGGACGCGACAACGAAGCTACCCAGCTTAATGATGTCTTGCAGGTTGGAACCGGCAACCACTTTGGTCATCAGCGCAAGCACGCCGTAAGGGGTTAGTTGCATGACCAGGCGAACCAGTTTCATCACCCAGCTTTGCAGTGTGTCGATAGCTGTTAAAACGCGTTCACCTTTCGGCGCATCATCTTTCAGCAGTTTCAGCGCCGCGACGCCGAGGAATGCGGCAAAAATTACCACGCTGATAATTGATGTCGGATTCGCACCGGTCAGATCGGCAAACGGGTTTTTCGGGATAAAAGACAGAATGAGTTGCGGAACACTTAAATCCGCGACTTTACCGACATAGTTGCTTTCGATAGCGTTCAGACGGGCAGTCTCAGCGCCACCCTGAACCAGACCTTCAGCAGTCAGACCAAACAGGTTAGTCACCAGCACACCGACCAGCGCCGCAATCAGCGTGGTAAACAGCAGCGTACCGATGGTCAGAAAACTGATTTTTCCTAACTGAGATGCGTTATGCAGGCGAGCAACCGCGCTCAGAATAGAGGCGAATACTAACGGCATAACGATCATTTGCAGTAGCTGAACATAGCCGTTACCGACAATGTTAAACCACTGTACAGAATCTTTAAGTACCTGGCTGTCAGAACCATAAATGGTATGCAGAGCAAGGCCAAAGACCACGCCCATCACCAGACCCACCAGTACTTTTTTTGCCAGACTCCACTGTTTGTGGCGAGCCTGAGCCAGCACAAACAATAGAACAACGAACACCACGATGTTCGCAATTAATGGAAAGTTCATCCCCGTTCTCCTGATCTTATTATTTCTATCACTGTGTAACAGTCATAGTGTTGGCGCAAGATTAACAGAACTGTGAGCTGGCTCTTATATTCAAATGGAATTGCTTATTCCAGAAAGGTGATTTTTGCTTTTTTAGTATTCAACCTGGTGCTTAATAAGGCGATGAAACTGGATCTGCAAGGTATTGATCATTTGCGATGACCAACGAACCGCGCTGTTTTCAGGCAGAGAATGGGGCATCCACACCGACCAGACAAATAATGCCATGCAGAGAAAACGTTCCAGCTGATTGCCCTTTTGTGGCACCAGAATTGGCAGGCGAAAGCGCCAGCGACACGGCCAGAGCAGGGGAACACCAGCCGGTGTCAGCATATCGGCAATAATATGACTCAAATAACCCAGCACCATACCTTGCAGTGCATCAGCCGGAATAAACCAGCTTTCCGGAACTTTGAGGTAAAAGGTTGCCAGCAGGGCAAATACAGCCAGCAAACTGTGGGTAAATCCACGGTGTCCAAATGCGCGGGCAATGGGTTTTGATATCCACTTTAATCGCTGCCCAAGAAACGATTTTGGGTGGTCGATGTCCGGTAACAGACACGTTAAGATCGCGGAAGGGACAATATGCCACCAGTCACCCTGTGCCAGCACGGGCGTCAGCTCGGCATTTTTGGCAAATACCGCACAAGCAATAGAAAAGAGAAGGTGACCTTCCGCCGTCATGATAAAACTCACTAAACTGTCGATACGTACAGTATAGGATTTTTATACAGTGCGCGGAAGTGGTGACGGTGTAACTCTTTATCACAAAATGATGATAAATCCGCCAGTTGAATAAAAATTCAGATAAAAAGCCAGGGGCAGTTATGACACTGCCCGATTTTATTAGCCGAGGAGGTCGGTCGCGGTCAATTCGGTGAGAGATGAAAGTTTTACGTTCGCCAACACAAAACGTGGATCATTTTGCGCTTCGGGCGCGGGGACGACGATAGAACGCATACGTGCCGCTTTAGAGGCGATCATGCCATTTACAGAGTCTTCCAGCGCCACGCAGGCGAGAGGATCAACCCCCAGTTTTGCTGCACAGTCGAGATACACTTGTGGATGCGGCTTGCTGTAAGGCAGCTTTTCGGCGGAGGCGAGGGCATCGAAACTGTCACGTAAGTTAAACATGGTCAGCACTTTTTCCAGCATATGCAAAGGTGATGCGGAGGCCAGACCTACCAATAATCCTTGTTCTTTGCATAGCGCAACGGCCTCACGCACACCAGGCAGTAATGGTCGCGTCTCTTCAACCAGTGAAATGGCACGGGCAATAACCCGTTCAACTACCTCCTGACGACTCGGCCCATTCCACGGTTGCCGGGCATACCACAGATCAACCACCATATCGATGCGTAAACCTAAGGTGTCCGGTAGCTCGTTACGACGGGAGATATCTACCCCCAGGCTTGCCATCACATCCAGTTCGGCTCGATCCCATAAAGGTTCTGAGTCGATAAGTAATCCATCCATATCGAAAATTGCAGCAAGAATCTGACGCGGGGTTGACATTACAACCTCTCCTTTAGAGCATTATGTGTAAGGTATTAAGCAGTGCTTATGATTAAGCGCCTATCATATCGCCTTTAAAGAATGGGCGAAAACAGATATCTACAGGTAAACTAATTGAAACGACGCGTCTTAATCAAGGAGAACTCATGACGTATCAACAAGCTGGACGCATTGCTGTTTTGAAAAGGATTTTGGGTTGGGTGATTTTTATACCGACACTTGTTTCCACGTTAATTTCCTTGCTGAAGTTTATGAATGTTCGGCAAGAATCCCAGGAAGGTATCAATGCTGTAATGCTCGATTTTGCGCATGTCATGATCGATATGATGCAGGCGAATACGCCTTTTCTGAATCTGTTCTGGTACAACTCACCGACGCCCAATTTTAATGGTGGCGTGAACGTTATGTTTTGGGTGATTTTCATCCTGATATTTGTGGGGCTTGCGTTGCAAGACTCTGGTGCCCGTATGAGCCGCCAGGCGCGCTTTTTGCGCGAAGGTGTTGAGGATCAACTCATTCTGGAGAAGGCTAAAGGGGAAGAGGGGTTAACGCGTGAACAGATTGAGTCACGCATTGTTGTGCCACACCATACTATTTTCTTACAGATTTTCTCACTCTATATCCTGCCAGTAATTTGTATTGCTGCGGGGTATGTGTTCTTTTCTTTGCTTGGATTTATTTAAGCAAAAGGCCGCATGGGGCGGCCATTATCATCAATCCACATCACGCTGCTAACAATCTATCCAGTGACTGCTGGGCAATAACCAAATGCTGCCCGCCAAACAACCTTGCACGGTTAAGCAACGTGTAGAGTTGGTAAATTGGTTGACGTTCGAGGAAATCTGCCGGTAGCGGTGAAACGGACTGATAGCCGTCATAGATTTGTGGCGGCTGTTCGGTATGCAGTGGCAACATCGCCAGATCGCACTCTCTGTCGCCCCAGTAACAGGCAGGGTCGAATATATACGGCCCCTCCGGGCCCAGAGCGCAGTTGCCAGACCATAAATCACCGTGTAACAGTGAAGGCTGTGGCTGATGTGAACTCAGACGCTGCTGAATATGCTCGACGATGGCGTCGATATTGCCGAAGGCGATCCCTTTTTCTGCCGCCAGTTCCAGTTGCCAGCCAATACGTTGTTCAGCAAAGAACGTTGACCAGCGACGTTGCCAGGTGTTGGGTTGTGGAGTAGTGGAAAGTGCGTTATCAAAATCGAGGCCAAATTGCGGCTGGTCACTCCATTGATGCAGGTGCGCAATTTGCTGTCCTAAAATAAATGCGTTATGTGCATCCAACGGGCGAGGCGGGAGATAGTCCATCACCAAAAAACTGTAGTCGCGGTCAGCGCCAACAGCCCAGACTTTAGGCACGGTGACGGTTTTACTGCGCGACAGTAATTCCAGTTGGTCGGCTTCGGCGGTAAAACCGGAAAGCAGTTCCCTTTCATCACATTTGACGAAAAAGTCACGTCCTGCATAGCGTAAATGCCATGCGGCATGGACTTCTCCGCCAGGCAGTTCATTACGCAGTTCGATTTCGCCTTCACCTAACTGCTCGCTCAAAAGACGACTGATTGCCTGCCACATGATGTCTCTCCCATGTTGTCTGCCAGATCATAAGGTTAGCGCAGGAATGCGGTGCAAAAACACGAGCTAACGCACACCACAGACTGATTATTGCCCAAAAACCATTTATTTTCTGTTGCTATGCCAGTCCTCCCAGGTGGTGATTATGATCTCTGGGTCTTTGCCTGTGGCGCTTTGGGTGAGTGCGGCAACCAGCTCTCTTATTTCATCTTCACTTTGAGTACTGATAAGCCCAAGGGTGTTCGTTCCCAGCTCATGGATATTTCCGTCATCATCCGTCATGGTCAGTAAAAAACCGTCGCGTGTCAGAAAGTTATTTAACTCATTAATTTCAGTTAATGTGTCTTCATGCAACATGACAGTAATGACATAACGGACAAGATCGCCACCAGCCATAATTCACCTCTTTGTTATCACGTGATTTTTTAGCATAGTCGGAGAAACGCGTTGTCGACAGGTTTATGGTGATTCCCCCAATATTGGGGGAATATCTCTATGAGTGGGAAAGGTAAGCGTAAATTTTTTGCGTATCGTCATGGGAGCACAGGCGAGTTCCCTGATTGAGCGTGGCGGCGCTGCCCGCAGCGACCCCAAAACGAACCATCTCTTCAAGAGAGGCATTTTCCGCCAGTTTCAGCGTCATCGCGCCGACCATGCTGTCGCCTGCACCGACGGTACTCTGGCTTTTCACCGGTGGTGGCACGACCTGAATACAGTTTTCGCTGTCCACTCCCAGCGCGCCCTGCGGACCAAGGGAAACGACAACCCGCCTGGCCTTACCGTTATTAACGATTTCCTGCGCGGCTTTGCGCACATCATCAGGTTGGGTGAGTTCGCGGTTAACCAGTGCACTGAGTTCTTTCTGGTTAGGCTTAACCAGTTCAATATTGCCAATGGCCAGGGCTGCACTTAAAGCCTCGCCAGAACTGTCGACGATGCAGCGAATCCCTTGCCTTTGCGCAGCGGAAATAAGCTGAGTTAATTTTTCCAGCTTCACTCCTGGGGGCAGGCTTCCGCTGATGACCAGGATGGCTCCAGATTCAATTTCCAGAACTTGCTCTTCAAGTTGACGAAATTCATCGTCACTTAATGTCGCGCCAGGCATGACAAATCGGTACTGCTCACCTGTAGACTCCACATGTACGTGCAGATTCTGGCGGGTCCAGTCTTTTGCTTCGACGGTCGCAACCGGGACATTTTCATCAACCAGCAGTGAAACCAGATGTTCGCCAGTCGCTCCGCCAGCCGGGAAGATTGCCGTGGCGCTCCCACCAAGGTGAGCAATGGCGCGGGCGACGTTAATACCGCCGCCACCAGGCTCGAACACCGGGGCGGTACAACGCAGTTTTCCTTCGGGATAAATTTGCGGGGTAATTGTTGCGCTATCGAGAGAGGGCGCAAGTGTCAACGTATAGATACGTACCATCATTTCCTCCTATAGGCTGATTTCAGTCTGGCACTGAATCAGTGGAAAGTGAAGAAATTAACAATATGATTTATTGGATATTTATATGAAAATAATAAGATGAAGATATATAAATATTTGTTTTCGTAATGTGCTTATTCAAAAAATGAAATAAGAAGTCGTTGCTAAGTTTTTCACTCCTTTTTATAATTTGTCACCTTTCCAGGGACGCTACTCTTTGATCCTTAAGAAAGTTTCCGGGACCGCGATGGTCTCTTTTTTTGTTGTACGGACTTTTAATAAATGAAGCTTTTGAAGATAGTTCCTGCCATCGTTATGCTGGCGGGGGGTATGTTTGCGTCTCTGAATGCAGCTGCCGATGATTCCGTTTTTACTGTCATGGACGATCCTGCCAGCGCCAAAAAACCTTTTGAAGGTAATCTGAATGCAGGCTACCTTGCACAATCAGGTAACACGAAAAGTTCTTCACTAACAGCTGATACCACTATGACCTGGTATGGGCATTCTACTGCCTGGTCGCTGTGGGGGAATGCCAGTAATACTTCTTCTAACGATGAGCGTTCTTCGGAAAAATATGCGGCGGGCGGGCGTAGCCGTTTTAATTTAACTGACTATGACTATTTATTTGGTCAAGCAAGCTGGCTGACAGACCGCTATAACGGTTATCGCGAACGCGATGTGCTGACTGCGGGTTATGGTCGCCAGTTTTTGAATGGTCCGGTACACAGCTTCCGCTTTGAATTCGGTCCTGGCGTGCGTTACGACAAATATACCGACAATGCTAGTAAAACCCAGCCGCTGGGTTATGCTTCCGGGGCTTACGCGTGGCAGTTGACCGACAACGCGAAAATTACCCAGGGCGTTTCCGTCTTTGGCGCGGAAGATACGACGCTGAACTCGGAAAGCGCGTTAAATGTGGCTATTAATGAACATTTCGGCCTGAAGGTGGCGTACAACGTTACATGGAACTCTGAACCGCCTGAATCGGCTCCAGAACATACCGATCGCCGAACAACGTTATCGCTGGGATATAAAATGTAATTACTGCCGGGCCGCGACGAGCGGTCTGGCTTTTTCGTTAGCTAATAGCATTTTACCATTCAACCCCAAATCATTGCCGCCCAACGCAGTAACAGCATTGCGCCACAAATAGCCAGCAACACCACCACCATCTTCCAGTGTTTTTTGTCAAAACGTTTTGTCGGCATGTGTTTTCCTGCGTATTTCGAGTGGTCAATATCCGAGTGTAACAAAATGGGCAGGCGTTGCCTGTATTGATTTATATCATTTCGATCATGATGATTGCCGCTTTGCCCGATAACAAATACCGTGTAAACTGCCAGACGGTATTATCAGAAAGTGGGTGTAGGTCTGGCATCGCTAATCAGCATGTTATGACATATTTCGCAGAGTGAAGCGGGAATCAGCCCAAACCTTTTTGGTAAATTTCATATGAATCTTTGTATGTGATCTTGCGTATGGGTCACCACTGCAAATAAGGATATAACATGCCTGTTATTACTCTTCCTGATGGCAGCCAACGCCATTACGACCACGCTGTAAGTCCCATGGATGTTGCGCTGGACATTGGTCCAGGTCTGGCGAAAGCCTGTATCGCAGGGCGCGTAAATGGTGAGCTGGTTGATGCTTGCGATCTGATTGAAAACGACGCACAACTGTCGATCATTACCGCAAAAGACGAAGAAGGTCTGGAGATCATTCGTCACTCCTGCGCGCACCTGTTAGGGCACGCGATTAAACAACTTTGGCCGCATACCAAAATGGCAATCGGCCCGGTTATTGACAACGGTTTCTATTACGACGTTGATCTTGACCGCACGTTAACCCAGGAAGATGTCGAAGCACTCGAGAAGCGGATGCATGAGCTTGCTGAGAAAAACTACGACGTCATTAAGAAGAAAGTCAGCTGGCACGAAGCGCGTGAAACGTTTGTTAAACGCGGCGAGAGCTATAAAGTCTCCATCCTGGACGAAAATATTGCTCATGATGACCAGCCTGGCCTCTATTTCCATGAAGAATATGTCGATATGTGCCGTGGTCCGCACGTACCGAATATGCGTTTCTGCCATCATTTCAAACTGATGAAAACGGCAGGCGCTTACTGGCGCGGCGACAGCAACAACAAAATGTTGCAGCGTATTTACGGTACTGCGTGGGCAGACAAAAAAGCCCTCAACGCTTACCTGCAGCGCCTGGAAGAAGCTGCTAAACGCGATCACCGTAAAATCGGCAAACAGCTTGACCTGTATCATATGCAGGAAGAAGCGCCGGGTATGGTATTCTGGCACAACGACGGCTGGACAATCTTCCGTGAACTGGAAGTATTCGTTCGTTCTAAACTGAAAGAGTACCAGTATCAGGAAGTAAAAGGTCCGTTCATGATGGACCGCGTCCTGTGGGAAAAAACCGGTCACTGGGACAACTACAAAGATGCAATGTTCACCACCTCTTCAGAGAACCGTGAATACTGCATTAAGCCGATGAACTGCCCGGGTCACGTACAAATTTTCAACCAGGGGCTGAAGTCGTATCGCGATCTGCCGCTGCGTATGGCCGAGTTCGGTAGCTGCCACCGTAACGAGCCGTCAGGTTCTCTGCATGGCCTGATGCGTGTACGTGGTTTTACCCAGGATGACGCGCATATCTTCTGTACTGAAGAACAAATTCGCGATGAAGTTAACGGATGTATCCGTTTAGTCTATGATATGTACAGCACTTTTGGCTTCGAAAAAATCGTGGTCAAACTTTCCACTCGTCCTGAAAAACGTATTGGCAGTGACGAAATGTGGGATCGTGCTGAGGCGGATCTGGCGGTTGCGCTGGAAGAAAACAACATCCCGTTTGAATATCAACTGGGTGAAGGCGCTTTCTACGGTCCGAAAATTGAATTTACCCTGTATGACTGCCTCGATCGTGCATGGCAGTGCGGTACAGTACAGCTGGACTTCTCCTTGCCGTCTCGTCTGAGCGCCTCTTATGTAGGCGAAGACAACGAGCGTAAGGTTCCGGTAATGATTCACCGCGCAATTCTGGGGTCAATGGAACGTTTCATTGGTATCCTGACCGAAGAGTTCGCTGGTTTCTTCCCGACCTGGCTTGCGCCAGTGCAGGTTGTTATCATGAATATTACCGATTCTCAGTCTGAATACGTTAACGAATTGACGCAAAAACTATCAAATGCGGGCATTCGTGTTAAAGCAGACTTGAGAAATGAGAAGATTGGCTTTAAAATCCGCGAGCACACTTTGCGTCGCGTCCCATATATGCTGGTCTGTGGTGATAAAGAGGTGGAATCAGGCAAAGTTGCCGTTCGCACCCGCCGTGGTAAAGACCTGGGAAGCATGGACGTAAATGAAGTGATCGAGAAGCTGCAACAAGAGATTCGCAGCCGCAGTCTTAAACAATTGGAGGAATAAGGTATTAAAGGCGGAAAACGAGTTCAAACGGCGCGCCCTAACCGTATCAATGGCGAAATTCGCGCCCAGGAAGTTCGCTTAACAGGTCTGGAAGGCGAGCAGCTTGGTATTGTGAGTCTGAGAGAAGCTCTGGAGAAAGCAGAAGAAGCCGGAGTAGACTTAGTCGAGATCAGCCCTAACGCCGAGCCGCCGGTTTGTCGTATCATGGATTACGGCAAATTCCTCTATGAAAAGAGCAAGTCTTCTAAGGAACAGAAGAAAAAGCAAAAAGTTATCCAGGTTAAGGAAATCAAATTCCGTCCTGGTACAGATGAAGGCGACTATCAGGTAAAACTCCGCAGCCTGATTCGCTTTCTGGAAGAGGGTGACAAAGCCAAAATCACACTGCGTTTCCGTGGTCGTGAGATGGCGCACCAGCAAATCGGTATGGAAGTGCTTAATCGCGTGAAAGACGATTTGCAAGAACTGGCAGTGGTCGAATCCTTCCCAACGAAGATCGAAGGCCGCCAGATGATCATGGTGCTCGCTCCTAAGAAGAAACAGTAAGGCCATCAAGTAATCATTCCTGTGGGCTTCGGCTCACAGGGTGATTCGCCTTTGTTTCTGTTTATCAACAATGCGAAGTGGAAGTTATTAAAATGCCAAAAATTAAGACCGTACGCGGTGCTGCTAAGCGCTTCAAAAAAACCGGTAAAGGTGGTTTTAAGCACAAGCACGCTAACCTGCGTCACATTCTGACCAAAAAAGCGACCAAACGTAAACGTCACCTGCGTCCGAAAGCCATGGTTTCCAAAGGCGATCTGGGCCTGGTAATCGCGTGCCTGCCGTACGCATAAGCCGTTAACGTTTTTAACTTTTTAATTAGAATATAGATACAGGAGAGCACATATGGCTCGCGTAAAACGTGGTGTTATTGCACGCGCACGTCACAAGAAAATTTTGAAACAAGCTAAAGGTTACTACGGTGCGCGTTCTCGCGTATACCGCGTTGCCTTCCAGGCTGTTATCAAAGCTGGTCAGTATGCTTACCGTGACCGTCGTCAACGTAAGCGTCAGTTCCGTCAACTGTGGATTGCGCGTATCAACGCAGCAGCACGTCAGAACGGTATTTCTTACAGCAAATTCATCAATGGCCTGAAAAAAGCCTCTGTTGAAATCGACCGTAAGATCCTGGCTGATATCGCAGTATTCGACAAAGTAGCGTTCACCGCTCTGGTTGAAAAAGCGAAAGCAGCTCTGGCATAAGCCAGTTGGAAGAGGGAGCTAGTCTCCCTCTTTTCGTTTCAACACTATCAGAACATTGACTTTTATCGCCGTAGCCTTTTCAATAAAGGTCTTTTGAAGAGTACCAAAAGGTAACGCAAGCAATGAATGCTGCTATTTTCCGCTTCTTTTTTTACTTTAGCACCTGACTCCAGGAGGCTAGCGCGTGAGAAGAGAAACGGAAAACAGCGCCTGAAAGCCTCCCAGTGGAGGCTTTTTTTGTATGCGCGTTTTGAGAAATAAAAAGCCTGTCTCATCAGGCGTAATTGTCGCAGCCAGTTTGGACACGGCCAGCGCGGAGAAACCGGAGCGTACTTAAGTACGTGAGGATTTCGAGCACTGCCCAGGACAAAATGGCAAGTAAAATAGTCTGATGGGATAGGCTCTAAGTCCAACGAACCAGTGTCACCACTGACACAATGAGGAAAACCATGTCACATCTCGCAGAACTGGTTGCCAGTGCGAAGGCGGCCATTAGCCAGGCGTCAGATGTTGCCGCGTTAGACAATGTGCGCGTCGAATATTTGGGTAAAAAAGGGCACTTAACCCTTCAGATGACGACCCTGCGTGAACTGCCGCCAGAAGAACGCCCGGCAGCCGGTGCGGTTATCAACGAAGCGAAAGAGCAGGTGCAGCAGGCGTTGAATGCGCGTAAAGCTGAACTGGAAAGCGCGGCGCTGAATGCGCGTCTGGCGGCAGAAACTATTGATGTCTCCCTGCCTGGTCGCCGTATTGAAAATGGCGGTCTGCATCCGGTGACCCGTACCATCGACCGTATCGAAAGTTTCTTCGGTGAGCTTGGCTTTACCGTGGCGACCGGGCCGGAAATCGAAGATGATTATCATAACTTCGATGCTCTGAACATTCCTGGTCACCACCCAGCGCGCGCTGACCACGACACTTTCTGGTTTGATGCAACCCGCCTGCTACGTACTCAGACGTCTGGCGTACAGATCCGTACCATGAAAGCTCAGCAGCCGCCGATTCGTATCATCGCGCCTGGACGTGTTTATCGTAACGACTACGACCAGACCCACACGCCGATGTTCCATCAGATGGAAGGTCTGATTGTTGATACCAACATCAGCTTTACCAACCTGAAAGGCACGTTGCACGACTTCCTGCGTAACTTCTTTGAAGAAGATTTGCAAATTCGTTTCCGTCCTTCCTATTTCCCGTTCACCGAACCGTCTGCAGAAGTCGACGTCATGGGTAAAAACGGCAAATGGCTGGAAGTGCTGGGTTGTGGGATGGTGCATCCGAACGTGCTGCGTAACGTTGGTATCGACCCGGAAGTTTACTCTGGTTTCGCCTTCGGGATGGGAATGGAGCGTCTGACCATGTTGCGTTATGGCGTCACCGACCTGCGTTCATTCTTCGAAAACGATCTGCGTTTCCTCAAACAGTTTAAATAAGGCAGGAATAGATTATGAAATTCAGTGAACTGTGGTTACGCGAATGGGTGAACCCAGCGATTGATAGCGACGCGCTGGCGAATCAAATCACCATGGCGGGTCTGGAAGTTGACGGTGTAGAACCCGTTGCAGGTAGCTTCCACGGCGTGGTTGTCGGTGAAGTGGTTGAGTGTGCCCAGCATCCGAACGCGGACAAACTGCGTGTGACGAAAGTCAATGTCGGCGGCGATCGCCTGCTGGATATCGTCTGCGGTGCGCCAAACTGCCGTCAGGGGCTGCGTGTGGCGGTAGCGACTATTGGTGCTGTTCTGCCAGGCGATTTCAAAATTAAAGCGGCGAAACTGCGTGGCGAACCGTCTGAAGGGATGCTGTGCTCCTTCTCTGAGCTGGGTATTTCTGACGATCACAACGGCATTATCGAACTGCCAGCGGATGCGCCAATTGGCACCGACATCCGCGAATACCTGAAACTTGATGACAACACTATCGAAATCAGCGTTACGCCAAACCGTGCCGACTGCTTAGGCATCATTGGTGTTGCGCGTGACGTGGCTGTGCTGAATCAACTACCGCTGATTGAACCGGAAATCGTTCCGGTTGGTGCGACCATCGACGACACGCTGCCGATTGCAGTAGAAGCGCCGGAAGCCTGCCCGCGTTACCTTGGGCGTGTGGTTAAAGGCATTAATGTTAAAGCGCCAACCCCGCTGTGGATGAAAGAAAAACTGCGTCGCTGCGGTATTCGTTCTATTGATGCGGTGGTTGACGTAACCAACTACGTGCTGCTCGAACTGGGCCAGCCGATGCACGCTTTCGATAAAGATCGTATTGAAGGCGGCATTGTGGTGCGGATGGCGAAAGAGGGTGAAACGCTGGTGCTGCTCGACGGTACTGAAGCGAAGCTGAATGCTGACACCCTGGTCATTGCCGACCACAACAAGGCGCTGGCGATGGGCGGCATTTTCGGTGGCGAACACTCTGGCGTAAATGAAGAAACGCAGAACGTCCTGCTGGAATGTGCTTTCTTCAGCCCGCTGTCTATCACCGGTCGTGCTCGTCGCCATGGTCTGCATACCGATGCGTCTCATCGTTACGAGCGTGGTGTTGATCCGGCACTGCAGCACAAAGCGATGGAACGTGCGACCCGTCTGCTGATTGACATCTGCGGCGGTGAAGCTGGCCCGATTATCGATATCACTAACGAAGCAACGCTGCCGAAGCGTGCGACCATCACTCTTCGTCGTAGCAAACTGGATCGCCTGATCGGCCATCATATTGCTGATGAACAGGTGACTGACATTCTGCGTCGTCTCGGCTGTGAAGTGACCGAAGGCAAGGACGAGTGGCAGGCTGTTGCGCCAAGCTGGCGTTTCGACATGGAGATTGAAGAAGATCTGGTCGAAGAAGTGGCGCGTGTTTACGGCTACAACAACATCCCGGATGAGCCAGTACAGGCGAGCCTGATTATGGGCACTCATCGTGAAGCTGACCTGTCACTCAAGCGCGTGAAAACGCTGCTCAACGACAAAGGCTATCAGGAAGTGATCACTTACAGCTTCGTTGATCCGAAAGTTCAACAGATGATCCATCCGGGCGTTGAAGCCTTACTGCTGCCAAGCCCGATTTCCGTTGAAATGTCGGCAATGCGTCTTTCTCTGTGGACTGGCCTGCTGGCAACCGTGGTGTACAACCAGAACCGTCAGCAAAACCGTGTGCGTATTTTCGAAAGCGGTCTGCGTTTCGTGCCGGATACTCAGGCACCGTTGGGCATTCGTCAGGATCTGATGTTAGCTGGTGTGATTTGCGGTAACCGCTACGAAGAGCACTGGAACCTGGCAAAAGAGACCGTTGATTTCTATGATTTGAAAGGCGATCTTGAATCCGTTCTCGACCTGACCGGTAAACTGGCTGACGTTGAGTTCCGTGCAGAAGCGAATCCGGCACTGCATCCGGGACAATCCGCAGCGATTTATCTGAAAGGTGAACGCATTGGTTTTGTTGGGGTTGTTCATCCTGAACTGGAACGTAAACTGGATCTTAACGGTCGCACTCTGGTGTTTGAACTGGAGTGGAACAAGCTCGCAGACCGCGTGGTGCCTCAGGCGCGCGAGATTTCTCGCTTCCCGGCGAACCGTCGTGACATCGCTGTTGTGGTCGCAGAAAACGTTCCTGCTGCGGATATTTTATCCGAATGTAAGAAAGTTGGCGTAAATCAGGTAGTTGGCGTAAACTTATTTGACGTGTACCGTGGTAAGGGTGTTGCGGAGGGGTATAAGAGCCTCGCCATTAGCCTGATCCTGCAAGATACCAGCCGTACACTTGAAGAAGAGGAGATTGCCGCTACCGTCGCCAAATGTGTAGAGGCATTAAAAGAGCGATTCCAGGCATCATTGAGGGATTGAACCTATGGCGCTTACAAAAGCTGAAATGTCAGAATATCTGTTTGATAAGCTTGGGCTTAGCAAGCGGGATGCCAAAGAACTGGTTGAACTGTTTTTCGAAGAGATCCGTCGCGCTCTGGAAAACGGCGAACAGGTGAAACTCTCTGGTTTTGGTAACTTCGATCTGCGTGATAAGAATCAACGCCCGGGACGTAACCCGAAAACGGGCGAAGATATTCCCATTACAGCACGGCGCGTGGTGACCTTCAGACCCGGACAGAAGTTAAAGAGCCGTGTCGAAAACGCTTCGCCCAAAGACGAGTAATCTGATCTAACTAAAAAGGCCGCTCTGCGGCCTTTTTTCTTTTCACTCCCGGCGAGTCACCGTAAAATCAACAGCATTACTCTGCAGCTGAACGGATACCATGCTGACACTTGCCCGCCAACAACAGCGACAAAATGTACGCTGGTTATTTAGCCTGTCAGTATTAATGCTGCTGGCGCTTCTTTTAAGCCTCTGTGCTGGTGAACAATGGATCTCGCCAACTGACTGGTTTACCCCCCGAGGCGAGCTTTTTGTCTGGCAAATACGTCTTCCACGTACGCTGGCTGTATTGCTGGTTGGTGCGGCGCTGGCGTTATCCGGCGCAGTAATGCAGGCGTTATTTGAAAACCCGCTTGCAGAACCCGGGTTACTCGGCGTTTCTAATGGCGCTGGTGTAGGCCTTATCGCTGCTGTATTGCTGGGGCACGGGCAATTACCTGAGTGGGCGCTGGGACTTTGTGCCATTGCTGGTGCACTCATTATCACTTTAATTCTCCTGCGTTTTGCCCGCCGTCATCTTTCGACCAGCCGATTATTGCTGGCGGGAGTTGCATTAGGGATTATCTGTAGCGCATTAATGACGTGGGCCATCTACTTTTCCACATCGGTTGATTTGCGCCAGTTAATGTACTGGATGATGGGCGGCTTTGGCGGTGTTGACTGGCGGCAAAGCTGGCTGATGGTGGCGTTGATCCCGGTATTGTTGTGGATTTGCTGTCAGTCCAGACCGATGAATATGTTAGCTCTTGGCGAGGTCTCGGCGCGACAGCTGGGGCTGCCTCTTTGGTTCTGGCGCAATGTACTGGTAGCAGCAACCGGCTGGATGGTCGGCGTCAGTGTGGCGCTTGCTGGTGCTATTGGATTTATTGGTCTGGTGATCCCGCATATTCTGCGGCTGTGCGGGTTAACCGATCACCGTGTTTTACTTCCTGGCTGTGCTCTGGCAGGCGCTACGGCATTGCTACTCGCTGATGTCGTCGCTCGTCTGGCACTGGTTTCCGCCGAGCTGCCAATTGGTGTAGTCACCGCTACGTTGGGCGCACCGGTGTTTATCTGGCTATTGTTAAAAGCAGGACGTTAGCCGTAAAAAGAAGGTCTATGATTAAAAGCTAAGATTTTTACTGACCACATCCAGGAGACACGATGCAAGATTCCATTCTGACGACCGTAGTGAAGGATATCGACGGTGAAGTGACCACGCTGGAGAAATATGCCGGTAATGTACTGTTGATTGTCAATGTTGCCTCAAAGTGTGGCTTAACGCCGCAATATGAGCAGCTGGAGAATATTCAGAAAGCCTGGGCCGATCGTGGTTTTGTCGTGCTGGGATTTCCGTGCAACCAGTTTCTTGAGCAAGAGCCGGGCAGTGATGAAGAGATTAAAACTTACTGTACAACCACCTGGGGAGTAACGTTCCCGATGTTCAGTAAGATTGAGGTCAATGGTGAAGGTCGCCATCCGCTGTATCAAAAACTGATTGCCGCAGCGCCGACCGCAGTCGCGCCGGAAGAAAGCGGATTCTATGCGCGCATGGCCAGTAAGGGGCGTGCGCCACTGTATCCTGATGATATTTTATGGAATTTTGAGAAATTCCTGGTAGGCAGGGACGGCAAGGTCATCCAGCGTTTTTCCCCGGATATGACGCCGGAAGATCCCATTGTAATGGAAAGTATTAAACTGGCGTTGGCAAAATAATGTCTATTGTGATGCAGTTGCAGGATGTAGCGGAATCAACCCGCCTGGGGCCGCTTTCGGGTGAAGTTCGGGCAGGGGAGATCCTGCATCTGGTGGGGCCAAACGGCGCGGGTAAGAGTACCTTGCTGGCGCGAATGGCCGGAATGACCAGCGGTAAGGGAAGCATTCAGTTCGCGGGGCAACCACTGGAAGCATGGTCCGCAACAAAACTCGCGCTGCATCGCGCCTATCTTTCGCAACAACAAACACCGCCATTTGCTATGCCGGTCTGGCATTACCTGACCCTGCATCAGCATGATAAAACGCGTAGCGATCTGCTAAATGATGTCGCTGGGGCGCTGGCTCTTGATGACAAGCTCGGACGTAGCACCAATCAACTTTCCGGTGGTGAATGGCAACGCGTACGTCTTGCTGCGGTGGTGCTGCAAATCACGCCGCAAGCCAATCCTGTAGGGCAATTGCTGCTTCTCGATGAACCCATGAACAGCCTTGACGTTGCCCAACAAAGTGCGTTAGACAAAATTCTGAGCGAGCTGTGCCAGCAAGGACTGGCGATTGTGATGAGCAGTCACGACCTTAATCACACATTGCGTCACGCGCATCGTGCGTGGCTGCTAAAAGGCGGGAAATTGCTGGCCAGTGGACGCCGGGAGGAAGTTCTGACACCGCCTAATCTGGCGCAGGCCTATGGGATGAATTTCCGCCGTCTGGACATTGAAGGTCACAGAATGCTGATTTCGACTGCCTGATAACAATAGCATCTTGAAAATCGGGTAATTTCGACGCTAAATTAATGCAAGAATAAAAAACAGAGGATTCGTACGGAATGCGTTTCTGCCTTATTTTAATCACAGCACTGTTTCTGGCCGGGTGTAGCCATCATAAAGCGCCGCCACCAAACGCCAGACTTTCTGACTCTATTACCGTGATTGCCGGTTTGAACGATCAACTACAAAGCTGGCATGGCACACCTTATCGTTATGGTGGTATGAGTCGTCGTGGGGTTGACTGCTCAGGCTTTGTGGTCGTAACGATGCGCGATCGTTTCGATTTGCAGTTGCCGCGTGAAACAAAGCAACAGGCCTCTATCGGTACTCAAATTGATAAAGACGAGTTGCTGCCAGGCGATCTGGTTTTCTTCAAAACCGGCTCTGGGCAAAATGGTTTACATGTGGGTATTTATGATACCAATAACCAATTTATTCACGCCTCTACCAGCAAAGGGGTGATGCGCTCTTCCCTTGATAATGTTTACTGGCAGAAAAATTTCTGGCAAGCGAGACGAATCTAGTATGTCGAAAAGGACGGTGATGTATCATCGTCCTTTTACTTCTGAATACCGTAGTATTTTTCAGACAAAAATTCCGTAAAGGGAATATTCGTTTATAATTAGAATAATCTAAAAAAGGACCCATGAAAAAGTGGTTAACAAGGAACAAATGAAAGTTATCCTTTCTGTTTTTTTTATGTTTTATGGTCTCATCCTTTTTAGCCGGATTTGTAAAAATATTTCTGGAGAAGGGCGATTACCATGAAGATTTTACTGGATAATGTTTATCATTCTGATTGCTATTTCCTGCCGATAAGAGATAGCCGGCAAAATCTTGTTGGGGTTGAATTAATAACCCATTTCTCCAGTGAAGACGGTATGGTTCGCATCCCGACCACGCGGGTTATGGCGCAGCTTTCCGAGGAACAGCATTGGCAGCTATTTGCCGAGCAGCTAGAATTACTTAAATCATGCCAGCATTTTTTTATTCAACACAAATTTTTCGCATGGATAAATTTGACGCCACAAGTAGCAAGATTATTATTAGGTGCTAATAATTACGCAGACCAACTATTAAAATTTCCTTTCATTGAATTGCGGATTAATGAAAATTATCCACAACTTAATGAGGGAAAAGACAATTGTAATCTCTTGCGCTTATCACAAATTTCTCCGTTGGTGTTGGGGAATTTAGGTGCGGGCAACAGCAACATGAAAGCAATATTTGATGGTCTTTTCACTCGAGTTATGTTGGATAAAGGCTTTGTTAAGCAACAAATAGCTAATACATCCTTCGCGCCATTTATTCGTGCTATTCATACGCAAATTTCGCCTTGTTGCAGCTATATCATTGCGGCAGGTATCGATACCTCAGAAATGTTGGCGCGAATCACACCGTATGGTTTTCATGCCCTACAAGGATGCTTATGGCCTGCTGTTCCCGTCAGTCAGGTAACAACGCTGGTTCAGCGATAACCCTTTTGTTTGCTGGTGTTTAAGATGAGGGTAACCGTCTACACTATCAGACAGGAGGATCTATGACCCTGTCTTTTATTACCCGCTGGCGCGATGAATTGCCAGCAACTTATACAGCACTTTCCCCCACGCCTTTAAATAATGCCCGGCTGATTTGGCATAATGCTGAACTGGCTAACACGCTGGGTATTCCATCGTCACTGTTTGAACGTGGTGCTGACGTCTGGGGGGGAGAAACATTACTGCCTGGCATGTCGCCACTGGCGCAGGTCTACAGCGGTCATCAGTTTGGCGTCTGGGCGGGCCAGTTGGGTGACGGGCGTGGCATTCTTCTCGGTGAGCAACAACTTGCCGATGGCACAACAATGGACTGGCATCTGAAAGGAGCGGGGCTGACGCCTTATTCGCGAATGGGCGATGGACGGGCGGTATTACGCTCTACGATTCGTGAAAGTCTCGCCAGTGAGGCGATGCATTATCTGGGCATTCCGACGACGCGCGCTTTAAGCATCGTTACCAGCGATACGCCAGTTTACCGGGAAACGGTAGAATCAGGCGCGATGCTAATGCGCGTGGCGCAAAGCCATCTGCGATTTGGTCACTTCGAACACTTTTACTATCGCCGCGAGCCGGAAAAGGTTCGCCAGTTGGCTGACTTCGCCATCCGTCATTACTGGTCACATCTTCAGGATGATGAGGATAAATACCGTCTCTGGTTTACCGATGTTGTCGCACGTACCGCGTCGTTAATTGCTCACTGGCAGACAGTCGGTTTTGCTCATGGTGTTATGAACACTGACAACATGTCGATTCTCGGACTGACGTTCGATTACGGGCCGTTCGGCTTCCTCGATGATTACGAGCCTGGTTTTATCTGTAATCACTCTGACCATCAGGGGCGTTATAGTTTTGATAATCAGCCTGCCGTCGCGTTGTGGAATTTACAGCGTCTGGCACAGACATTGTCGCCATTTATTGCTGTGGATGCGCTCAATGCGGCGCTGGATAGCTATCAACAGGTTTTGTTGACACATTATGGGCAACGAATGCGGCAGAAACTGGGCTTTATGACGGAACAAAAAGAAGATAACGCGCTGCTGAATGAATTATTCAGTTTGATGGCGCGAGAGCGCAGCGACTATATCCGTACATTTCGCATCCTTAGCCTGGTTGAACAGCGCAGTCCGGCATCGCCACTGCGTGATGAGTTTATTGATCGTGCGGCATTTGATGACTGGTTTGCCCGTTATCGGGCGCGTTTGCAGCAAGATAACGTCACCGACAGCGAACGTCAGCAACTTATGCAAAGCGTCAATCCGGCGTTGGTGTTGCGCAACTGGCTGGCACAACGAGCCATTGAGGCGGCGGAACAGGGCGATATGACGGAATTACACCGCCTGCATGAGGCGTTGCGAAATCCTTTCAGCGACAGAGATGATGATTATGTCAGCCGTCCACCGGACTGGGGCAAACGGCTGGAAGTCAGCTGCTCAAGTTAAACGCTACTTTGTCAGTAGCAGTTTGCCAGCCTGGGTTTTACGGAGCAGATATTCTTGTCCGTCATGATCAATGATCAGTTTGCCATCCGGACCTAACAGTGTCTGGCTGGCAATGCGTCGAACAGGCTGCGGGGAAGAGGCCTTCTGACTTGCATCCGTTTTAGGCGTGAGTCTGCTGCTATCCGTATAGCTCATAAAAACTAATAATAATTGATATAACAATGATTCTTATTATCAATACAATCTTGCGCCAGGGCAAGTAATAATTCATTGATAAGACAAGCTATTGAGCAGAAATGCCCATTCCAGACGGAACGGGCATGTATTCAGAAGCGGGTATCCACCGCAGAGGCGAGTTTTTCGACCAGGTGTTCGGTATCTTCCCAGCCTAAACACGGATCGGTAATTGACTGACCGTAAGTGAGCGGCTGACCACCGACGATTTTTTGCGTTCCTTCGCGCAGGAAACTTTCCGCCATAATTCCGGCAATCGCGGTAGAGCCATTGCGGATTTGCTGGCAAATATCCTCACAAACCTCTAACTGGCGACGATGCTGCTTCTGGCAATTGCCGTGGCTGAAATCCACTACCAGATGTTCAGGTAAATCAAACTCGTGCAGCGTATCGCAGGCGGCGGCGATATCATCGGCATGGTAATTCGGCTTTTTGCCGCCGCGCATAATAATGTGACCATACGGGTTGCCGCTGGTCTGATAGATGGTCATCTGACCGTTTTTGTCTGGTGAGAGGAACATATGGCTGGCGCGCGCCGCGCGAATCGCGTCCACGGCAATACGCGTGTTGCCATCAGTACCATTTTTAAAGCCTACCGGGCATGAGAGCGCGGAAGCCATTTCGCGGTGGATCTGGCTTTCGGTAGTGCGTGCGCCAATCGCGCCCCAGCTAATTAAGTCAGCAATAAACTGACCGGTCACCATATCGAGAAACTCGGTCGCGGTGGGAACGCCCAGCTCATTTACCTGCAACAGTAACTTACGCGCCAGTTCGAGGCCGTGATTTACCCGATAGCTGCCGTTTAAATCCGGATCGGAAATTAATCCTTTCCAGCCGACAACGGTTCGTGGTTTTTCAAAATAGGTGCGCATTACGATTTCCAGCCGTGACTGGTACTGGTTGCGCAGCGCCTGCAGACGGGTGGCGTACTCCATTGCAGCGGTGAGATCGTGGATCGAGCAGGGGCCAATAATGACCAACAGTCGCTTGTCTTCACCATTCAGTATTTTTTCAATTCTGCGGCGGGAATCGGTGACATGGCTGGCGACGCCAGGCGTTACGGGATACCGTAGCGCGAGTTCGGCGGGCGTTACCAGACTCTCGATACGCGCAGTACGGAGTTCGTCAGTTCTGTTCATTACAAGTCTCAGAAATTTGTTGCTTCAACGGCAGGACTACCGGGAAGTGATGCGCATCACGATAAACCAATCCCTGCTGATTTCAAGTGCGAGGCAGGTTACGCCTCGCTCAATTGACGGCATAATAACAAAAAAGCGAACTCTTATACTAGTTTTCTAGTACATTCTCCGGCTAAGACCCATGATATCGAGGATCTTGGTGGCAATCTCTTCTACCGAATAATTGGTACTGTTGATCCACGGGATCTGATTTTTACGGTACAACGCTTCTACTTCCGCGACTTCCATCCGACACTGACGAAGCGAGGCATAGCGACTGTTTTCCCGACGCTCTTCGCGAATAGCCGCCAGACGCTCAGGGTCGATGGTTAGCCCGAACAGTTTATGCTGTAGCGGTTTAAGGGACGCGGGAAGCACCAGATTATCCATGTCATCGGCAATAAAGGGGTAGTTTGCCGCGCGGATACCAAACTGCATCGCCAGATACAGACTGGTGGGAGTTTTACCGCAACGAGAAACGCCGAGCAGGATCACCTGTGCCTGATCCAGATTTCGCAACGAAATGCCGTCATCATGAGCGAGGGTGTAATCAATCGCCGCAATGCGCGCATCATATTTATTAAGGTTGTTGGGATTCAGACCATGGGTTCGATGGGCAATCGGCGTCGGGTCCAGCTTCATTTCTTGTTGTAGCGGGGCAACCAGCGCCTGAACGATATCCTGACAAAAACCTTCACTTTGCAAGATGATGGCGCGAATTTCCGGTAACACGATGGAGTAGAAGACCAGCGGGCGCACACCTGTTTGCTGATAAATCGCGTCTATTTGGTCTTTCACCGCCCGCGCCCGGCTCTCATTTTCGACAAACGGCAGCGTAATGCTGCTGATAGTAACGGGAAATTGCGACATCACTGCGTGTCCTAATACCTCCGCAGTTATTGCCGTACCATCAGAAATATAAAAAACGTGGCGATCAACAGCATTATCCATTTTGTTCTTCCCGTGATGCAGACATAATTCTATGAAAGCATAAATTAAAAATGTACAGAAGCGTAGAACGTTATGCCTGGTTTATAAAATGAACCTTCAATTTTATTTTTTATGAAAACGGCATTTCATTTTCCGGTTTCGTTTATACCGATGGTTTATGTGGGAATTATCGAAGATAACAGATTTGCGCAACGCTGGGATCAGTCTTAAAAAGTAAAAAAATATATTTGCTTGAACGATTCACCGTTTTTTTCATCCGGTTAAATATGCAAAGATAAATGCGCAGAAATGTGTTTCTCAAACCGTTCATTTATCACAAAAGGATTGTTCGATGTCCAACAATGGCTCGTCACCGCTGGTGCTTTGGTATAACCAACTCGGCATGAATGATGTAGACAGGGTTGGGGGCAAAAATGCCTCCCTGGGTGAAATGATTACTAACCTTTCCGGAATGGGCGTTTCCGTTCCGAATGGTTTCGCCACCACCGCCGATGCGTTTAACCAGTTTCTGGATCAAAGCGGCGTAAACCAGCGCATTTATGAACTGCTGGATAAAACGGATATTGACGATGTTACCCAGCTTGCGAAAGCAGGCGCGCAAATCCGCCAGTGGATTATCGACACTCCCTTCCAGCCTGAGCTGGAAAACGCCATCCGCGAAGCCTATGCACAGCTTTCCGCCGATGACGAAAACGCCTCTTTTGCGGTGCGTTCCTCCGCCACCGCAGAAGACATGCCGGACGCCTCCTTCGCCGGTCAGCAGGAGACCTTCCTCAACGTTCAGGGTTTTGACGCCGTACTGGTGGCAGTGAAGCATGTCTTTGCTTCCCTGTTTAACGATCGCGCCATCTCTTATCGCGTTCACCAGGGGTATGATCACCGTGGCGTGGCGCTCTCAGCCGGTGTTCAGCGGATGGTGCGTTCCGACCTCGCATCTTCTGGCGTGATGTTCTCCATTGATACCGAATCCGGTTTCGACCAGGTGGTGTTTATCACTTCCGCATGGGGTCTCGGTGAGATGGTTGTGCAGGGCGCGGTTAACCCGGATGAGTTTTACGTGCATAAACCGACGCTGGCGGCGAATCGCCCGGCTATCGTGCGCCGTACCATGGGGTCGAAAAAAATCCGCATGGTCTACGCGCCGACTCAGGAGCACGGCAAGCAGGTTAAAATTGAAGATGTGCCACAGGAACAACGTGACATCTTCTCGCTGACCAACGAAGAAGTGCAGGAACTGGCAAAACAGGCCGTACAAATTGAGAAACACTACGGTCGCCCGATGGACATTGAGTGGGCGAAAGATGGCCACACCGGCAAACTGTTTATTGTGCAGGCACGTCCGGAAACCGTGCGTTCACGCGGTCAGGTCATGGAACGTTATACGCTGCATTCACAGGGCAAGATTATCGCCGAAGGCCGCGCTATCGGTCATCGCATTGGCGCGGGGCCGGTGAAAGTCATCCATGACATTAGCGAAATGAACCGCATCGAACCTGGCGACGTGCTGGTCACTGACATGACCGACCCGGACTGGGAACCGATCATGAAGAAAGCCTCTGCCATCGTCACCAACCGTGGCGGACGTACCTGTCACGCGGCGATCATCGCCCGTGAACTGGGTATTCCGGCGGTGGTAGGGTGTGGCGATGCGACTGAACGGATGAAAGACGGTGAGAAGGTCACCGTTTCCTGCGCTGAAGGCGACACCGGTTACGTTTATGCTGAGTTGCTGGAATTTAGCGTGAAAAGCTCCAGCGTGGAAACCATGCCGGATCTGCCGCTGAAAGTGATGATGAACGTCGGTAACCCGGATCGTGCGTTTGACTTTGCCTGTCTGCCAAATGAAGGCGTAGGTCTGGCGCGCCTGGAATTTATCATCAACCGCATGATTGGCGTTCACCCGCGCGCACTGCTTGAGTTTGACGACCAGGAACCGCAGTTGCAAAACGAAATCCGCGAGATGATGAAAGGCTTTGATTCCCCGCGTGAATTTTACGTTGGTCGTCTGACTGAAGGGATCGCGACGCTGGGCGCTGCGTTTTATCCGAAGCGCGTCATTGTCCGTCTCTCTGATTTTAAATCCAACGAATATGCAAACCTGGTCGGTGGCGAGCGTTACGAGCCGCATGAAGAGAACCCGATGCTGGGCTTCCGTGGCGCCGGTCGCTACGTTTCTGATAGCTTCCGCGACTGCTTCGCGCTGGAGTGTGAAGCGGTGAAACGTGTGCGCAACGACATGGGGTTAACCAACGTTGAGATCATGATCCCGTTCGTGCGTACCGTTGACCAGGCGAAAGCGGTGGTTGAAGAACTGGCGCGTCAGGGGCTGAAACGTGGTGAGAACGGGCTGAAGATCATCATGATGTGTGAAATTCCGTCCAACGCCTTGCTGGCAGAACAGTTCCTCGAATATTTCGACGGCTTCTCTATCGGCTCAAACGACATGACACAGCTGGCGCTTGGCCTGGACCGCGACTCCGGCGTGGTGTCTGAACTGTTTGATGAGCGCAACGATGCCGTGAAAGCACTGCTGTCGATGGCGATCCGTGCCGCGAAGAAACAGGGCAAATACGTCGGGATTTGCGGTCAGGGGCCGTCTGACCACGAAGACTTTGCCGCATGGTTGATGGAAGAGGGGATCGACAGCCTGTCTCTGAACCCGGACACCGTAGTGCAAACCTGGTTAAGTCTGGCTGAACTGAAGAAATAAAATATAACCCCGGCGACAATATGTCGCCGGGGTTAGCTATTTGCGGAAACGGGTCTTATTCAGTAATTCCGCAATAACCCTCGGTTAATCGCTGAATAATATCTTTTCTGAGCAAAAATTTTTGTATTTTACCGGATGCAGTGCGGGGTAACTTTTCAGTTATCACAATATGTTCAGGGTATTTATATTTCGCTACCCGTTTACGACTAAAAAATGCCACCACATCTTCCAGCGATAATGAATGATGTGGTGATTTTAATACAATATAAGCACACGAGCGTTCGCCTAAGCGTTCATCGGGCATCGCAACTACGCAGGCATCATGAATTTTGGGATGCTGCAACAATATATCCTCCACTTCACGGCTGCTAATATTTTCTCCGCCACGGACAATAATATCTTTCTTGCGTCCGGTTATTTTTATATAACCCGCCTCATCCATACAACAGAGATCGCCACTGTAATACCAGCCTTCATCATCCAGCGCACGGGCGGTTAATTCAGGTTCATCAAAATAACCCATAAACACATTGGGGCCGCGCGAGGCCTCTTCACCTTCACAACCGGCCGGTAAGGTCTTGCGTGCGTCATCGACGACTTTGATTTCCACGCCAGCGGCAGCGTAACCATCGGTATGCATAAAGCGCGACAACGGATCGTCGAGATTCACCACCGCGTGCGGCGAGCTTTCTGTGGAGCCATAAACACTTAACAATTTAATGCCGCGTTGTTGGCATTCTCGCGCCACTTTTTTGGGGATCGTGGTGCCACCGCAAAGAAAGAAACGCAGCGCAGAAAGATCTGCGGGCTGTTTTTCCAGTAAATTCAAAAGGTCATAGACAAATGGCGTTGCGCCGAGCATACAGGTGCAACGTTGTTGCTCAAGCAACGAGAGACAGGTTTCAGGGGTGAAAATATCTAACAAGACGCTCCGTGCGCCTACCAAAAACGGCGCCGTTACGCCATGCAGAAAACCTGTCGCATGACCCAGCGGTGCCGGCATCATAAAAACATCCTGCCAGGTCAGATTCAGCCGCGCACAATATGCCCGTTCGCTGGCGAGAATATTATTATGTGTCAGCATCACGCCCTTTGGCATACCTTCAGTTCCGGAGGTAAACAGCACCGCCGCTAATTCATCGCCGTGAACCGATATCGCCGTCATCAGCGGGGTATTATCGGTAATAATCTGGCTTAACGAGAGAGACGATGTGGCGGGAGTCAGTTTGTCCACGCCGACAATTTGTTGCAGATGTGGAAGCTGATTTTGCAGCGGCAGGATTAAATCTACCGGACGCGTTTGTTTAAACAACGTCGGGGCAAAAAACATTTTGGCCTGGCACTTATTGAGCACCCACACCAGTTCCGCTTCTCGCCAGGAAGGCAACAACGGCACGGAAACTGCGCCGGTTTTCAGGCAGGCGAGATAGATAACGGTAAATTCACACCAGCCGGGCAGTTGAAATGCGACGCGATCGCCGGTTTCAATACCGTTCGCCAGCATCCAGTTTGCCAGACAGCTCGCGGCCTGATCGAGCGCGCTATAGGTGTACGCTGCGCCATGATTATCGACCACGGCAATTTTGTCTGGCATCGCACGAGCGGTCTGCTGCCAGTAATCGGCCAGCGAAGCATCACCCCATAACCCTTGCTGCCGATAGGCTGCACGACGCTGCGCGTTAAACGTTAATGTCACTTTCATTTTGGACTCTCGAAACAAAACGTCAGGCCCGATGTGCGGGCCTGTGGGATGCGTGATTAACCGTAGCGGAAATCAATACCGAAAGTGCCAGCAGGGTATTGCCATTGTTCGAGGATAGTGTTGCCGCAAAGCACCCGACATGTTCCGCATTCGAGACAACCGGCAGAATCAAAATGAATATTTCCCGCTTCATCCTGTTTATAAAGTCCTGCCGGGCAGGCTTTCATTAATTTACGAAATTCATTGATATCAGGGTTTGCCGCCAGAATGATGTGCGGATGTCCTTCATCAACATGGAATTTATTGACGCCTAATTTGACCTCAACATTAACCGTAGCATTCTGGCTCATAGCGCGGTTGCTCCCTTAATGCCATCTTTGAGCAAGTTGATCAGCCCGATTTTCTTCGCATGTCCCATGATCATCTTGCGCACCGGCTGGTTAGGTTTGCCGTCGATGGTGAACATATCGTTCATGATGTCGGCGACCATGCGCGGGTATTGGCTAAACAGGCGCGGGTTTTCCATCAGCGCCGGGATTTTGCGAAAATGCTGCATATCGCGCATGACGCAACTCTGTTCCAGCTCACGTTTGTATTGCGCCAGACTGCTGGTGGAGAAATCCGCGCGTTCTTTGGCGGCAATCACCGTTGTGGCTGCAGCCTGTGCCGACGCGATGGCTAAATCCATTCCGCGAACCGTAAAGCCCAGATTGAGGCAGAAACCGGCGGCGTCACCGACGATCATCACACCATCGTTAACCAGTTGCGGCACCATCGCCAGACCACCTTCCGGCACCATATGCGCGGAATATTCAAGCAGTTTGCCACCGCTAATTAGCGGGCGTATGGCGGGGTGCTGTTTAAAATCTTCCAGCATTTGCGGCACGCTTTTTTGCGCATGGGCGATATCACCCAATCCGCAGACCAGACCCAACGATACGGAGTCGTGATTGGTATAAAGGAATCCGCCGCTCATTAATCCGTCAGAAGGAGAACCGGCAAACAGCCAGGCGGCGCCTTCATTGTCGGTAACGTTAAAGCGATCGTTGATTTGTTCTGGCGTGAGGCCAATGACCTCTTTAACACCAACAGCGTAATGATGCGGATCGGAGGCGGGAACCATTCCCAGCGAACGACCAAGAATTGAGTTAACGCCATCAGCCAGAATCACCACATTCGCTTCGAGAATATCATCCCCGGCCTGGACGCCAGTGACCTTGTTTCCTTCGCGAACCAGCGCATCGACGCGAACGCCCTGGATAAACTGCGCACCCGCCTGTTCTGCTTGTTCCATCAGCCACGGATCGAGGCGGTTGCGCAATACGGTATAAGACGCTTGCTGCGGGGCATCCGGTTGCTCACGGTGAAAATCGAGGGTAACGGCGCTCTCTTCGGTTAAGAAGGAGATTTTCTCGCGTGTGACCTTGCGTTCAACCGGTGCAGATGCAGCAAAGCCGGGAATAATAGCCTCAAGCGTGTGGGTATAAAGACGCCCGCCAGTCATATTTTTGCATCCGGCGCTGTCACCGCGTTCTATCACCAGGACATCCAGTCCGGCTCGCGCCATCACCAGTGCGGCGACGCTACCGGCAACGCCCGCACCGACCACAATGGCATCAAATTTATCATCCGACATGCGTTATGCTCCCTTCCCGCTGTGTTAACAGCGGGAGATGTGGTTGAAAAGGAATTAGCGATTCAAATGGCTAATCAGGGCAGGGACGACGTTGTAGATATCGCCTACCAGACCGTAGTCGGCATAGTTAAAGATTGGCGCGTTTTTATCTTTATTGATGGCGACAATCACTTTTGCGCCGTTGCCGCCGACCATATGCTGGATCTGCCCGGAAATCCCCAGCGTCAGGTAGAGATCGGATTTCAGCAACACGCCGGAGACGCCGATATAACGTTCACGTTCCATCCAGTTCTCGCCTTCGGCAATCGGGCGTGAGCAGCCGACTTCAGCATTTAGCGCCGCCGCCAGTTCGTGAACCATTTTCAGATCATCCTGAGCCGCCAGACCACGCCCGACGCCGACCACGCGTTTTGCTTTACTCAGATCCACACTGCTTGCCGCTTTAGCGCGGCGTTCGCGACAGAGAATTTCATGACGCGGGGCAACGTAAGGCACCGTTTCAATCGGGCATTGATGAGAAGCATTGCTCGTGCACGGTTCCTGAACACCGGGCGCAAGGGTAATTATCGCCAGCGGGCTGGTGATCTTTTCCTGAGCGAACGCTAGCCCGCCATACATACGGTGTTCGGCGCAAATGTGACCATCGACAATATCCACCGCCGTGGCATCGTTCACCAGCGCCGCATTCAGTTGCACACTTAACCGTGCTGCCAGAGCTTTACCGCGTTTCGTCGCGGCCATCAGCAACATAGCGGGGTGTTTATCTTTAAGCAGGGCAGCAATGCTTTCAGCGTAATTTTCAGTGCGTTGCAGCGCAGCGTTTTGCTCAAGAACATAAATACATTTTGGGCCATAAGGCATAACCGCCTGCGCCTGGTCGGCATTTTGCACAATGGCATACACCTGTTGTCCCCATTGCTGCGCACCGCCAAACAGTTCGGCATAACGTTCAGGATTATCGCTAAAGACCCAGACGTTGTTTAATTGACTCATCGTTTCTTCTCCGTAGGCTTTAGTTCAGGGCTTTCTTCAGGTGTTCCGCCAGCTCGGCAATCGCTTCCGGCGAATCGTTATCGAGAATGATGTGTTTACGTTCTGTTTGTGGCGGTACGCGAATGCCGGTCAGTTCAGCAAGTGGCGCGCTCTGGCTCCAGCCGATATCACTCGCCTGCCACTGGTTCACCGGTTTTTTGCCTGCACCGAGAATGGCTTTCATGGAGGGGATACGTGGAACGTTGATATCAGACGTGACGCAAAGTACGGCGGGAAGCGAGAGTGCAATAACCTCAACTTCCTCTTCGAGTGTGCGTTCAGCCACCAGTGTATCGCCCTGACGCGCAATGGCACTCACCGCATTAATCACCGGAAGTTGCAATATTTCCCCCACCAGCAGACCGACCTGCTGGGCATAGAGATCGCCGGAACCTTCACCAAAGATCAGTACATCAAAGCCGATTTTTTCTGCTGCGGTTGCCAGCGCCTTTGCGGTATCGACGGGCAGCGCGTGTTCAAGTTGGGCATCCTGCACCATATAAAGACTATGTGGCCCGCGTGATAACACGTCTTTGCGCACTTTTGAGTTCTGCAACAACGAACCGCCAACCGTCAGCGCGGCTATCTCGTCATCATCCGTTGCGAGCTGGCTTGCAGCTTCAATGGCATTGAGATCGAACTGGCTGATTTTGGCGTCGGCATTGTCGAAATTAAGGGTGTATTCGGGAGTGACAACAATGTCCTGTTCTTCAGGCACCAGCTTAAAGCAGGTTATTATTTTCATGATTTCTCCTGTGGGTCGCATACGGAACCATCTCCGATGGAAGGTAAAAATGGCCTGAAAATAGTGTGCGATAGCAGTGCGGGGTTTTCGACGGAGCAAGCTGTTTTCCTTGCCAACAATCTTGCAAAAAAAATGCGATCGCTAAAACAAAAGTGCAGTTAGCAGCAATATTGTTATGCCATGACCGTACAATCTTGCATTCGGTTTAAATAATCTTGTTTAGCTCTCGCTAAACGCGGTTGTATAACCGCAATACACACCGTATTTTATTCGGCATATATTGCTTTTGCTTGCTCATGGAATAGGGAGGTTGTCATGTATCAACGCTGTTTTGATAATGCCAGCGAAACGCTGTTTGTCTCTGGAAAAACGCCACGGCTTTCACGTTTTGCATTTAGCGATGATCCTAAATGGGAGTCTGGACATCACGTTCATGACAATGAAACTGAGCTGATTTATGTCAAGAAAGGGGTGGCAAGGTTTACCATTGACTCCTCGTTATATGTAGCCCATGCCGATGACATTGTGGTGATAGAACGCGGCAGACTTCATGCGGTGGCTTCTGATGTCAACGATCCAGCAACGACCTGTACCTGTGCGCTGTACGGTTTTCAGTTTCAGGGGGCAGAGGAAAACCAGCTTCTGCAACCACATTCATGTCCGGTAATTGCCGCAGGGCAGGGAAAAGAGGTCATTAAAACCTTATTTAATGAGCTAAGCGTGATTTTGCCGCAAAGTAAAAATAGTCAGATATCTTCGTTATGGGACGCATTTGCCTATACATTAGCAATTCTTTACTACGAAAATTTTAAAAATGCGTATCGTTCGGAGCAGGGGTATATTAAAAAAGATGTTCTGATAAAAGATATTCTCTTTTACCTGAATAATAACTATCGCGAAAAAATCACCCTGGAACAGTTATCGAAAAAGTTTCGTGCCAGTGTCAGCTATATTTGTCATGAGTTTACTAAAGAATATCGAATTTCCCCTATTAATTATGTTATTCAACGGCGTATGACGGAAGCGAAATGGTCACTCACCAATACTGAATTATCACAGGCAGAGATCTCCTGGCGTGTGGGTTATGAAAATGTCGATCACTTCGCCAAACTGTTTTTGCGCCATGTCGGCTGTTCGCCCAGTGATTACCGCAGGCAATTTAAAAACTGTTTTGCGGAACAAGAAACCTTTTCTGAATTTCCTCAACCCGTAAGTCTTGCCGGATAAATCTGGCGGCGCAGTTTTGCAAGAAGCTGCGCCGCCTGCAGATTATTTGTTCTGATAATCTTTCAGGATCTGCCGACCTGCCACGTAAATCATAATTTCGTCTGTACCGCCGCCGATACGTTCACAGCGGACATCACGCCAGAAGCGGGAAACGCGCGCTTCATCGGTATAGCCCAGACCGCCCATGATTTGAATCGCATCATCAATAACTTCCATCGCGGTACGTGCGCAGTACAGTTTTGCCAGCGCCGCGCTGGTGCGCAGTGACTGATGCTGGTCAGCTTGCCATGCCACTTTCAGCACCATGTTGCGCATGTTGTCGATCTTAATCGCCATCAGCGCCAGTTTTTCCTGGATCATCTGGTTATGCCCAATCGGCTTACCAAAAGCGATACGCTGGTTGGCATAGCGGGCTGCATCTTCGAAGGCGCATTCGGCAAAGCCGGTGCTTCGTGCGGCGTTGATCAGGCGCTCCATCTCAAAGTTGTACATCACATTGAGGAAGCCCATTCCTTCTTCGCCCACCATGTCGCTCTCTTCAACCTCTACGTTGTCGAGATAAACTTCGCAGGTGCTGAGCATATGCCAGCCGATTTTATGCAGTGGGTTGATCTTAATACCAGGCTTACCGGAGTCGACCCACCACAGGGTGAAGGCTTTTTTCGGATCTTTCGGTTGTGGATCGCGCGCCAGCACCAGCATGTACGGATACTCTTTCGCGCCGGTAATAAAGGTTTTCTGTCCGTTGATATAAACCTTGCCATTTTTACGCGTGTAAGTGGTGGTGGCGCTGTTGTTGTCTGAGCCAGCGCCCGGTTCCGTCAATGCCAGGGCATAGGCGGGATCACCCGTTTCCAGGGTGCTTTCTGCCGTTTTACGTAGCTGCTCTGCAGAACCGAAGCGGCGCATACTGTGAATACACTGACCGTTGGTAATCAAAAACGCTGGAGCACCGCATTTTGACACTTCCATCAGCGCCAGCATTTGGGTGACGTAATCCGCAGGGATACCGCCAAATTCTTCCGGCACGCCAAGCATGGAAATACCGTTATCCGCCAGCGGCCGCATAAACTCGCGCGGGTATGTCCCGTTTTGATCACAGGTGCGGAAATACTCTTCCGGGAAGTTAGTCGTAATCAACTCGCGAATACTGGCCAACAGCAGTTCTTGTTCTTCGGTTAAAGAAAAATCCATTGTTATACTCCTGTTAATGAGCCGCTTCAGGCAGGACAAAACCCATCGCCGCATCGATAAATAATCTTTCGTCCATTAGTTTGAGTTCTGGCGAAATAACCGGGGTGAAATCCATTTTGTCGAGAATATCTTTTTGTAAATCGACACCGGGAGCGATTTCGATTAAATGCAGACCATCTTCTTTCAGCGTGAATACGGCGCGTTCAGTGATATAACGAACATCAAGTCCCCGTTCGAGAGCAATTTTTCCACTAAACGTGATTTCTGGTAGTTCACGGATAAATTTCTTCACCCGACCTTCCTGAACGATATTTAATTTACCGTCGGAAATTTCTGTTTTTAAACTTCCTGCGGTTAACGTGCCACAGAAAATAATTTTCTTCGAGGTGGCGCTGATATCAATAAATCCGCCAGTGCCCATGATTTTGCCATTGAATTTATGTACGCCGACGTTACCGTGCTGGTCGACTTCGGCAAAACTCAAATAACAAACATCCAGACCACCGCCGTGGTAAAAATCGAACTGGGACGTCATATCCAGAATGGCGCGGGTATTAACATTTGCGCCAAAGGCGATACCTTGCGAGGTAATACCGCCAATCGGACCCGTTTCCACAGTCAGAATAAAGTCATCAGCACATCCTTCTTCCCGGGCGACCAGACCAATGCCATCGGCAATACCGACGCCGACATTACCGACCGCACCTTTACGCATTTCGTATAGTGCGCGCCGTGCAACTAATTTACGCTGATTAAGCGGCAGACTAAGTTTGGTACTGTCATCAAGGGTGAAGTCGCCAGAAATAAAACGGTTAACTGGTGCGCCGCCATACAACTGGGTTTGATCCGGATCGACAACGACAATATCTACCAGGTAGCCCGGAATACGCACCGCCTTCGGATGCAGCGTGGCTTTCTTAACCATTTTCTGCACCTGCATCATTACGATACCGCCGTTATTGTGCACCGCCTGAGCAATGACCAGCGCGTCGAGATACATCACTTCATCTTCAAAGGTGGCATAGCCTTCGCTGTCGCAGGTGGTGGCGCGAATAAAGGCGATATCCGGCGCAATCGCTTTGTAATAGAGATATTCTTTATTATCAAACTCGACCAGTTTAATCAGGTCTTCTTTGGTTACTTCATTCAGTTTGCCGCCTTGTTGGCGAGGGTCAACGAACGTACCGATACCAATATCACTAATAATACCAGGCTGGTGGGCAGCAGCAGCGCGTAAGGTTTGTGTAAGTACGCCTTGTGGATAGTTATAAGCAATAATTTTATTTTGTTCTGCAAGGTCAGAAATACGCGGCGATTGTCCCCAGTGTCCGCATAATGCCCATTTCACCAGACCTTCTTGCGCCAGCGGACTAATACCACGGTCGGCGCGATCGCCAAGCCCTGTAGGGCTAATAATTGATAAATTACGTGGCGTTTGAGTCTGTTTATATTTATCAGCAAGAGCAGTAATTAATGTGGTGGCTTCCAGAATACCGCCGCCAGCGCCTAATACACAAAGCGTTGCTTCGTCGGGAATATAATTCACTGCTTCCTGTGCCGACAGGACCGGCACTCGTCCATTAATACGAGGTGGTTTTACAGGTTTCATTATTTTTTCCTGATTCAGGTGTGAATTTCCCTGCGCCAGCTAGAAAAAATAGCGCGCAGGTATCCACGGAATATTTTTATTAAATACTCTTAAAACACTTGTTTTTATTTCGGCGGGTGAGGGTGTTCCCGCCGGAATGTTATTGATTATGCCTGATGCAAAATAGTTAATACTGTGCGCAAATCATTCACTGATATTTGCCCGGGGGCAGAGGCTTTTTTTACTGCGCCAAAGGTTGCCGCCGAACCGAAAACTTCACCCGCCAGACGGGAAATTACGCCAGTTTTTGCCATCGACATCGTAATGATTGGACGATCGGCATACTGTTCCTGCATCTCCAGGGTCGCGGCAAGTAACGTCAGCACATCGCTGGTGCTTTGTGGCATCAGCGCAATTTTGGGAATATCAGCGTCGAAGGACTGCATTTTGCGCAGACGGGCGATGATTTCTTCGGCCTCCGGTGTTTTATGAAAGTCATGGTTGGACATGACAACTTTCACATCATGCGCATGGGCGTAGGCGACGGTTTCTTTAACCTGATCATCGCCGGTAAATAACTCCAGATCGATCATATCGACCAGACCGCTGTCGATGGCTGCGCGATTGAGTGCAATATAAGCCTCGGTGGAAATCGCCTGCTCGCCGCCTTCTTTGGCACTGCGGAAGGTAAACAGCAGTGGTTTTTCCGGCATTACCTCGCGGATAGCTTTTGCCGCTGCCATGACCGACTCTACGCAGGAGAGGTCGGCAAAGTGGTCCACGCGCCACTCCAGAATATCAAAGTCTGCTTCACGATAGACGAGAGCTTCAGACTTCACGCTGGCGATATCTTTCGCCATCAGCGAGACGATGATTTTTGGTGCGCCCGTGCCAATGACGAGATCTTTTACAGTTACGGTTTTCATTTCTTACCCTTTCTGCACGCGGTCAGCCTGTCAGGCGCCGAACCCCATGACCTGTTTAACATATTCCAGAGGGAAATCTTTGCCAGTCCATAACGTGAACTGTTCAGCCCCTTGCCACAACAACATGCCGTATCCATCAATCGTTTTGCAACCCGCTTGTTGCGCCTGCTGCAATAACTTCGTCATATGCGGGTTATATACGCATTCAGTGACCAGAAGTCCTGGATGTAACAAGCTGATATCATTAACTAATGATTCATTCTCAAGGGGTTTCATACCCACTTTGGTGCCGTTGGTTAAAATGTCAGCAGAAGCCAGCGCCTCGGCAAAGGCCTGCTGATCGGCGAGATCCGTAACTGTGACGACGCAATCGGTGTTTTCGTTGACCCGTTGCGCGAAGGCGAGGGCTTTATCAAAAAACTCATCCCGACGGTTAAAGAGTTTAATTTCTTTTAACCCTTCAATCGCCCCCTGCGCGCCAATTGCCGTTGAGGCGCCACCGGCACCTAACAGCACCATCGTTTTGCCTTTGATATCAAAACCGCTCTCTTTAATGGCGCGAATATGGCCTGTGCCGTCGGTGTTATAACCGCGCAGGTAGCCGTTATCATTAACGATGGTATTGATGGCGCCCACCAGTTTCGCCGCAGGCGTTAATTCATCAACATATTCACACGCCAGTTGTTTGTTCGGCATCGACACACCGGTACCGCGCATTTTTAAGGCTTTTAATCCTTCAATTGCTCCGGCAAAGCTATCGTTATCCACCTCAAAGGCCATATAGGTAAATGGTAATCCTGCTTTTTCTAAGGCTTTATTTTGCATTTCAGGCGATAAACTGTGGCGGATAGGATAGGCCATCAGCCCAATCAATTCGTATTTAGCGGTAACATCCATAATTAACTCCTTTAACCTCTGTGCTTAATTGTGTTTAAAATAACGCTCACCTAACCGGATATCATTTTGGGGAATAATGAATACGCGGTAATAGCGAATGAAAACAATAATCGCGGTAATCAGAGCCAGCAGCGCGAAAGTAAAATCGAGAACGATGATATATTGCAGGCCGATATTTGACAGATAACCGGTAATCAGAGGAATAACAAAGTTTGCCAGACCTCCCATCATCATATAAATACTGGTAACTTTGGCTTTGCTTTTGGGGAAAAACTCCGACATGACCGAAACGCCGAGTTGTAAAATGCCGCCAGCCGCTGAGAAACCGATAACAAAGGCTCCGGCATTACACACTAGCGGAGAAGGGTAGAGATAGATAATAGCAGCAGTTACCGTTGCCAGTGCAGAGTTAAATACGTTAGCCCAGATGGGGCGTACTATTTTTTTCAGTAGCGCGGCAAAAATAAAGACACAGACCAGCGAACCCATACTGTAATAAGAGATGGTTTTTAATGCCTCGGCTTCCGACATACCGGCAAATGCCATTGCATATTTGGGCATCCACACCACAATCACATAAAAGGTCGAGAATGCGGCGACACCGAACAGTACCGATGAAACACCTTCCAGCCAGACTAACGGTTTACTGTTCATTTGCGGTAATTCATTAGCAACGCTGGCGTCCACCAATTGGCTGGGGAATTTGCTTTTCAACAGCATTAGCGTGATCAGTACAAACAGGATGCCCGGAATAATCAGCCCATAGCCGTACCAGATGTTATTCAGCAGCATATAACTCACCAGCATTGGATAGAACATTTGCCCGAATGACACCATTGCTTTAACCAGTATTACCGCCGACCCGGAGGCTTTCGGAAAGCATTCCATTAACGCCGGGTAACCACCGGTATCCAGCGCCGAGTTAGCGATACCTACGCACACTGCCAGACAGTAAGCGAGAGTTAAATTCGGGCAAGCGGGAATACCAAAGAAGAACAACAGATACATGGCGACTGCCATTAATATTACCGCTCGCCGACCAAATTTGTCGGAGATCACACCGAAGAATAAAATACTGATCAGGCGACCCAGGCCAATACCGGAAATTAAATAAGCAATACCCGCGTTGTCAGTCGAAAATTTTTCTGCCAGAGATGACATGTTCTGTGCAAGTGTAATAACACTAATGCCGTGCAGAAAATAGCTGAAGTAAATACAAAGAACAGCCAGGATAAATGGCGTGCTGAAAGCCTTATTTTGAGACATTTTCACAGCTCCTTGCTGAAAGATAATTTTGTTACCGTACGTATTGTTCTTCGACGGTTTTCATAATCACTATACTGAAGATGATTTTCCCTGGGTACATGGCATAAAGTTTATGTTTCCAGGTATATTGCATGAGATAGTTTGTTTTTGATCGTGATTTCCCCTAATTAGCGCAGAAAGATTAATTTATCCGTAAGATCTTGCATGTCCTGAAAAGAATATTGCATTACCCACCCGTGGCGACATTTTCTTTTAGCGATGGATGTTGTGTTTCCTTGTGACTGCGTAAGCCAATAAACAGCGCCAGTAAAAATCCAACGGCAGCGATGGCGGTATCGAACCACATAATATCGGCAATACTTCTTTGTGATAGATGAGCCGTAATCAACGGAATGGTAAAGGTTGCAATACTTCCCGCACTGTAATAAATCCCGGTTGCTTTACCTTTAGCGTAGGGAAAACGTTCAGCCATTAACGTCAGGCCAATTTGTACAACGCCTCCAGCAGAGGTAAAACCAATAACGAAAGCGAATGTTATTACCACATAAAATATGGGATACAGGCAAACGGTGAGCAGGGCAATAAATGAGATAAAAGTGTACAGCATCAACAATGTTGTCGGGTGAATCGCTTTACGAATGAGCGGCGCACTAATAAATACGCAAAGCAGCGATCCCACGGTGTAGATGCTGAGTAATTTGATCGACATTGTGTATGACATGCCAGCGACAAATTGCCCGTATTGTGCCAGCCACTGGCTGACCAGATAAAACGTTGCCATTGAGATATAGCCATATAAGGTATAACTGGCTAAATCGATTATTGAGCAGCGATGCTCCGCAGAAGTGGTTGTTTTATTTACTGCCGGTAAGCAACGACCCGGATGCGGTGGAAATGTACAGCGGTATAAAAACAGACCGTTAATAATCATAAAGCCTGCGGCAATCATAAAAGACCAACCAAACCACAGTTCGGCCCACACTAACAGGCTGATGATTAGCGGCAATAAAAATTGCCCGCTGGAAACAAAGGCTTTAATTAAAATATTGGCTGTACCCGGCGAATGAGGAAAGGCTTCCATCAGGCTGGGATAAGTGCCTGCATCGAGAAAACTGTTTGCCATTCCGGCCAGAAAACCAAAAACATAAGCGATAATAATGTTATTGGTGTGCAGGATGCCAAAAAAGAAGGCGATATAGCAGCACATACCGAGAATGATAAACGGTCGTCGACCGAAGCGATCGGATAATAAGCCAGAAAGAAACAGGACGCTTAATCGGCCAATGCCTAATGATGAGATAACAATCGAGACACCTGCCGCATTGGTATGCCAAAGCGTCTCCAGCGAGGCCATATTCAGAGTCATCAAAATGACGCCCATACCATGTACCAGGTAATTGAAATACAACCCCAGCGCGGTAGGGAGATAGGGACTTTTCATAAGATCCACTTAGCAACTTTGCTTTAAAAAATGTGGCGATATTGCGTTAATATCCGGTCATTATTCTTGTAATAATGGCTATTGATTCCCGTTAAAATGTCAACAAAGACGCTCAAGGTTGTGCGCATATAACTCAGCGGCTACTGATTGATAAATCTTCCAGTCAATAAAATCGCCGTCAGGGTAGACACGTTGAAACGCGGTTAAATCAGGGAAGAAGCGCATGGTGTTATTGCCGATGCGGTTATTTATTTTCTCTATGATGGCGTGAAGATGTTTTTTTCTTTGCTGACGCATAGCCAGCAATTTTTCAACGACGCTATCAGGAATGGCGCTTTTGCCATTTTCCCAGTGCCGCCAGCTTTCGCTGTCACCTGTCTGGGCAATCCAGGTCGCGCATTCATCAACAGTCATGGCAAAAATATGGCGTAGTGCCTGGAGTTCATAAGCGTTCATAGGTAATCGCTGCATCAAAAATAGAATAAAATATAAATAACATTATCAGCCTGCTAACGGCTTGAAGAGAGTCACAGTATCTTGTGCAACATTATTGGAAAGAATGAATGGCGAGATAAGTAAACGGAAAAATGTTAAAAAAAAGCCCATCGTGGGAGATGGGCAAAGACTACACACAGCAATTCGTTGTTTCACTCAGGGGATTTCCATACTTATAAATCAATATGTTGATTTATAACCGTGAGCTAATAGTAGGCATACGGACTTTTTGCGTCGATCAGATTCGTCTCATTAGTTTAAAAACTGTAAAGAATTTGCGACAGGTACTACCAGCTGAATGGGGGTAAGCAGGGAAATACGAGGTTGAGAAATGAAATATCAATTAGCGATGGTTAACAATCAGGCGGCAGAGCCGCCTGATGAGAGAGTTACTTATTCGGCTTTTCAATTTCGCCCAGTTCTTCGAGAATTTCTTCCGGCTGGTCAGTCGGTGGCGGGACTTCTTCCACCCACGCGGCAAACAGACGCCAGGAAACGGCTAACAGAACCGGACCAATAAACAGACCGATCATCCCGAAGGCAATCAAACCACCGATAACTCCGGAGAGGATCAGGATCAGCGGTAAATCGGCACCCATGCGAATTAACATCGGGCGAATCACGTTATCCAGTGTGCCAACCACACCACTCCACACCAGCAATACCGTGCCCCAGGTGGTATCACCGGTCCAGTAGAGCCAGATAATCGCCGGAATCAACACCGGCAGCGGGCCAAGCTGGACAAGGCAGGAGAGGATCATTAACACCGTCAGCAGCGTTGCGTAAGGAACGCCGGATACCGCCAAACCGATACCGCCAAGAACCGCCTGCACCAACGCTGTTACCACCACGCCCAGCGCCACCGCACGGATAGCCTGCGCCGCCAGCAGGACTGCGGCATCACCGCGAACGCCTGCCAGACGAGTTGCAAAATGGCGAATGCCTTGCGCTACCTGTTCACCGCGCCAGTACAGCAGGGCGCTGAAGAGAAGCATGAGCGCACAATGCACCATAAATCGCCCGATATGCGCCGCCTGCCCAACAAACCAGGTGGTGGTGGTGCCAATATAAGGACGGACTTTCGCCATGATCGCCGTCCCCCCCATATCCAGCAAATTGTGCCAGCCTGCATACAGCTTCGCGCCAATCACCGGAATGGTATTAAGCCACGCCAGATCGGGTAACGTCATGTCGCCGCTGGAAATGGCTTTAATCAACGGCCCACTGCCATCGACGATACTGTTAACCAACAAGGCAATAGGGATGATAAACACCATCACTAATAACAGCGTCATCACCAGAACGGCGAGAGAGCGGCGACCAAACATGATCTTTTGCAAGCGTAACAATACCGGCCAGGTAGCGATCACCACCGTACCGGCCCACGCAAAGCCGAGAACGAAGGGTTGAACAATCCACAGACATGCCACAATCATGATGGCTAAAAACAGCACCGAAAGCAGAATTTGTGCGACATCCCTGGGCTGACGAACATTTACCATAACTACTTTTCACCTTTTTTGTGCGTCAAATCGTCGACGCGACGTGAACACGCGAAACTCACCTGCATAATGATGAGCAATTTCAGCGTTTTTTAACAGGCCGATTCTGCCCTTAATTCTGATGGGCGTGTAAGAAAAAAATGTGGTACAACAATTCAGGCAACACGCAAACGATTAATCTCTCATCACAGACCGCAGGAAAGGGTCAATATAATGATTCCACAGATTTCCCAGGCACCCGGCGTCGTTCAACTGGTGCTTAATTTTTTGCAAGAGCTGGAGCAACAGGGGTTTACCGGCGATACGGCGACAAGTTATGCCGATCGTCTGACAATGTCGACCGACAACAGTATTTACCAACTTCTCCCCGATGCAGTGGTATTTCCGCGTTCGACCGCAGATGTGGCATTAATCGCTCGTCTGGCTGCGCAAGAACGCTATTCATCGCTGATCTTCACCCCGCGCGGTGGCGGCACTGGCACTAATGGTCAGGCGCTCAACCAGGGGATTATTGTTGATATGTCCCGTCATATGAATCGCATCATTGAAATTAACCCTGAAGAGGGCTGGGTGCGCGTTGAAGCGGGGGTAATTAAAGACCAACTGAATCAGTATCTGAAACCATTTGGCTACTTTTTTGCACCGGAACTTTCAACCAGCAACCGGGCAACGCTCGGCGGGATGATCAATACCGATGCTTCCGGTCAGGGCTCGCTGGTCTATGGCAAAACGTCAGATCACGTGCTCGGCGTGCGGGCGGTGTTGTTGGGGGGCGATATTCTCGATACGCAACCTTTACCCGTCGAACTGGCGGAAACGCTGGGTAAAACCAATACCGCTATTGGGCGTATCTATAAAACGGTTTATCAACGCTGCCGTAAGCAACGCCAGTTAATTATCGACAAATTCCCCAAACTTAATCGCTTCCTTACCGGTTACGATCTGCGTCATGTCTTTAACGATGAGATGACTGAGTTCGATTTGACGCGCATTCTGACGGGTTCAGAAGGGACGCTGGCCTTTATTACCGAAGCGCGACTGGATATTACTCGCTTGCCGAAAGTGCGCCGTCTGGTGAACGTCAAATATGACTCTTTTGACTCCGCGCTGCGTAACGCGCCGTTTATGGTTGAGGCGCGGGCGCTTTCGGTAGAGACGGTGGACTCAAAAGTGCTGAATCTGGCGCGGGAGGATATTGTCTGGCATTCCGTCAGCGAGTTGATTACTGACGTGCCCGAGAAAGAGATGCTCGGGCTGAACATTGTGGAATTTGCTGGTGATGATGAGGCGCTGATTGACCAGCGGGTAAATGCACTCTGTGCGCGGCTGGACGAACTTATCGCTAGTCAGCAAGCAGGCGTCATTGGCTGGCAGGTGTGCCGCGAGCTGGCAGGCGTTGAACGTATCTATGCGATGCGTAAAAAAGCCGTAGGCCTGCTTGGCAATGCAAAAGGCGCCGCCAAGCCCATTCCGTTTGCCGAAGATACCTGCGTACCGCCGGAACATCTGGCGGATTATATAGCCGAATTTCGCGCGCTGCTCGACAGCCACGGCTTAAGCTACGGTATGTTCGGTCACGTCGATGCGGGTGTTTTGCACGTTCGTCCGGCGCTGGATATGTGCGATCCGCAACAAGAGATTTTGATGAAGCAAATCTCTGATGACGTGGTGGCGTTGACTGCGAAATATGGTGGATTGTTGTGGGGCGAGCACGGTAAAGGTTTTCGCGCCGAATACAGCCCGGCGTTTTTCGGTGAGGAACTTTTCGCAGAACTGCGCAAAGTTAAAGCGGCATTTGACCCGCATAATCGACTAAACCCAGGGAAAATTTGTCCGCCAGAAGGTCTCGATGCACCGATGATGAAAGTGGACGCGGTGAAGCGCGGTACATTTGACCGGCAGATCCCCATCGCGGTACGTCAGCAGTGGCGCGGAGCAATGGAATGTAACGGCAACGGTTTATGCTTCAACTTTGATGCCCGCAGCCCCATGTGTCCGTCGATGAAGATCACCCAGAACCGGATTCATTCACCGAAAGGGCGCGCAACGCTGGTGCGTGAATGGCTACGTTTGCTGGCTGACCGTGGTGTTGATCCTCTAAAACTGGAACAAGAACTGCCGGAATCGCGAGCCAGTTTGCGGACGTTAATTGCCCGCACGCGCAATAGCTGGCACGCAAATAAAGGCGAATATGACTTCTCCCACGAAGTGAAAGAGGCGATGTCAGGCTGTCTGGCCTGTAAAGCCTGTTCGACCCAGTGCCCCATCAAAATTGACGTGCCGGAGTTCCGCTCTCGTTTCCTGCAACTCTATCACACCCGTTATTTACGCCCGCTGCGCGACCATCTTGTGGCGACGGTCGAAAGTTATGCGCCGCTGATGGCGCGAGCGCCGAAGACGTTTAACTTTTTCATTAACCAGCCTCTGGTGCGCAAACTGTCGAAAAAACACATCGGCATGGTCGACTTGCCGCTGCTGTCAGTTCCCTCGCTGCAACAACAAATGGTGGGGCATCGCTCGGCAAACATGACGCTGGAACAGCTTGAAGCTCTCAATGCAGAGCAGAAAGCGCGCACGGTGTTGGTGGTGCAGGACCCCTTTACCAGCTATTACGATGCGCAAGTGGTGGCGGATTTTGTCCGTCTGGTCGAAAAATTAGGTTTCCAGCCTGTGTTACTGCCATTTTCGCCAAATGGCAAAGCCCAGCATATCAAAGGTTTTCTTAATCGTTTTGCGAAGACGGCGAAAAAGACGGCGGATTTCCTCAACCGTACGGCGAAGCTGGGTATGCCAATGGTGGGCGTCGATCCGGCGCTGGTACTTTGTTATCGCGATGAATATAAACTGGCGCTGGGCGAGGAGCGTGGCGAGTTTAACGTCTTACTGGCGAATGAATGGCTGACAAGCGCACTTGAGTCACAGCCAGTGGCTGCGGTCAGCGGTGAACCATGGTATTTCTTTGGTCACTGTACCGAAGTCACCGCCTTGCCGGGGGCGCCAGCACAATGGGCCGCGATATTTGCCCGTTTTGGCGCGAAGCTGGAAAATGTCAGTGTGGGTTGTTGCGGTATGGCGGGGACTTACGGACATGAAGCGAAAAATCATAAAAACTCGCTTGGGATCTATGAGTTATCCTGGCATCAGGCGATGCAGCGTCTGCCGCGAAATCGCTGTCTGGCGACCGGATATTCCTGCCGTAGTCAGGTAAAACGGGTTGAAGGCACGGGGGTACGCCATCCTGTGCAGGCATTACTGGAGATTATTAAATGATATGGAAACGTAAAATCACTCTTGAGGCGCTGAACGCCATGGGTGACGGAAACATGGTGGGGTTGCTGGATATTCGTTTTGAACATATTGGTGATGACACCCTGGAAGCGACAATGCCGGTAGACTCGCGGACAAAGCAGCCTTTCGGGCTGCTGCATGGCGGTGCGTCCGTGGTGCTGGCCGAAAGTATTGGTTCCGTTGCCGGTTATTTATGTACCGAAGGTGAGCAAAAAGTCGTTGGTCTGGAAATCAATGCTAACCATGTTCGCTCGGCACGAGAAGGGCGAGTTCGCGGCGTTTGCAAGCCGCTGCATCTTGGTTCACGTCATCAGGTCTGGCAGATTGAAATCTTCGACGAGAAAGGTCGTTTGTGCTGTTCATCACGATTGACGACCGCCATTTTGTGACGTTGTCACCAGAAAAGTGTGACGCATATTGCTTTTGGTCATTATCTGCACAGTAAACGGTGGTATACTGTGCAGGTCTTGTCTAAAAGCGAGGATGCTATGTCTACTCAACTTGATCCCACCCAACTGGCCATTGAATTTTTACGCCGTGACCAGAGCAATCTTTCACCTGCCCAATACCTCAAACGTCTGAAACAACTAGAACTTGAATTCGCTGATCTGCTTACTCTCTCTTCTGCTGAATTAAAAGAAGAAATCTACTTTGCCTGGCGTTTGGGCGTGCATTGATTCTGACTGAACGCAGTTAGTGTGCCCCATCGACCTGGATTAATTCCAGTCCAGGTCTGACGACTTTCTTCTGACTTCTCCCATTTTTACCCGCTTGATCTTGTTTAAAAAGAATACAAATCGCAGGTTGTGTTAAAACGCCGGCTTAGTCTTATGAGATTATTCTTATCGCCCCTTCAAGAGCTAAGCCACTGTGAGTGCCGGAGATAAGCGCCGGATGGGGTAGAAACCCTTAAGTCTGTGTTGAACAGACTTAAGGGTTTTCTTATTTCTGAACGAGCCACTTTTTTACCTATCTCTTAAATAGTCATTTTCAATACAACTTTTTCTTTTCCATCACAGTCTTAAATGTCCTCCGGTAATAATCATTAACTAACAATGAGATACCTAATTCTTAGCGTGCCTGTTAAGCCGCACATCAGGGTCTATGCTTATTAAATGCAGGCAAAAAGCATGTTTTACGGTAAAGCCCCTGTGTTTGCCGGGTTGAACTGATAATCATTATCACTAACATGCTGTTATACGCTGAAAGCGATGAAGTGAGGTAAATCGATGGACATGCATTCAGGAACCTTTAACCCAGAGGATTTCACCTGGCAAGGCTTAACGCTAACCCCCGCAGCGGCGGTACACATCCGTGAGCTAGTGGCGAAGCAACCAGGCATGGTCGGTGTGCGCTTAGGTGTGAAGCAAACGGGCTGCGCGGGCTTTGGCTATGTACTCGACAGTGTTAGCGAGCCGGACAAAGACGATCTGCTGTTTGAACACGACGGCGCGAAGCTGTTCGTCCCCCTACAAGCAATGCCGTTTATTGATGGCACGGAAGTTGATTTCGTTCGCGAAGGACTCAATCAGATATTTAAATTTCACAACCCGAAAGCCCAGAATGAATGTGGCTGTGGCGAAAGCTTTGGGGTATAGGCGGTACTATGTCTCGTAATACTGAAGCAACTGACGATGTCAAAACCTGGACCGGCGGCTCGCTGAATTATAAAGAAGGATTCTTCACCCAATTAGCGACTGATGAACTGGCTAAGGGCATAAACGAAGAGGTAGTGCGCGCAATCTCGGCGAAGCGTAATGAGCCGGAGTGGATGCTGGAGTTTCGTCTCAACGCCTATCGCGCATGGCTGGAGATGGAAGAACCGCACTGGCTGAAGGCGCACTACGACAAGCTGAATTATCAGGATTATAGCTATTACTCCGCGCCTTCATGTGGTAACTGCGATGACACCTGTGTTTCTGAACCGGGCGCGGTGCAACAAACTGGCGCGAACGCCTTTTTAAGTAAAGAGGTTGAAGCGGCATTTGAGCAGTTGGGCGTTCCCGTACGGGAAGGCAAAGAGGTGGCGGTGGATGCCATTTTCGATTCTGTTTCGGTTGCCACCACTTATCGCGAAAAACTGGCGGAGCAGGGGATCATTTTCTGTTCCTTTGGCGAGGCGATTCACGATCACCCGGAACTGGTGCGTAAATATCTCGGCACCGTGGTTCCGGGGAATGACAACTTTTTTGCCGCGCTCAATGCAGCGGTGGCTTCCGACGGTACGTTTATTTATGTGCCTAAAGGCGTACGCTGTCCGATGGAGCTTTCTACCTATTTCCGCATTAACGCAGAAAAAACCGGGCAGTTTGAGCGCACCATTCTGGTAGCCGACGAAGACAGCTACGTCAGCTACATTGAAGGCTGCTCCGCACCAGTGCGTGATAGCTACCAGCTACACGCGGCGGTGGTGGAAGTCATCATCCATAAAAACGCCGAGGTGAAATATTCCACGGTGCAAAACTGGTTCCCTGGCGATAACAACACTGGCGGTATTCTCAACTTCGTCACCAAGCGTGCTCTGTGCGAAGGCGAAAACAGCAAAATGTCGTGGACACAATCGGAAACCGGTTCAGCCATTACCTGGAAATACCCAAGCTGCATTTTGCGCGGCGATAACTCCATCGGTGAGTTCTACTCGGTGGCGCTGACCAGCGGTCATCAGCAAGCTGATACCGGCACCAAGATGATCCACATCGGTAAGAACACCAAATCGACCATTATCTCGAAAGGGATCTCTGCCGGACACAGCCAGAACAGTTATCGCGGGCTGGTAAAAATCATGCCGACGGCAACCAATGCGCGCAACTTCACTCAGTGCGACTCAATGCTGATTGGCGCTAATTGCGGGGCGCATACCTTCCCGTATGTCGAATGTCGCAATAACAGCGCACAACTGGAGCACGAGGCAACGACATCGCGTATTGGTGAAGATCAGCTGTTTTACTGCCTGCAACGCGGGATCAGCGAAGAAGACGCCATCTCGATGATTGTTAACGGTTTCTGCAAAGACGTGTTCTCGGAACTGCCGCTGGAATTTGCCGTTGAAGCACAAAAACTCCTCGCCATCAGTCTTGAACACAGCGTCGGATAAGGAATAAACATGTTAAGTATTAAAGATTTACACGTCAGCGTGGAAGATAAAGCTATCCTGCGCGGATTAAGCCTCGACGTTCGTCCCGGCGAAGTTCACGCCATTATGGGACCAAACGGTTCGGGCAAAAGTACCTTATCGGCAACCCTTGCCGGGCGTGAAGATTATGAAGTGACGGGCGGCACGGTGGTGTTTAAGGGCAAAGATTTGCTAGAGCTGTCGCCGGAAGATCGTGCAGGCGAAGGGATCTTTATGGCTTTCCAGTATCCGGTGGAAATCCCTGGCGTCAGTAACCAGTTTTTCCTGCAAACGGCGCTCAATGCGGTGCGTAGTTATCGCGGTCAGGAAACGCTCGACCGCTTCGATTTTCAGGATTTGATGGAAGAGAAAATCGCCCTGTTGAAGATGCCAGAAGATTTATTAACCCGTTCGGTTAACGTTGGTTTTTCCGGTGGCGAGAAAAAGCGCAACGATATTTTGCAAATGGCAGTGCTGGAGCCGGAGTTATGCATTCTTGATGAGTCGGACTCCGGGCTGGATATCGATGCATTAAAAGTGGTTGCCGATGGCGTGAACTCGCTGCGTGACGGCAAGCGTTCATTCATCATTGTTACGCACTACCAACGCATTCTTGACTACATCAAGCCTGATTACGTCCACGTGCTGTATCAGGGGCGAATTGTGAAATCCGGCGATTTTACGTTGGTCAAACAACTGGAGGAGCAGGGTTATGGCTGGCTTAGTGAACAGCAGTAACGTGCTGCAACAGTGGCATCACTTGTTTGAGGCTGAAGGGGCAAAACGCTCCCCGCAAGCTCAGCAGCATTTACAACAATTGCTGCGTACCGGTCTGCCGACGCGTAAACATGAGCACTGGAAATATACGCCGCTGGAAGGGCTGACCAATAGCCAGTTTGTCAGCATTGCGGGGGATATATCTCAAGAGCAGCGTGATGCCTTAGCCTTAACGTTAGACGCCGTGCGGCTGGTGTTTGTCGATGGACGTTACATGCCAGCACTTAGCGATGCAACTGAAGGCAGCGGATATGACGTGAGCATAAACGACGAACGCCAGGGGCTGCCCGATGCCATTCAGCCAGAAGTGTTTCTGCATCTGACGGAAAGCCTGGCGCAAAGCGTTACGCATATTGCTGTGAAGCGCGGTCAACGGCCTGCAAAGCCATTGCTGTTAATGCATATTACCCAGGGCGTGGCAGGTGAAGAGGTGAACACAGCCCATTACCGCCATCATCTGGATCTGGCGGAAGGCGCGGAAGCGACAGTGATTGAACATTTTGTCAGCCTTAATGATGCCCGCCATTTTACCGGCGCGCGCTTTACTATCAACGTCGCAGCGAACGCCCACTTGCAGCATATCAAGCTGGCGTTTGAAAACCCGGTCAGCCACCACTTTGCCCATAACGATTTGCTGCTGGCAGACGATGCCACCGCATCTAGCCACAGTTTTCTGCTTGGTGGCGCTGTGTTACGGCACAACACCAGTACGCAACTTAATGGCGAAAACAGTACGCTGCGGATTAATAGCCTGGCGATGCCGGTGAAAAATGAAGTGTGCGATACCCGCACCTGGCTGGAACACAATAAAGGTTTTTGTAACAGCCGCCAGTTGCACAAAACTATCGTCAGCGACAAAGGGCGCGCGGTATTTAATGGTTTGATTAACGTCGCGCAGTATGCCATCAAGACTGACGGCCAGATGACCAATAATAATCTGCTGATGGGCAAGCTGGCGGAAGTGGATACCAAACCGCAACTGGAAATTTATGCCGATGATGTGAAATGCAGCCACGGCGCAACGGTCGGGCGTATTGATGATGAGCAAATGTTCTATCTGCGTTCTCGCGGGATCAATCAGCAGGATGCCCAGCAGATGATCATCTATGCCTTTGCCGCCGAACTGACGGAAGCCTTGCGCGATGATGGTCTTAAACAGCAGGTGCTGGCTCGAATCGGCCAACGGCTGCCGGGAGGTGCAAGATGACTTTTTCCGTTGAGAAGGTGCGTGCCGATTTTCCGGTGCTCTCGCGTGAGGTAAACGGTTTGCCGCTGGCTTATCTCGACAGCGCCGCCAGTGCGCAGAAACCGAGCCAGGTGATTGACGCCGAGGCTGAATTTTATCGTCACGGCTACGCGGCGGTGCATCGCGGTATTCATACGTTAAGCGCCCAGGCGACCGAGAAAATGGAGAACGTGCGTAAGCGTGCATCGCTGTTTATCAATGCCCGTTCGGCGGAAGAGCTGGTGTTCGTCCGTGGCACTACGGAAGGGATCAATCTGGTCGCCAATAGCTGGGGCAACAGCAACGTACGTGCGGGCGATAACATCATCATCAGTCAGATGGAACACCACGCTAACATTGTTCCCTGGCAGATGCTTTGCGCGCGCGTTGGCGCAGAGTTGCGGGTGATCCCGCTTAACCCAGACGGCACGCTGCAACTGGAGACACTGCCTAATCTGTTTGATGAGAAAACCCGCCTGCTGGCGATTACTCACGTGTCTAATGTGCTGGGGACGGAAAATCCGCTGCCGGAAATGATCACACTTGCGCACCAGCATGGCGCAAAAGTGCTGGTGGATGGCGCTCAGGCAGTGATGCATCATCCGGTGGATGTGCAGGCGCTGGACTGCGACTTCTACGTTTTTTCCGGGCATAAACTGTATGGCCCCACCGGCATTGGAATTCTTTATGTTAAAGAAGCCTTGTTGCAGGAGATGCCGCCGTGGGAAGGGGGCGGATCTATGATTGCCACCGTCAGCCTTAGCGAAGGTACTACCTGGACCAAAGCGCCGTGGCGGTTTGAGGCCGGCACGCCCAATACGGGGGGGATTATTGGTCTTGGTGCGGCGCTGGAGTATGTGTCAGCTCTGGGGCTTAACAACATTGCTGAGTACGAACAGAATCTGATGCATTACGCGCTGTCACAACTGACAGCGGTGCCGGATCTTACTCTGTATGGGCCACCGGACAGACTTGGCGTTATCGCCTTTAATCTCGGTAAACATCATGCCTATGATGTTGGCAGTTTTCTTGATAACTACGGTATCGCTGTGCGTACCGGCCATCACTGCGCGATGCCGTTGATGGCGTTTTATAACGTTCCGGCTATGTGTCGGGCGTCGTTGGCTATGTATAACACCCATGAAGAAGTGGATCGTCTGGTGACAGGATTGCAACGCATTCATCGTCTGCTGGGATAACAGGGAGGCTCTATGGCTGTATTGCCGGATAAAGAAAAATTGCTGCGTAATTTTTTACGCTGCGCCAACTGGGAAGAGAAATATCTCTACATTATTGAACTGGGTCAGCGTCTGCCGGAATTACGCGATGAAGACAGAAACCCGCAAAATAGTATTCAGGGCTGTCAGAGTCAGGTATGGATTGTAATGCGCCAGAATGCGCAGGGAATTATTGAATTGCAGGGCGACAGCGATGCCGCCATTGTGAAAGGGCTTATTGCGGTTGTTTTTATTCTCTACGACCAGATGACGCCGCAGGATATTGTTAATTTTGACGTGCGCCCGTGGTTTGAAAAAATGGCGCTCGCTCAGCATCTCACCCCATCTCGTTCACAAGGTCTGGAAGCGATGATTCGTGCAATCCGCGCCAAAGCCGCTGCACTTAGCTAAACTAAAGGAACAGCTTTCATCCGGATGACTCACATTGCCGGATGGTCGATGTTTACTCTGACCAGCACAGGAGTGTTTCGGCTTCAGGTAAGCAAAAGCGCCATCCGACGTCTTAGCGTGAGTCTCCGGCAAATACAGGAGGTTTACAATGAAACGCGCGTCTCTGCTTACACTGACTCTTATCGGTGCTTTTAGCGCCATACACGCTGCCTGGGCGGTAGATTATCCGCTCCCACCAACCGGAAGCCGACTGGTTGGGCAAAATCAAACGTATACGGTGCAAGAGGGGGATAAAAACCTCCAGGCCATCGCCCGACGTTTTGATACTGCGGCAATGTTGATTCTGGAAGCCAATAACACTATCGCTCCGGTGCCAAAACCAGGTACGACAATAACCATTCCTTCGCAACTGTTATTACCTGATGCGCCGCGTCAGGGGATTATTGTTAACCTTGCCGAGCTGCGTCTTTATTATTATCCGCCAGGAGAAAATATCGTGCAGGTCTACCCGATAGGCATTGGCTTGCAGGGACTGGAAACGCCAGTGATGGATACGCGGGTTGGGCAGAAAATCCCTAACCCTACCTGGACACCGACCGCTGGTATTCGGCAGCGTTCGCTGGAGCGTGGCATAAAATTACCGCCAGTCGTTCCAGCAGGGCCTAATAACCCACTAGGACGCTACGCAATGCGCCTGGCGCACGGCAATGGCGAATATCTCATTCATGGCACCAGTGCGCCGGACAGCGTTGGTTTGCGCGTCAGTTCGGGCTGTATTCGTATGAACGCACCGGATATTAAAGCGTTGTTCTCCAGCGTGCGGACGGGGACGCCGGTGAAAGTGATCAATGAGCCGGTGAAATACTCTGTAGAACCGAACGGAATGCGTTATGTGGAAGTGCATCGACCACTATCGGCAGAGGAACAGCAGAACGTTCAGACGATGCCGTATAAACTGCCCATTGGTTTTACGCAATTCAAAGATAATCAGGCTGTTGATCAGAAGCTGGTGGATAAAGCCTTATATCGTCGGGCGGGATATCCGGTCGCGGTAGGCAATGGAACGACACATGCCAGCAACGCGCCCGCAGTTGAGTCAGCTCAAAGTGGCGAACCTGAGCAGGGCAATATGTTACGCGCGACGCAATAACAGTTATTAGCAGGCAAAAAAAATGGCGCACAATGTGCGCCATTTTTCACTTCACAGGTACTATTACTTGCGGTATTTAGTAGCCATGTTGTCCAGACGCTGGTTAGCACGAGCTGCGTCATCTTTAGCAGCCTGAACGTCGGAACGCATTGCGTTCACGTCGTTGCTCAGCTGGTCAACTTTAGCGTTCAGAGTCTGAACGTCAGAAGACAGCTGATCGATTTTAGCGTTGCTGGAGCAACCTGCCAGCAGAGTAGAACCCAGGATTACCGCGCCCAGTACCAGTTTAGTAGCTTTCATTATTAATACCCTCTAGATTGAGTTAATCTCCATGTAGCGTTACAAGTATTACACAAAGTTTTTTATGTTGAGAATATTTTTTTGATGGGAAGGCACTTATTTTTGATCGTTCGCTCAAAGAAACATCGAACGCTGGGTTTTAGATAAAAAAATTGAGAGAAAACAGGATGCTTCCATCGGATTCATCTTAGATAAAGTGAGATTATATAGTGAAATCCGATTTGATTTTTTATTGCTTCTGGTTATCGATTAAATAAAAAAAGCGCCCATCAGGGCGCTTGGATATACAAATTAATTCACAAAAGCAATATTACAGGACGTGAACAGATGCGGTGTTGGTAGTGCCGCTCGGTACAAGTGCACCGGAAACCATTACTACTACGTCACCTTTGTGCGCCAGACCGCTCTGCAGAGCCAGTTCTTTACCCAGACGGTAGAAATCATCAGTAGAAGTGATCTCTTTGACCAGCTGCGGCACAACGCCTTTGCTCAGTACCAGCTGATGTGCAGTTTTTTCGTTCGTGGTCAGCGCCAGGATGGTTGCATCCGGGAAGTATTTACGCACTGCACGAGCAGATTTACCGCCCTGGGTTGCTACAACGATCAGCGGAGCATCCAGTTTTTCAGCAGTTTCAACCGCACCACGGCAAACTGCTTCGGTAATGCGCAGTTTACGGTTGTCGTTGTTGAACTCGAGACGGCTGTTCATCACGCGGTCGGTACGTTCGCAAATGGTTGCCATGATAGAAACAGCTTCCAGTGGGTATTTACCTTTTGCGGATTCACCAGACAGCATTACTGCGTCAGTACCGTCGAGGATGGCGTTCGCGACGTCACCGGCTTCTGCGCGGGTCGGGCGTGGGTTTTTGATCATGGAATCCAGCATCTGGGTCGCAGTGATAACGACTTTACGTGCGCGGATACATTTTTCGATCATCATCTTCTGGGCGAAGATAACTTCTTCAACCGGGATTTCTACACCCAGGTCGCCACGAGCAACCATGATGCCGTCAGAGGCTTCGAGGATTTCGTCGAAGTTGTTGAGGCCTTCCTGGTTTTCGATTTTGGAGATGATTTGGATGTTTTCGCCGCCGTGCGCTTTCAGGTGTTCACGGATTTCGATAACGTCAGAACGCTTACGGATAAAGGAAGCAGCAACAAAGTCTACGCCTTGTTCGCAACCAAAGATGAGATCCTGTTTGTCTTTTTCAGCCAGTGCCGGCAGGGCAATAGAAACGCCAGGCAGGTTCACACCTTTGTTTTCGCCCAGGTCACCGTTGTTCAGTACCTTACAGATAACTTTGTTACCTTCAATGGCGGTAACTTCCATACCGATCAGACCATCGTCAACCAGTACGGTGTTGCCGACGGACAGGTCAGAAGTGAAACCTTCATAAGTTACCGCAACCATTTCGCTGTTGCCGATAACAGATTTGTCAGTGGTGAAAGTAAAGGTCTGGCCTGCTTTCAGAGAAACGTCATTACCGCCTTCCAGTTTCATGGTGCGGATTTCCGGACCTTTGGTATCGAGCAGGATAGCGGCAGTTTTGCCGGTTTTGCTCATCACGTTGCGCAGATTCTGAATGCGCTGACCGTGTTCTGCATAGTCACCATGAGAGAAGTTCAGACGCATGACGTTCATGCCCGCGTCCAGCATTTTAGCTAACATCTCTTCAGATTCGGTTTTTGGTCCGATGGTGCAAACAATTTTGGTCTTTTTCATGACAGTCTTAGTCTTTAAGTTGAGAAGGATAGGAGAAACTTGCTTTCTGGGCGCACTGCCGGAAAGCGAATCCGGTATTACGAAAGTGATGGTGCCTCGCTCTAAGGATAGGTGACATCGAAAAAGCGTGCAGAGGAATGTGTGCTTGTGTCTCAGCCCAACGTGAGTGCCTGTTTTTGAGTCGTTGAGTTCTACAGTCCAAAGTGCTGAAACCATTCAAGAGTCAATTGGCGCGCATTATACGCTGAAATTAATCCAAAAGGAAAACAAAAACAGCGTTTCAAAAAATATACAAGTCTCCAGACAATAAATTGTTATCAAAGATTTAATGTTACAGGGAAAAGATTACGCAAAAACTTCGGTGTTTGCGCAACGTCACGAGGTAAGGTCGCCAGCCTGGGGAGTAGTGAATGTTCATCAGGTGTATAAATACACCATCGCTCAATCACTACAGTCAAAATAGTTTATAACGTTATTTATATGATTTTGTTTGATTTTTGTTTAATTGATTAGATTGATATATGCTGATAGTTGGCATGATAAATAGGTACAAAGAATGGGAAATCGGACAAAAGATGACGAACTGTACCGCGAGATGTGCAGGGTAGTCGGTAAAGTTGTGCTGGAAATGCGCGATTTGGGGCAGGAACCAAAACATATTGTCATCGCTGGCGTATTACGCACGGCTTTAGCCAATAAACGTATTCAACGCAGCGAACTGGAAAAACAGGCGATGGAAACCGTCATTAACGCGCTGGTAAAATGACCATTCAGGATGAAGTGCAACACTTCATCCTGATATGTTTATTTCAATCGCAGCCACAGCTAATTTTCATAAATAGCAACTGATGAAATTATATGAGTTTCGATATGTATTAAAGTGCATAACGGGAATGTTATTTTTATTTTCTGGAATGAATATCACAAATAATTGTCACTTAAATGAAATTAATTTCAGATGATAATAAATATCAGTTCACTTTTAATTTCTCACTTTGTGAATTTAATTGATAATGATCAATGTTAAGCCCTCAGAATAATCACATTATTTTTTCTCCTAACCATAAAGGATTAGTTTATTGGCGTTAATTCTTTTCTCATGCACTATCAGGTTAGGGAAAATATCTGGTGTTGGGGACAGAGTCAGCAGCGTATTAGTTGAATGCTTAATATCAGGCTGTTGAATTGTCAGCACTGTGTTTGCGAAGAGGATGCGAAATAAATGAACCCGGTTGGTCGTCCACTATTAGATATTGGCTTAACGCGATTAGAATTCTTGCGTATATCAGGAAAGGGTCTTGCTGGTTTAACGATAGCCCCTGCGTTACTGTCACTTTTGGGTTGCAAGCAGGAAGATATTGATAGCGGTACGGTAGGGTTGATAAATACGCCCAAAGGCGTGCTGGTTACCCAGCGAGCGCGATGCACAGGCTGCCATCGCTGTGAAATCTCTTGTACTAACTTCAATGATGGCTCAGTGGGCACTTTTTTCTCCCGCATCAAAATCCATCGTAATTATTTCTTTGGCGACAATGGGATAGGATCAGGCGGTGGTCTGTATGGCGATCTGAACTATACCGCTGACACCTGTCGTCAATGCAAAGATCCGCAATGCATGAACGTTTGCCCGATTGGCGCGATTGCCTGGCAGCAGGAAGAAGGCTGTATTGTCGTCGATCATAAACGTTGTATTGGTTGTAGCGCCTGTACCACTGCGTGTCCGTGGATGATGGCTACCGTAAATACCGAAAGTAAAAAATCCTCGAAATGTGTGTTATGTGGTGAATGTGCAAACGCCTGCCCAACAGGGGCGTTAAAAATTATCGAGTGGAAAGATATTACTGTGTGAATCTTGCAAAGGAAAAAATCATGGCTAACGGTTGGACAGGTAATATATTAAGAGTTAATCTCACGACAGGAAATATTACCCTCGAAGATTCCAGTAAGTTTAAAAGTTTTGTTGGTGGCATGGGATTCGGCTACAAAATTATGTATGACGAAGTACCGCCAGGCACTAAACCTTTCGATGAAGCAAATAAATTAGTCTTTGCTACCGGGCCATTAACTGGCTCTGGTGCTCCCTGTAGTTCTCGCGTAAATATCACTTCGCTTTCCACCTTTACCAAAGGGAATTTAGTTGTTGATGCCCATATGGGTGGCTTTTTTGCCGCGCAAATGAAATTCGCTGGATACGACGTTATTATTATCGAAGGGAAAGCGAAATCACCGGTTTGGCTGAATATTAAAGATGACAAAGTTACCCTCGAAAAAGCAGATTTCCTATGGGGTAAAGGGACGCGAGCCACGACGGAAGAAATTTGTCGTTTGACCAGCCCGGAAACCTGTGTGGCAGCTATTGGTCAGGCAGGTGAAAACCTTGTGCCGCTCTCTGGCATGTTGAATAGCCGTAATCACAGCGGCGGCGCGGGAACTGGCGCAATAATGGGTTCGAAAAACCTCAAAGCGATTGCAGTTGAAGGGACTAAAGGGGTCAACATTGCCGATCGTCAGGAGATGAAACGTCTCAATGACTACATGATGACCGAACTTATCGGTGCGAATAATAACCATGTGGTGCCAAGTACGCCGCAATCGTGGGCGGAGTACTCCGATCCCAAGTCTCGCTGGACGGCGCGTAAAGGTCTGTTCTGGGGAGCGGCGGAAGGTGGCCCGATTGAAACGGGCGAGATCCCGCCAGGCAATCAAAATACCGTGGGTTTTCGCACCTATAAATCCGTTTTTGACTTAGGTCCGGCAGCAGAGAAATACACGGTAAAAATGAGCGGCTGCCACTCTTGCCCGATTCGTTGTATGACCCAGATGAACATTCCTCGGGTCAAAGAGTTCGGCGTGCCCAGCACCGGCGGTAATACTTGTGTAGCAAACTTTGTCCATACCACCATCTTCCCGAACGGGCCGAAAGATTTTGAAGATAAAGACGATGGTCGCGTCATTGGCAATCTGGTTGGTCTGAATCTGTTCGATGACTACGGTCTGTGGTGTAACTACGGACAGCTACATCGAGATTTTACGTATTGCTACAGCAAAGGCGTGTTCAAACGCGTTCTGCCTGCTGATGAGTATGCGGAAATTCGCTGGGATCAGCTGGAAGCGGGCGACGTTAACTTCATTAAAGATTTTTACTACCGTCTGGCGCATCGCGTGGGTGAGCTGAGTCACCTGGCTGATGGCTCATATGCCATTGCGGAACGCTGGAATTTGGGCGAAGAGTATTGGGGCTACGCGAAAAATAAACTCTGGTCGCCGTTTGGCTATCCGGTTCATCACGCTAATGAAGCCTCGGCGCAAGTTGGTTCCATTGTTAACTGCATGTTCAACCGCGATTGCATGACGCACACCCACATTAACTTTATTGGCTCCGGTCTGCCGTTGAAATTGCAGCGTGAAGTGGCGAAAGAGCTTTTTGGCTCTGAAGATGCTTACGACGAAACCAAAAACTACACGCCGATCAATGACGCAAAAATTAAATATGCCAAATGGTCGCTGTTGCGGGTCTGTTTGCATAACGCCGTCACCCTGTGCAACTGGGTCTGGCCAATGACCGTTTCGCCGCTGAAGAGCCGTAATTACCGTGGTGACCTTGCTTTAGAAGCCAAATTCTTCAAAGCGATCACCGGTGAAGAGATGACCCAGGAAAAATTAGATTTAGCCGCTGAACGTATATTTACACTGCATCGCGCTTACACGGTAAAACTGATGCAAACCAAAGATATGCGTAACGAGCACGATCTTATTTGCTCCTGGGTATTCGACAAAGATCCGCAGATCCCGGTCTTTACTGAAGGAACTGACAAAATGGATCGCGACGATATGTACGCGTCTCTCACGATGTTCTACAAGGAAATGGGCTGGGATCCACAGCTCGGTTGCCCGACACGTGAAACGTTGCAACGTCTGGGGCTGGAAGATATTGCCACCGATCTGGCTGCACACAATCTGCTTCCAGCATAAGGAATGGGTGAGATGAACCATCAGGATGAGTTGCCGCTATCTGGAGTCAGCGACGTTGACGAGGCGAAGCGTCAATGGTTGCAGGGTATGCGTCACACCGGAGATACGGTCAGTGAAGACGTCGCAGAACCAGAACCGACGGAAGTTCTGGCAGAGTTTATCCGCCAGCATTCGGCTGCGGGTCAACTGGTGGCGCGTGCCGTGTTTCTCTCGCCGCCATATTCGGTTGCTGAAGAGGATCTGTCTTTTTTGCTGGAAGGCATAAAACAGAACGGAGACTACGCGGATATCGCCTGTATCACGGGAACTCACGATGATTACTATTACTCAACGCAGGCCATGAGCGAAAACTACGCGGCGATGTCTTTGCAAGTTGTGGAGCAGGACATTTGTCGCGCCATTGCTCACGTCGTTCGCTTTGAGTGCCAGACGTACCCGCGACCCTACAAAGTCGCCATGCTGAGGCAAGCGCCATATTACTTCCAGGAAGCGCAGATTGAAGCCGCGATCGCCGCGATGGATGTTGCCCCTGAATATGCCGATATACGCCAGGTGGAGTCATCGACGGCGGTGCTGTACCTGTTTAGCGAGCGGTATATGAGCTATGGCAAGGCTTATGGTTTATGCGAATGGTTTGAGGTTGAGCAGTTTCAGAATCCCTGAAATTTCAGGGAAATGTCATGGACAGGGTGGACAGTTGCAGCCACTGCATTAGGGGATAATCAGATGTCCTTCACTCGACGCAAATTTGTTCTGGGGATGGGAACAGTAATCTTTTTTACTGGCTCTGCGTCTTCTCTGTTAGCGAACACCAGGCAAGAAAAGGAAGTTCGGTATGCCATGATTCACGATGAGTCACGGTGCAATGGTTGTAATATTTGCGCCCGAGCATGTCGCAAGACCAATCACGTTCCGGCCCAGGGAAGCCGTTTATCGATAGCACACATTCCAGTTACCGATAACGACAACGAAACGCAATATCACTTTTTTCGCCAGTCATGCCAGCACTGTGAAGATGCTCCTTGCATCGACGTTTGCCCAACAGGGGCGTCGTGGCGTGATGAGCAGGGGATCGTACGGGTAGAAAAATCGCAGTGTATCGGCTGCAGTTATTGCATTGGCGCTTGCCCGTATCAGGTTCGTTACCTTAACCCTGTGATTAAAGTGGCGGATAAATGTGATTTCTGCGCCGAGTCCCGGCTGGCAAAAGGTTTTCCGCCCATTTGCGTCAGCGCCTGCCCGGAACACGCATTGATCTTTGGTCGCGAAGATAGCCCAGAAATTCAGGCGTGGTTACAGGAAAATAAATACTATCAATATCAGCTACCTGGTGCCGGGAAACCGCATTTGTATCGCCGGTTCGGTCAACATTTGATTAAGAAGGAAAATGTATGAACCCGTCGCAAAATGCTGAACAGTTTCAGAGCCAGTTGGCGAACTATGTACCACAGTTCACCCCTGAATTTTGGCCGGTGTGGCTGGTCATTGCCGGGCTATTGCTGGTTGGAATGTGGTTAGTCCTGGGGCTGCATGCTTTGCTTCGTGCTCGTGGTGTGAAGAAATCAGCCACCGATCATGGCGAGAAGGTTTATCTTTACAGCAAGGCGGTCAGATTATGGCACTGGTCGAACGCATTACTCCTCGTATTGTTGCTGGCAAGTGGGCTAATTAATCACTTTGCGCTGGTGGGCGCAGCTGCGGTCAAAAGTCTGGTTGCTGTGCATGAAGTTTGTGGATTCTTGTTACTGGTATGCTGGCTTGGCTTTGTTCTGATTAATGCCGTTGGGGGTAATGGTCACCACTATCGCATTCGTCGTCAAGGGTGGCTGGGGCGAGCGGCGAAACAAACGCGATTTTATCTGTCTGGCATTATGCAGGGGGAAGCGCATCCTTTTCCGGCGACAATGCAGTCTAAATTTAATCCCTTACAGCAGGTAGCCTATGTCGGGGTGATGTATGGATTACTGCCGTTGTTACTGGTGACGGGGCTGCTGTGTCTCTATCCGCAAGTCGTGGGAACTGTGTTTCCTGGCGTAAGATACTGGTTATTACAGGCGCATTTTGCTCTGGCATTTATTAGCCTCTTTTTCATCTTCGGTCATCTCTATCTTTGCACTACGGGGCGTACTCCGCACGAAACCTTTAAATGTATGATCGATGGCTATCACCGACATTAACGTATGATCATTACGCGAGAGAACCTGCGAGAGTGGCGTGTAGGAGCGGTAATGTACCGCTGGTTTTTGCGCCATTTTCCGCAGGACGGCAGCTATGTCGATGTTCACCATGCGCTGATCGACGAAGGGTATACGGACTGGGCAGATAGTCTGGTTGAGTATGCATGGAACAAATGGCTGACAGACGAAAACTTTGCCCGCCAGGAAGTTTCCTCTATGCAAAAGCTGGTCCCAGAACCGGTGGAACCAACATTTTGCCGCCAGCTCTCCAGTGCCGAGGATAACGCACGCGTCGGATGTTGCGACGATAACGCCAGAATAGTTACAGCAGGTTATGCGGCGCAAATTGCCAGCACGGGCTACAGCGTACGGATGGCTAGTGTGGGTTTTAACAGCCATATTGGCAGCTCAGGCGAGCGTGCCCGCGTGGCAGTGGCGGGTAACTCGACTCGAATCAGCAGTGCCGGAGAGGGTAGCCGTATTGCGAATGCCGGGATGCGAGTACGCGTCTGTACTCCAGGTGAAAGGTGTCATGTTGCCAGTAATGGCGATCTGGTACAAATTGCCAGCTTTGGCGCGCACGCGAAAATTGCTAACAGTGGTGATAATGTTCACATCATTGCCAGCGGTGCTAACTCAACAGTAGTCAGTACGGGCGTGGTTGACTCGATTGTCCTCGGGCCTGGTGGCAGCGCCGCACTGGCATATCATGGCGGCGAAAGAGTGCGCTTCGCCGTCGCCATTGAAGGTGAAAACAATATCCGTGCCGGAGTCCGCTATCGTCTCAATGAACAGCATCAGTTTGTTGAGTGCTGATAGCTTTATCTTTAATCAACCGAAAGACGCCGACGTGCACGGGATGCAGGTTTTACTATGGCCTGCGCCATAGCCTCGCCAATTTCTGCACAAGCCGTAAGTCCCTGGACGAAAGGCCGGTTGTGCATCAGCCAGGGTAAAGCACCGAACGCCACGCGACCACGAACTTCTTCAGGTTGCTGTAGCGTATAATCTTCACCAACATCAGGGATTTCCTCGCCTGTTTTCTGCAATTGTTCGCGTAGCCCAGGGAAAGGAATATCTTTCACTTTGAGTGGACGTTGACCTCGGGCATCAATAAAAACATCAAACGAGTAGCTGTTATCCGCTGTTTTCAGAATTGTGCGTGTTTCGTTGTTTTCCATCTCGTAGTCCTCACCGAGGGCGAGAATATGAATGATCCCCGCTTCGCGTAAGGCCAGTAATCGTCTTATAGATTCTGAAGGGATTGCCGCATAATTATCGATAAAGACTCTGGCAAGACCTTTACTGAATCGCTTATGGTCGTGTTCATTCAGATGCGGCACAATTTCCTGTACAGCTTCATGCAAACGCAGAATGACATAACGCCAGGGGACGGTATGTTTTTGCCGTTTATTTTGCTCGACTTCGGCTAAGTTTTCTTCCGCCCAGCCAAAAGGGTCATGCTGTTTACGCTCGGCAAACCAGGTTTGCGCAAAGGTATCGACATTGAGGCGTTCTAACGCTATGCGTTGGCTCCAGCCTGGATCGACAGAATTAATTTCTTGCTGTATCAATTTGAATACCCGATCCAACAGGCCTTCCGCACCTTTTTCTATTTCTGTATTTAAGGCCTGTTCTGTGACGATGCGTAACGGTTCGTAGGGGATGGGACAATAGAAATCGGCTTCCGGTAAAATGCCCGTGCGCGACATCAACGTAATGTGCAGATTTTCACTGTTGCTATCACGTTGAAAGCTAACTCGTTGTTTATCTTCTTCAATAAACGAACCATGCTGAATGGCCACTGCCATTGCCGCATCCAGTCCGCTCAAGGATGTTCCCATAATGCCCACGTTACAGGCATCGACCTTTGCTTCCATCAGACCCGACCACGGGCTGGGAAAATACGTTCGGGTTGCTTCTTCTTCATCAGGCCAGACGTGACCGGTGGCTATTACCGCTAAATCAAACGTCTCTGTGGGTAAATCCTGATTTGTAGCGAGCATGACGCCAGCGTCTGTAATTTGCAGATCGGTAACCTGGCATGATTCATAAATAGCCACTTCAAATTTTTGCTGTCGCGCCTGATCTACTAATCGTAAAAATCGATCGCGGAAATATTCTCCCAACAGAATTCGCGGTAAAAACTGACGGTCGTGCAAGGTTTCCTTTTTAACGCCGTAACGTTGTAGATGGCTGGCATCTTGTTTTTGTAACCATTCCAGATAAGTACAATAAATCGTTGGTATTTCAATGCTGGCAATATTTGCCAGCATTAATTTAGAGTTTTCTTCGTCGTTGTACGGCATCCCGACACCGGCCTCGTCAGCCTGTTCGAAGATGGAAATAGAAAGTGGCGTTGGTTGCTGTAATAGCGAGAAGAGAGTGTAGATCCCTGTTGGCCCCGCACCCACAATGGCGATTTTTTTCATCATTACTTACCTGTATGTATTCTTTTGAATTTAGTGTTATCAGATAAGTTTGGTTGAAATCTTTAGAAAATGAGAAATTTCAGACAGGGATGAAAAGGGCGCCAACCGCCCTTCATGGAGACTTGTCAGGCGAGTTTTGCCTGATTGATTTTACTTAATGGTTCATTGACATCGAAAACTTTGGCGACAACTTCCTCAACGCCAAGATTTTTCAGTCGGGCAGTATGTTTTTCCAGATAGGCAAGGGCGCTTTTTTCATCAGTGAAAAGGTAGATCCCACCGGCTTCGTGGTTCTTTTCACTTTCTGTCCATACCTTCCACAGAAAACCAGGTTCCTGATTAATCGACTCAGCAAGCGGTTTAAGCTGTTCGGCCATTTCATCGCCAAAGGGGCCATTAAATGCAAAGTGAAGCTGTAACAAAGTCGCCATAGCGATTCTCCTTCTGATAACACATACAAAATAGTATAAATTTTTTAATGTGTTGGATACAGAGAAGAAACAAGGGAATACAAGGAGAGAGGAGACCAGACTAAAAAATCTGGTGCGTCCGAGTGGACTCGAACCACCGACCCCCACCATGTCAAGGTGGTGCTCTAACCAACTGAGCTACGGACGCAGTATGGTGCGTTCAATTGGACTCGAACCAACGACCCCCACCATGTCAAGGTGGTGCTCTAACCAACTGAGCTATGAACGCAACGTTGTAGGTGACAACGGGGAAGAATATTAGCGGCAGAGTGGGAAGGTGGCAAGAGGCAAAGCGTAATTTTCTGCGGTATTTCGACCGTTTGCAGAGCTTTTAAGCAAATTGGCTATATTTTGTTGATTTGCAAGGGTGATTTTTGGTCAGAGTCATTTTCACATCTGACACAACCCACTATCTCACGCATCAGGATATAAACCGAGTCGTTTGCCAGCAAATCAATTCTATCGTGGATAAATCCTCCGTAGCCTTTACACTTAGGTAGCGATAAGGGCACACAGATGCAGCAAAGGAATAAATCATGGGATCTGATGCAAAAAACTTGATGAGCGACGGGAAAGTGCAAATTGTTAAGACCGGCGAGGTCATTGGCGCGACTCAACTTACTGACGGTGAGTTGCTCGTTGAGACAGGCGGAAGAGCTGAAAACACCGTAGTGACAGATGCGGGCTGGCTGAAAGTGGAAACTGGTGGGATCGTCAGAGGCACACAGTACGGCAACAATGGCACGTTATCAGTCGGTGACGGTGCAATTGCCACAGACATCATTCAGTCCGACGGTGGAGCAATTAGCCTCTCAACGCTCGCTACTGTTAATGGCCGCCATCCCGAAGGAGAATTTAGCGTTGATCAGGGCTACGCCTGCGGTTTGTTACTGGAGAATGGCGGTAACCTGCGCGTACTGGAAGGCCATCGGGCAGAAAAAATTATTCTCGATCAGGCTGGTGGTTTATTGGTCAACGGGACGACTTCATCTGCAATAGTGGATGATGGCGGTGAATTGCTGGTTTACCCTGGTGGAGAAGCTTTCAACAGTGCAATTAACCAGGGCGGAGTCTTTATGCTGGCGGGAAAAGCCTGCGATACGACGCTTGCGGGCGGAGCCATGAATAACATAGGCGGAGAAGATATTCATACCCTCGTTGAGAACGAAGCCGTTTATCGCCTTGGGACAGACGGTCTACAGCTCTATAGTTCCGGTAAGACAAAGGATTTGGCGGTTAATGCCGGAGGCCGTGCTGAAATTCATGCTGGTACGCTGGAAAATGCACTGCTGAAAGGTGGCTCGATGATTGTCATGTCTCCCACCAGCGCGGACGATAAATTTGTCGTGGAAGAGGATTGTGCGCCAGTTGAACTGATGGGGAACGTTGCCGTACAAGAAGGTAGCTCTTTGATTATTGGTTACGGTGCTGATTTACAACAGTCAACGGTTACGGTACAGCCGGGAGGCGTGATGATCCTCGATGGCAGTACGGTAAAAGGTGACAATGTCACTTTTCGTGTTGGTGAATTAAACCTTGATGGCGGAAAAGTTTGGCTGATCACGGCAGCAGCCACACATGTGCAACTGAAAGTGAAACGACTGCGCGGAGAGGGAACGATTTGCCTGCAAACCAGCGCGAAAGAAATTTCGCCTGACTTCATCAGTGTGAAAGGGGAAGTTAGTGGCAGTATTCTCGTTGAGATAACGGATGCCAGTCGGCTACCAATTTGCAGTGTGCTTAAACTGCAACCTGACGAAGACAGGATTGGCGCAACGCTCCAGCCCGAATAAAAACTAAGGCGCAATCTGTGAAGGTTGCGCCTTGTTTTTTAGCGAGCTGCTCGTTGCAGAATGATGGCTGATGGCAGACGTTGCAGGAAACGCATACGCAGCATCATCATAATAGCGGCAGAAGTCAGGCCAATAATAAAGCCGATCCAGAAACCTGCTGGCCCCATTGGCTCAACCACCAGATCGGTCAGCGCCAGAATGTAGCCGCTCGGCAAGCCTAATACCCAGTACGCCGTAAAGGTAATATAAAAAATCGACCGCGTATCTTTATAACCACGCAAAATCCCACTGCCGATAACCTGTATGGAGTCAGAAATCTGATACACCGCCGCCAGCAACATCAAATGTGCCGCCAGCGTTACGACCTCAGGATTATCGTTATACAGCAGGGCAATCTGCTCCCGTAGTGAAACCGTGAAAATTGCGGTCAGAGTCGCCATACAAACGCCAACCATAAGCCCTGTTCGCGCGGCTGTTTGTGCATCCAGCGTTGAGCCCTGACCCAGACGATAACCAACACGGATGGTTACCGCTGCGGCCAGCGACATTGGAAGAACGAACATCAACGAACTGAAGTTCAGTGCAATCTGGTGGCCTGCCACATCGATAATACCGAGTGGAGATACCAACAGCGCCACTACAGCAAACAGTGTCACTTCAAAGAACAACGCCAGCGCGATAGGTAGACCAAGCTGCACCAGCCGTTTCAATGCGGCAGGATCGGGTTTAGCGGTGCCTTTTTCGTTGCGGATATCGCGCATGGAACGGGCATGTTTAATATAAAAAACCATGGCGAGGAACATCACCCAATACACAGCCGCCGTCGCTACACCACAACCGACGCCACCGAGTTCAGGCATTCCGAAATGACCATAAATAAAGATATAGTTAACCGGAATGTTCACCAGCAGGCCAATAAAACCCATCACCATCCCAGGTTTGGTTTTTGCCAGACCTTCACACTGGTTACGCGCGACCTGGAAGAACAGATAGCCCGGAGCACCCCACAGCAGTGCACGCAGGTAACCTACCGCTTTATCGGCGAGTGCCGGATCGATATTTTGCATGGAGCGGATGATATAACCCGCATTCCACAGAACCACCATAATGAGCACTGAGACAAAGCCGGCTAGCCAGAAACCTTGTCGTACCTGATGCGCTATGCGTTCACGGCGACCAGAACCATTCAATTGCGCAATCACTGGCGTCAACGCAAGCAGCAGTCCGTGACCGAAAAGAATAGCCGGGAGCCAGATAGATGTACCAATGGCGACCGCCGCCATGTCGGTGGCGCTATAGCCGCCCGCCATGACAGTATCGACAAAACCCATCGCTGTTTGGGCGATTTGCGCGAGAATCACCGGGATTGCTAATGCTAATAACAGACGCGCTTCACTGATATACTTCTGCACGTGAACACCTTTTATATTGTTGTTATATGAGAGACTAAAAAGCCGCCTGAATGGGCAGCAAAAAGAAGAAGCAGGGGAAATTCAGTCTATTGTAGCGAGGATTTATTAATTCTCCAGTGAAAAAATAACCATTCAGCCCCCTTTACTGGTAAGGGTGTTTCCCACCTGCTATTGTGCTGAACAGAATGCCTTAACTGATTTCAGGAGTTGTAAGTATGTTTACGGGGATAGTGCAGGGCACTGCAAAACTGGTGTCGATTGACGAGAAACCAAATTTTCGTACTCATGTGGTTGAGTTACCTGACTATATGCTGGATGGTCTGGAGACCGGTGCATCTGTGGCACACAACGGTTGTTGCCTGACCGTGACGGAAATCAACGGTAACCATATCAGTTTTGATCTGATGAAAGAGACGTTACGCATTACTAATCTTGGTGATTTACAGGTTGGGGATTGGGTAAACGTAGAGCGTGCGGCTAAATTCAGTGATGAAATTGGCGGACATTTAATGTCGGGTCATATTATGACCACCGCTGAAGTAGCGAAAATATTAACCTCTGAAAATAATCGCCAGATCTGGTTTAAAGTGCAGGATAGTCAGTTGATGAAATATATCCTGTACAAAGGATTTATCGGAATCGACGGTATTAGCCTGACCGTGGGCGAAGTAACGTCAACACGTTTCTGCGTGCATTTAATTCCAGAAACGCTGGAACGTACCACTCTCGGTAAGAAAAAACTCGGAGCGCGCGTCAATATCGAAATCGATCCACAAACTCAGGCAGTGGTAGATACGGTAGAACGTGTGCTGGCGATGCGGGAAAAGGCGCAGAATCAATAACGGACTGAAATATGATATCGCCCCCAAACGGGGGCGATATCATAACATTTAGCGTGCAACCCGAAGGCCGTTTTCGACTCCTCGAGAGAACACCACTTGCCAGAGCTGAATATCACGGGCGCGGAAAGCACCAGCGCAAGCATTCAGATAATAGGTAAACATCCGTTTAAAGCGTTCACTGTAATTATCCGCAATTTCCGGCCATGCGGCGAGGAATCGCTCATACCAGGCCATCAGCGTGGTATCGTAATCGGCGCCAAAGTTATGCCAGTCTTCCATCACAAAGTGTGGTTCGCTGGATTGAGCGATCTGGCGCACGGAGGGCAGGCAACCGTTCGGGAAAATATATTTATTAATCCACGGATCAACATTCAGATCGGTTTTTTTCGAGCCGATAGTATGTAACAGGAAAATACCTTCCGGTTTCAGATTGCGATCCACCACCTCAAAATAGGTGTTGTAATTTTTCGGCCCGACGTGTTCGAACATTCCCACTGAAACAATGCGGTCAAATTGATCGTTCAGATCACGGTAATCTTGCAGCAAAATGGTGACATCCAGACCTTCACAGCGATCCTGAGCCATTTTCTGCTGTTCAGCAGAAATGGTGACACCTACCACGCTTACGTCATAGTTAGACGCCATGTAGTGCGCCAGTCCGCCCCAACCACAGCCAATATCCAGTACACGCATCCCTGGCTTCAACTGCAATTTTTCGCAGATCATTTTAAGCTTCGCTTGTTGGGCCGATTCCAGATTATCGGCATCTTTCCAGTAAGCGCAGGAATATTGCATGAAGGGATCAAGCATACGGCTGAACAGGTCATTACCCAGATCGTAATGCTCTTTGCCAACTATCCAGGCACGTTTTTTACTCTGCAGATTGAAGAGACGAGCGCCTGCGATGCGCAGAGTGTCTTTGAAATGATGGGGGAGTTGGTTTTCGAGACCTGCGCGTAAGACTTTGCTAAAAAACATATCCAGTCGTTCACATTCCCACCAGCCATCCATATAACTTTCGCCTAACCCCAACGAACCTTCCTGTAGAACGCGCTTAAAAAAATCGGGGTTTTTAACACGAATATCCGCCGGGGCAGAACCGTTGATGGCTATACCGGCGCGGCTAAGTAATTCGTTGGCGATTCTGTACCAGTTGTCATCCGGTACGCTGACTTCTTCTATACACGATGAACTCATAGTTTCTCCATCACTGGTCGGTGATCAGAACCTTAAAACAGCGTAGACGCTTTTTGGGCTTTGTGAGAAATCTCGCAGAAAATCCGCGAGTCTATAATCCGACGTAGAACAGAGGGAAAGGAGGAACCCTTGCCGAAATGACCATCCATAGCAATCCGGGAACGCTCCTGTCCCCGTAAAAACATAATATTTATCGTAATCTTAACAACTGGAAATTAGTATAGGCCGCTAATTTCAATCATACAACAAAATTTTGTTAGCAGCCTAAGTATAAAGATGTCGATATAGATCAATGTGATTCGCTATGAGCGACTTCGGCATTGCCATGATTCTGGCAACCAGGTTCTTCACAACGTTGCATCATGTAACCCAGAGAAGCCAGTACCACGGTCGATAACATCACGCAGGTGGTGGTGAGCAGTGGTGTGCTAACGCTGATGAGCCAGGAAACCACAAGGCTTGCGAGGAAGCACAGTCCCAGTTGCAGTGTGTTCTGCAATGCTGCGGCGCGGCCGGTCGCATGTGGGAAGGGGCGCAGCGCCTGCGCGACAACAATCGGGTAGATTGCACCGTTGGCAATAGCCATCACACAGAATGGGATCAGAATTTCGACCAGCGAAACATGGCTAATGAAGCCAGCAGCCCAGGTCGCCACGACGCTGACAGCAAACAGCGCCAGCAGCCACGGTAATAATTGTTTGCCTTGCCATTTCTGCAATGCTGCGCGACAGCCATAACCACCAATCAGAAACGCGATGGTTTGTGGTACATAACTTAAACCAATGACTGCCGGGCTATAGCCCATCTCGCTAAGGATGAACGGTGAACCGGTCAGCCAGGCAAAGAAACTGGCTGAACAGGCTGCATAAATCAGCACGTTGCCGCGATAGGTTTTTGAACGCAGCAGATCGGTAAAGGTCAGTCCATCCTGACTGTCGTTACGTGCTTTAGTCGTGGGTTTAAGCCAGAAAATGGGCAGAATCAGCACCACGGTAATGGCAAACAAGGTCGCGAAAATCGCCTGCCAGGAAAAATGAACCAGCAGCCAGCTACCTAAAAGAGGAGCAAGGGCAGGAGAGAGTCCCACCAATGGCATGATCGTGGCGAAAATACGATTCACTTTTTGTGAAGGATAGTAATCCGTCACCAACGCCTGCCAGATAACTGCGGCGGCACAGACACCAACCGCTTGCACAAACCGTAATACCAGCAGAGTGATGGCGTTATCCACCCATAACATCCCCAGACTACCTAATGCAAAAATTGTCAGGCCGATTAATAACACCGGTTTACGACCATAACGGTCGGAGAGCGGCCCCCACAGAAGTTGGGCTGCGGCAAAACCGGCAAGGAACAGACTAAGGCTGGCACTGACAGCAGACGCAGGCGTTTGCAAATCGGCCTGAATGGCGGCGAAAGCGGGCAGATACATATCGGTTGCCAGAAAACCGAGTACGCTCAAACCCGCCAGCCAGACTAAAAATCTTTTCCCAGGTTGCATGTATATTCTCTAAATTTCTCAATTAAACACCGTCGCAAAGTGTAGGGAGTGAAATTCCTGTTGTGAAACGGTAATATTTGATGACTGGTTTCAAAAATTTTGCAGGCAAACTATGTGGTCTGAGTATTCTCTCGAAGTGGTTGATGCGGTGGCGCGTAATGGCAGTTTTAGTGCTGCGGCTCAGGAGTTGCATCGCGTTCCTTCAGCGGTCAGCTATACCGTGCGTCAGCTGGAAGAGTGGCTGGCGGTGCCGCTTTTTGAACGGCGTCATCGTGATGTGGAACTGACCGCTGCCGGGGCGTGGTTTCTCAAAGAAGGGCGCTCTGTTGTCAAAAAAATGCAGATCACGCGCCAGCAATGTCAGCAGATTGCGAACGGCTGGCGTGGTCAGTTAGCTATTGCGGTGGATAATATCGTCAGGCCAGAACGTACACGGCAGATGATCGTTGATTTCTATCGCCATTTTGATGACGTTGAACTTCTGGTATTTCAGGAAGTATTCAATGGTGTCTGGGATGCGCTTTCTGACGGGCGCGTGGAACTGGCGATTGGCGCGACACGAGCGATTCCGGTGGGCGGTCGTTATGCCTTCCGTGATATGGGGATGTTGAGCTGGAGTTGTGTTGTTGCCCGCCATCATCCGCTTGTGTCAATGAATGGACCATTCAGCGATGATACGTTGCGCAACTGGCCGTCACTGGTGCGCGAAGACACCTCACGGACGCTACCCAAACGTATTACCTGGCTGCTGGATAACCAAAAGCGCCTGGTTGTACCGGACTGGGAATCATCGGCAACGTGTATTTCGGCTGGGTTATGCATCGGTATGGTGCCGACACATTTCGCCAAACCGTGGCTTAATGAGGGGAAGTGGGTAGCACTAGAACTGGAAAATCCATTCCCTGATTCAGCATGTTGTCTGACCTGGCAGCAGAATGATATGTCGCCTGCTTTAACCTGGTTGCTTGAGTATCTCGGCGATAGTGAGACGCTGAATAAGGAGTGGCTGCGGGAGCCTGAAGAGACTCCCGCAACGGATGATTAACGACGATAGTCGCGGAACGGGCCATCAGCCACGGAGCGACGTTCAATCAACCGTGGATGAACTTCAATTGACTGCGGTTCTTCGCGTTTGTTGACGATACGATCCAACAGCATATTGAACGCCGTTTCACCCAGCGAATCTTTTGGCTGATGGATAGTGGTCAGTGCCGGGGTAAAGTAGCGAGCATTGCGCACGTTATCATAACCGATCAGCGAAACATCCTGCGGGACGCGCAGACCCATTTCATCAGCGGCACAGAGCGCGCCCATCGCCATAATATCGCCGCCACAGAAGACTGCGGTAGGTCTGTGCGGTTGCGACAGGATTTGCTGCATGGCGCGATAACCTGATTCAGGCTCAAAGTCACCTTGCACAATCCAGTTTTCCGGCACCTTGATCATGGCTTCTTCCATCGCTTTCATAAAGCCCGCCAGACGGCCTGCACCGGTGTTACGCTCCAGAGGACCCGGAATAACACCGATTTCGCGGTGACCGCGTTCAATCAAATAGCGCCCGGCCATGTAACCGCCTTCAAAAGCGTTATCGATAACCGCATCGGTAAAGTCTGCTTTTGCTTCACCCCAGTCCATCACCACCATCGGGATATGGCGATACTCTTCCAGCATCGCCAGCAACGGTTCCGGATACTCAGAACACATCACCAGCAGGCCATCGACGCGTTTTTGCGCCATCATCGACAGATAAGCCCGCTGTTTCTCAAGATTGTTCCACGCATTGCCCAGAATCAGCGTGTAGCCTTTCTGGAAGCAATTTTTTTCTACCGCTTCAATGATCTCGGCGAAATAGGCCGCTTCGCTGCTGGTCGCCAGCAAACCGATAGACTTGGTGTGGTTGACCTTCAGACTACGCGCCACCGCGCTAGGGGAGTAGTGTAATTCTTTGATCGCCGCCCACACGGCATTGCGCGTTTCTTCAGCGACAAAACGTGTTTTGTTGATTACGTGTGACACAGTTGTAGTGGAAACGTTTGCTCGCTTCGCTACATCTTTTATTGTTGCCATTCCATTTCACTCCAGACCCTAACTTCAGCTCCTGCAAAATCGCAAGGTAAACGTTTGCCTTTACACACCTTACGCACAACAAAAGTGTTGCGGTACGCCGGGAAAATGACACAGAGCGTCAGGAAGGGGTCAATGGCCAGTACGCAAATAATGTAAGCGTGGAATTTTGGCCGATCTTGATGAAAAGGGGAAGTAGTAAAAACACTTATCATTATAAATGGCGGGAGATTTTTTCATCACAGTATGTAAAAATGCGTAATATCACTTTTTGTGGGGTAATAAAAAGGAGAAAACTTGATGAGCACCGACCTTAAATTTTCACTGGTAACAACCATTATCGTTCTTGGTTTGATCGTGGCCGTGGGTTTGACTGCCGCGCTGCACTGATTTCCCCTCGAGGGAGCGCGTTCTCCCTCACATCTCCTTCCTCTTTGTTAGCAAATTGGCAAAAGTGTTTTCTCTTTTTGTTATTTTCATTCTTTTGTGATTGATGTCATGCTTTCGCCACTTTGATGAACATCGCGTGATGACGCGAAGAGGTGGAGATTAGGCATGAAAATTAACTATCCGTTGCTGGCGCTGGCAATTGGCGCGTTTGGTATCGGGACAACGGAATTCTCGCCAATGGGCTTGTTGCCCGTTATTGCGCGTGGTGTGGATGTCTCGATTCCAGTTGCCGGAATGTTAATCAGCGCCTATGCGGTTGGCGTGATGGTTGGCGCGCCATTGATGACGCTTCTGCTTTCTCATCGTGCCCGCCGCAGTGCGCTGATTTTCCTGATGGCGATTTTCACCCTCGGTAACGTACTTTCTGCCATCGCACCGGATTATATGACGCTGATGCTTTCACGCATTTTAACCAGCCTGAATCATGGGGCGTTTTTTGGCCTGGGGTCTGTCGTGGCAGCAAGCGTGGTGCCAAAACATAAACAGGCCAGCGCAGTTGCCACTATGTTTATGGGCTTAACCCTGGCGAATATCGGTGGCGTTCCGGCGGCAACCTGGCTTGGGGAAACTATTGGCTGGCGTATGTCATTTCTGGCAACGGCGGGGCTGGGTGTGATTTCAATGGTGAGCCTGTTCTTCTCTTTACCTAAAGGTGGCGCAGGAGCGCGGCCTGAAGTGAAAAAAGAGCTGGCGGTACTGTTGCGTCCACAGGTGCTGTCTGCATTGCTGACGACGGTGCTGGGCGCTGGTGCAATGTTCACCCTCTACACCTATATTTCTCCGGTGCTGCAAAGCATCACCCACGCAACGCCGGTGTTCGTGACAGCAATGCTGGTGCTGATTGGTGTCGGGTTCTCTATCGGTAACTATCTCGGCGGTAAACTGGCAGATCGTTCGGTCAATGGTACGCTGAAAGGCTTTTTGCTGCTGTTGATGGTGATTATGCTGGCGATCCCGTTCCTGGCACGAAATGAGTTTGGCGCGGCAATCAGCATGGTGGTGTGGGGCGCGGCAACCTTTGCGGTCGTACCGCCGTTGCAGATGCGAGTGATGCGCGTCGCCAGCGAAGCGCCGGGTTTGTCTTCATCAGTAAATATTGGTGCCTTTAACCTTGGAAATGCGCTGGGTGCCGCAGCCGGTGGTGCAGTGATTTCCGGTGGTCTGGGATACAGTTTTGTGCCGGTGATGGGGGCGATTGTCGCGGGGCTGGCATTGTTGCTGGTATTTATGTCAGCCAGAAAACAACCTGAAGCAGTTTGCGTTGCCAACAGCTAATAAACAAAAACGCAGAAGGATAACCTTCTGCGTTACAGTTTGCAGGCAAAGTGCGATTTATCTTGCCGGATGTGGTGTTAATGACTCATCCGTGTTGGCATGGAGCGAAGCGCATCAGGCAATGTTGCATTTGCCATCAGTTATTATGCAGCGAGATTTTTCGCTACGAATTCCCAGTTTACCAGCGCCCAGAAGTGCTCCAGATAACCCGGACGTGCATTGCGATAGTCGATGTAATAAGCGTGTTCCCAGACATCAACGGTCAGCAGTGGAGTTGCATCGGTGGTCAGCGGAGTACCCGCGTTAGAGGTGGAAACGATAGCCAGTTTGCCATCGCTGTTTTTCACCAGCCAGGTCCAGCCAGAACCAAAGTTTTTGATCGCAGCATCAGTAAACTGAGCTTTGAAATCAGCAAAGCTGCCAAAAGAAGCGGCGATAGCTTCAGCGACTTTTCCAGTCGGTTCGCCACCGGCGTTCGGCGCCAGGCAGTTCCAGTAGAAAGTGTGGTTCCAGACCTGAGCAGCGTTGTTGAATACACCACCTTCAGAGCTGCGAATAATCTCTTCCAGTGATTTACCTTCAAACGCAGTACCTTTGATCAGGTTGTTCAGGTTAGTGACATAAGTCTGATGATGTTTGCCGTAGTGATACTCGATAGTTTCCGCAGAAATGTGCGGTGCCAGAGCATCTTTAGCATATGGTAGTGCAGGTAATTCAAATGACATTGCTACTCTCCTTTATTATTAATTGGCATACGTACAATAGCCTTATTGTGCGTATGGATAGGGTAGCAAATTAAAAGGTGATACAAAAGATGAACTTACCCTGTTGCCGTAACAACAGGGTAAAGTTTTAGCGAAGTGTTTTTGGGGTCATCATCCGACGAGCACCAACATAGTGGCGTTGCCAGTAATCTTCACTTAACGAAGTGATTTTAATTTCCTGACCACTGCGTGGTGACTGAATAAATTTGCCGTTGCCGACATACACGCCAACGTGATCGGCGGTTCCGCGCCCCTGAGTGCGGAAGAAAACCAGGTCGCCGTTTTTCAGTTCGCTGCGATCGATCGGCGCGGCATCACGTAAGTGATACATTTCGTTAGCCGTACGTGGAATACGGATCTTCACCAGATCTTTATACGCATAATAAACCAGCCCGCTGCAATCAAAACCGGTACGCGGTGAGCTGCCGCCCCAGCGATATGGTTTGCCAATTTGCTGCATCAGCTTATTCATAGCCACTTTTGTGGCTTTCTGTACTTTGGCTTTATGCGCGTCGGCGATGGTTCCCTGTGTGGCATTTTTGACTTTCACGCAACGTGACTTATAGCCTTTACGTTTGGTGCACTTTTCCGTAAAGCTGGCTGACGCCGTTTTATTGACGGCTTGTTTGCTGCGAGTTTTGGCGTTTTTAGAAGCAGTAATGGAGGATTTTTTAACGGAAGAAGCAGTTTTATTTTTAGTAGTACTTTTACTGGCGGCTTTTTTCGCTGTTTTCTGGCTGGCTTTATTGGCCTTTTTGGTGGTTGCCGTGCTTTTCTTTTTATCTGCTTTTTTGGTGATGTGAGTGGTAGCAGAACTCTCCCTGGCTTGCTTTGAAGCATGTGCCATAGGCGTAAAAGGCAGGGTAGTAAAAAGTAAAGCACAGAGCGTGATCGAAATACGGTTTATCCGCGCCACTGAGCGTCCCTCTGTTAAGGCAGGTCTATCATGCCTGCGTCTGATTTACAAAACTTGATGATTCTAATGCATAGAAGAAGAGAAAGTTAATAGCTTTTATTGTTAAAAAATACGTTTCGTTGGCGAGCGCAAAAAAATGCAGCAGGCAAAGCTAAAAATGGTTATAAAAACACCACGTTGTTGCGTGCCAGAGAAGAAAAAAATATTTGAAATGCAACATTTAGAGCAAAGGGATAAAATAGCAAAAGCGTGATGAAAATGTTATTTTCCGTTGCCGCACTGACCCGCTACAATGTCAGATTACTGCCGTAAAGAAGTTTGAGGAAGCAAGACAATGAGCACCACTATCGAAAAAATCCAACGCCAGATTGCTGAAAACCCGATCCTGCTGTACATGAAAGGTTCACCGAAACTGCCGAGCTGCGGTTTCTCTGCCCAGGCAGTCCAGGCGCTTGCCGCATGTGGCGAACGTTTTGCCTATGTTGATATCCTGCAGAATCCGGACATTCGTGCGGAACTGCCGAAATACGCTAACTGGCCGACTTTCCCGCAACTGTGGGTTGACGGCGAACTGGTAGGCGGCTGTGATATCGTGATCGAAATGTATCAGCGTGGCGAACTGCAGCAGCTGATCAAAGAAACTGCCGCTAAATACAAGTCTGAAGAGCCGGACGCGGAGTAATCCGTCCTGCAATACTGACGGATGCAAACAAGTATCCGTCAGTCCTTTTCTATCCCCAATCCAGCCCTTGTGGTGAACTTGAAAATCCCGCCTCACGCAGCAGCGTAAACATCGGCGTTTGCCGGACGGGTTGATCATTCACTTCTGTCAGCGTAAAGCGCAGCCGTGGTTCGCGACGCAGCGCGGTGGTCAGCGCCTGTAAAACCTCTGGCGCGAGTAATTCCTCTTTTTCCTGCCAGACCAGCATTTTTTTGCCGCCTTGCGCCAGATAGAGCAACAATTTGCCGCCAGAAACAACCACCAGCGCACCCGCCCGACGCGTTGGCACCAGCGTTGCCGGATGTGCAGGCCAGGGCAGGATATTTCCCCACACATTAGCCGGATCGTTGGCAGAGAGCGCCACTGGCGTGAATTGCTGCGGTTGGCTGGCGGCGGCGAGATCGCGCAATCGGTCAATAGTCAGGCTATCAGCAAATTGCGCACCGCCCAGACCTTCAACAAAACGACCACACATAATTCGCCCCGAATCTTCCATGCTGCGACAAAGCGTTTGCATTGATGGAAACCCGCCAGGGATATTCTCGGCTATCACCGCCTGACGACTGACGACTGACGATGCCGTAGCGGTCGAGCATATTCTCCGCCAGCGCCAGCATCCTTTCAGTATCGTTCAGTGGCTCCACCTGTAATAACGACCAGCGCCCAGCCAGCTTCGGCGTGTTGTAAGATACCAGCGGCGAGATGGGCAACGTATAGGCAGGACGTCCACGCCGAGCCCGGAGGCTGCGGCGAGCTGAGGCGCGCGCGCTGGTGCTGCTGCGGGCGAGGGCGCGTAACGGTGCCCAAATATCGCTGGTAATGACGCCCTGCCAGACCAGCTCCCATAACGCTTCTTGCAGGGGCGACGCATTTACCGGTTGACCGATTTTCTCGCCTACCCGTTGACCGATTTGTTGCGCAAACCAGGCACCACCATCAGCCAGAACCGCGATAATTGCTTGCTGAATCGCTGAACGTTTCGCGTGATCATTTTCTACTGGTGTTAACGATTCTGCGGCATATTCCTGCAAATGCAGAGCCACCAGACCGTCATCATCCCCCAGTCTTTTTTGCCCCGACCAGATAACTGCGCCGGTTGCCAGCAGTTCATCAAGCATTTCTGGCGAATAGTCGCGCACGCGGGCTGGCAGGATCTGGCTTTCCCAGAGTGAGGCGGGTAAACCAACACCGGCAAGTTGTTCGATAACCCGCATAACGCCATCCACACCCTCATAAACGCCTGTAGACGTTGTGGCAAAGAGCGCCGGGCTGCCATCGGTGGCGGGTAACACGCCCTGACGTTCCAGCAGCAATCGCGCATAGACTGTAGACGGAACTGGACGCGTCGCTTCTCTGGCAGCCTGCAGCGAGCGTAAGCGCAGACGACGGAAAACTTCGTCACTCACCCAGACGTCTTGTTGCAGATTCATCATCAACCCCTGTTCGCGCAGTTGCTGAAGTTGCTCTTCGACAACGGCAATACCGAGGCCAAAATCACGGGCAAGTTGTTCAGCCGTGACCAGGGCATGAGTCCGCAGATAGCGTAGAAAGAGATCGCGAAGCGGGGAATTTACGCGGTGCAGGTAGATTTCCGGTAGTGAGTGTGGCAGCTGTACACCGAGGGCGTCCCGTAGCCTGGCGGCGTCATCCATGCAGGCCAGGTGCTTCTGACCTGCAATCATTGCCAGGAAGATTCGTTTTTCTGCGAGAAGATTTTCCACATACGCCTCAATCTCTTCACCGCTGCCTGTATGCCGTTGTACCAGATCTTCAAACGTCATTGGCCCCAGTTCGCGTAGCAGATCAAACAAACCTTCTTCACCTTTCGCTTTTCTGCCAGCCGCTAGTCGCTGTAACTCTTCTTCCACCTGGCGAATGACCTGCGGGTCGAGTAATTCACCCGGATCGACCTGGCCGAGTAGATTGCGCAACAGCTCGCTGTCCAGCGACAGTACGGACGCCCGGCGCTCTGCCAGCGGGGCGTCGCTCTGGTACATAAACTCCGCGACATAGTCGAACAATAAACTGGCGGCGAAAGGCGAGGGCGTAGCGGTCGTTACATCGGAGATTTGTATTTCGCCACCGTTCAGGCGACGCATCAAACGTTCCAGCGCGGGAAGATCATAAACATCTTGCAGGCATTCGCGCAGGGTTTCGAGAATGACTGGAAAATCAGGATAACCCTGGGCGATTTCCAGCAACTGGCTGGCTCGTAGTCGTTGTTGCCACAGTGGCGTGCGATGCCCCGGCGTGCGACCAGGCATCAGCAATGCCCGCGCGGCGCATTCACGAAAACGGGCAGCAAAAAGCGCCGAGCTGCCCACCGCTTCACGGACAATTTGCAGCAACTTTTCCGGCTCAAACAAGAAAATGGCAGCATCAGGCAATTTGCCATCGGTGTCAGGAATGCGCGCAACAATACCGTCATCACTGGCAACGACTGAGGCGTCTGCGCCCCATAGCGCATGTATTCGCCCGGCAATCGCCAGCGCCCAGGGTTCATGCACGCGTCTTCCATAAGGAGAGTGCAAAATAATACGCCAGTCGCCAATTTCATCACGGCAGCGTTCGAGAACCAGGTGACGGCTTCCGGGGACAACGCCCGTTGCGTTTCGCTGCTCGTCAATCAGCCCCTTAATATTGGCGAGCGTATTTTTTTCCGCCAGCCACGGAGGGATATTCGCGGAAAAGAACGCGCCATCCGCCAGCAAATGGAGAAAATCGCCGATCATCTCGCCTAATTCAGCGGGACGTCCGCTACCTTCACCGCGCCAGAAGGGAAGTCTGGCGGAGCGTCCGGGCGCAGGCGTCACAATCACCTGATCGCGGGTGATTTGCTGGATCCGTCAGGAGGTAGCCCCGAGGGTGATAATGTCATTCACCCGCGATTCATACACCATCTCTTCATCCAGTTCTCCTACCCGACGAGATCCTGCCTGTTCTTCACCTGCCGGCAATAACACGCTGTACATGCCACGATCCGGAATGGTGCCACCGCTGGTCACAGCCAGCAGTTGGGCGCCAGGACGCGCAGTTAATATTCCACTTTCCCGATTCCAGATAAGTTTTGGGCGAAAAGTGGAAAAATCACCAGAAGGATAGCGCCCGGAAAGCATATCCAGCGTGGCGTCAAAAACGCACCTCGGCAGATCTTTCCACGGTGCGGCACGGCGCACGCGGGCGTACCACTCATCAACCTGTAAGGCGTCCATCGCCGCAGCGGCAACAGTTTGCTGCGCCAGAACGTCGAGTGGATTATGCGGTGGTGTCAGGCTTTCCAGCTTGCCAGCGAACATACACTCCACAATAACTGCGGAATCGACTAAGTCACGCCGGGTACGGGGGAAAAAAAGCCCTTTGGAGATGCCTCCAACCTGGTGTCCGGCGCGCCCAATGCGTTGTAACCCGCTGGCGACAGAGAGCGGCGTCGCCACCTGAATCACCAGATCCACCGCGCCCATATCAATCCCCAGTTCGAGACTGGAGGTTGCGACCACGCAGCGTAATTCACCCGATTTCAGCGCCTGTTCGGTGATTGCTCGTTGTTCTTTAGAGACGGAGCCGTGGTGTGAGCGGGCAATATAAACGTCGCTACTTTGTACACGGTTAGAGGTTGCGCCGGAGGTCGACTCGAAATGGGCCACATCAACGGCGAGAGAAGGGGAACGCTGTAATCGTGCGGCGTAAAGCTCATTTAATCGTGCCGTCAGTTTTTCCGCCAGTCCGCGAGAATTGGTGAAAACAATGGTTGAGCGATGGCGCAACACTTCATCAAGAATGCCGGTTTCAATATATGGCCAGATTGATCCCTCTCTGCCTGCGTGGCCCTCTTCTCCGGTGCCGATGGCGACCGATGAGACATCATCCATATTGGCAACAGGAACGACAATACGGATCTGCGGATGGCGCATTGCGGGAGGGTTGACTATCGTAACCGGGCGATCGCCACCCAGAAATTCCGCCACATCGCTGACCGAGCGCACGGTGGCGGAAAGACCAATTCGTTGTGCAGAGGTGTTTAGCAACGCATCGAGTCGCTCCAGGCTCAGTGCCAGATGTGCGCCACGTTTGCTGCCTGCCACGGCATGGACCTCATCAATAATCACCGTTTCGACGCCGCGCAGCGTCTCTCGCGCGCGGGAGGTCAGCATCAGGTAGAGTGATTCGGGCGTGGTGATCAGAATATCCGGCGGATTACGGGTCAGTTTGCTGCGTTCCTGTGCGGGCGTATCGCCAGTGCGGATACCCACACGAATGTTGACTTCCGTTTCGCCACGCCGCCGCCGCTCATCCGCAATGCCCTGTAACGGGATCTGTAAATTGCGCTGAACGTCGGTGCCTAAGGCTTTAATCGGTGAAATATAGAGGATGCGCGAGGTTTTACGCTTATGCGCCTCGCTGGCGTTGTATCCGCCTTCGCGGAAGAGCCGATCGAGGGCGTAGAGAAATGCTGCCAGCGTTTTCCCGGAGCCAGTCGGTGCAATCACCAGCGCATGTTTGCCTCGCGCCGCCACATGCCAGGTTTGCGACTGGACAGCGGTCGGCTGTTTAAAGGCGCGAAGAAACCAGTCGCGGGTCGCCGGTGAAAAAACGTCCGGCAGCGGCGATGAAGGATTTGGGTTATCTGCCATTAACGCTATTCCCCGTGAATATAATGCATGATGCGTGGAATAGCCTCACTATAGATGCCTGAATCATTGCATGTCATCAGGCATCGACTCGATTACACCTCTTCGGCGGCAGGCAGCGGCCAGCCTCCCAGACGTTTCCAGCGGTTGACGATTTCACAAAACAGCACGGCGGTGCGCTCGGTATCGTACAGCGCGGAGTGCGCCTGAGTGCTATCAAACTCCATGCCAGCGGTCTGGCAGGCTTTTGATAATACGGTTTGTCCGAGCGCCAGCCCGGCCAGTGCAGCAGTGTCAAAAGTGGCGAAAGGGTGGAACGGGTTACGTTTCAGCGAGGCGCGTTCTGCGGCGGCCATCATAAAGCTATGATCAAAATTGGCGTTGTGCGCCACCATAATGGCGCGGTTACAGCCGCTCGCTTTGATGCCTTTACGGACAACTTTAAAAATTTCGTGCAGCGCCTCGTATTCGCTGACCGCGCCGCGATCGGGATCGTTCGGGTCAATGCCGTTGAAGGCGAGGGCTTCTGGTTGCAAATTAGCGCCGACAAACGGCTCGACGTGGAAATGTAATGTGGTGTCCGGCACCAGCCAGCCTTGTTCATCCATTTTCAGGGTGATGGCGGCAATCTCAAGCAGCGCATCGGTTTTGGCGTTAAATCCGGCTGTTTCAACATCGATCACAACAGGATAAAAACCACGAAAACGGTCGCACAGACCGGTAAGTTGAGCGTTATCGGACATCTGATTCTCTTAATACGGAAAAATTGCAGCGCGCATTATGACAAATATTACCCGCTGATGCAGTAAAGATGCGGGCGTGATGAGTGCACGCCCGGCAGGAGATTAGTTGCCCAGACCGCGACCGGCGTCTTTCTCTTCGATCAATTCAATTTTATAACCGTCCGGATCTTCCACAAATGCGATAACCGTAGTGCCGCCTTTTACCGGGCCGGCTTCACGGGTCACGTTACCGCCGTTCTGACGGATTTTTTCGCACGCTTCAGCGGCGTTATCAACGCTAAGGGCGATATGACCATAAGCGGTGCCGAGTTCGTATTTATCCACGCCCCAGTTGTAGGTCAGTTCAATCACCGCTTCTTCGGTTTCCGGGCCGTAGCCAACAAACGCCAGTGAGTATTTGTATTCCGGGTTTTCGCTGGTACGCAGCAGTTTCATGCCCAGCACGTTGGTATAAAAATCGATGGAGCGTTGCAGATCGCCAACGCGCAGCATGGTGTGAAGAAGACGCATTTTTATATCCTCAAAATGGCTAACAGATTCAAAATGTTGTTTTAGTATAGCGGCGGGTTTGCGCCGCTCGCAATGTTGGATTACAGCGTAGGGTAATCGGTATAGCCTTCCGCGCCGCCACCGTAGAAACTTTCGGCACGCTGTGGGTTAAGCTCAGCTTTGCGCTGCAAGCGGGCGACCAGATCCGGGTTTGCAATCCAGTCACGACCAAATGCCACCGCATCAATTAACCCTTTGCCGATCAGCGTTTCTGCTTTTTCTACCGTATATGCACCAGCCCCGATAATTGGACCGTGGAAACGGGCGCGTACTTTTTCGCGGAAAGCCTCGGTATATGGTTTGCCGCCTGCCCAGTCTGGTTCTGACATATGCAGATAAGCAATGCCGCGTTTGCCCAGTTGTTCAATCAGATACAGCGCATCGGCTTCTTCATTCGGGCCGTTATCGGTATTCTGGAAAGTACCGATTGGCGAAACGCGAATGCCAATGCGATCGGCACCCCATTCTTTTATTCCGGCATCAACGACTTCCAGTACCAGGCGTGCGCGATTTTCCACGCTACCGCCGTACTGATCGGTACGATGGTTTGAAGAAGGCGACAGGAACTGATGCAGTAAATACCCGTGAGCGGAGTGAAGCTCCACCAGATCAAAACCGGCTTCACGGGCGTTAGCGATGGCCTGGCGGAAATCATTGACGATACCCGGAATCTCTTCCAGTTCCAGTGCACGCGGCATAGATGTCTCGACACGGATCGCCTGACCATTTTCATCGCGCAGAGAAGTACGGGTTCCCGCACTAAGTGCCGAAGGTGCTACCGGAGCCTGGCCGCCAGGTTGCAGGCTGGCGTGAGAAATGCGCCCCGTATGCCAAAGCTGTACGGCGATATGACCATTTTCAGCATGAACACCAGCGGTGATTTTTTTCCATGCTGCGATTTGCTCTGGGCTATGAATGCCAGGTGCGCCCGCATACCCTTTTGCCTGAGCGGAGACTTGAGTGGCTTCGCTAATAATCAAACCGGCACTGGCACGTTGGCGATAGTATTCCGCCATCAACGGAGTAGGGATATCACCCGGTTCAATGCTGCGCAGACGCGTCAGAGGGGCCATAAAAATACGGTTTGCCACCGTGATCGCGCCCACTTTTAGTGGAGAATACAGTTTTTCAGATGACATAAAGGCTCCCGGTCGTCTGATGATGAAAAAATGCCTGCTAAACGGCAGGCGTCGCAATAATGGTTTTTACATGTGTCAGCGCGTTTTCCAGTGGCCCGGAACTGCGCGAAATTTTGGCCTGCAGATTTGCGCCCAGCCACAGCGCGTAAAGTACTTGCGCCTGTTGCAGCGGTTCGCCACAAAAGGTTAAACAGTGGCTGGCACGGCCATTTTCCAGTGCCTGGGCGAGCAGGACGATTACCTGGCGTGCACCTTTATCCATTGCGTTACGCATATCTTCTGACAGGTCACACACTTCGGCAGAGAGCTTTACTGTCAGGCATCCGCTGATAGTTCCATGCTGGCAAAACTGATTAAGCGTCTGCTGGTAATAAGCCAGAATGCGGTCGCGGTAGTTACCTTCACCGGAATGCAGTAACTCCGTCAGTCGCAGGTGATATGCCGCGTAATGACGCTCAAGCATGGCAACGCCAAACGCTTCTTTAGAGCGAAAGTAGTGATAGAACGACCCTTTCGGCACTTCAGCGGTTTTTAGTAATTCGCTTAGCCCCATCCCGGTGAATCCACGTTGCAGGCAAAGTTGCTCACCCGTAGCCAGGAGGTGTTCGCGAGTATCATGTTCGGTGTGTTTGTTCATGCGTTCGAGTGTAGTAGACCAGTCGGTCTAGTGCAAGCAAAGTTGCTACTTTGGGCATTAACAGCTTCAATAGTGGTAATAATCTCATCTCAGGAGGGCGAAATGGCGGAGCAATTAGAGTTCTTTCCCGTCCAGAGCCCGTGCCGGGGAATTTGCCAGTCTGATGAACGCGGATTTTGTCGCGGCTGTTTTCGTAGCCGGGATGAGCGTTTTAACTGGAATAAAATGAGTGATGGCGAAAAACAAGAGGTGCTGCGCCTTTGTCGGCAACGACTTATGCGTAAATTACGTGCAAATAAGCCAGCGTCATCAGACGAACCGGAGCAACCATCACTCTTTTGAGCATAATCTTGCGTATACTCCTCTCATATCTGATAAGAGGAAGCGATTATGGTTCAGCGTATTACTATTGCGCCGCAAGGCCCGGAGTTTTCACGTTTCGTGATGGGCTACTGGCGACTGATGGACTGGAATATGTCCGCTCGCCAGTTAGTCAGTTTTATTGAAGAGCATCTGGATCTCGGCGTGACTACCGTGGACCACGCTGATATTTATGGCGGTTATCAGTGCGAAGCGGCGTTTGGCGAGGCGTTGAAACTGGCGCCTCATTTGCGTGAACGAATGGAAATTGTCAGCAAATGCGGTATCGCGACGACCGCGCGTGAAGAAAACGTCATTGGTCATTACATCACTGACCGCGATCACATCATTAAGAGCGCCGAACAGTCGCTGATTAATCTTGCGACCGATCATCTGGATCTGCTGCTGATCCATCGCCCCGACCCGCTCATGGATGCCGATGAAGTGGCAGATGCGTTTAAACATCTGCATCAGAGCGGAAAAGTACGCCATTTTGGCGTATCCAACTTCACGCCTGCGCAATTTGCGCTGTTGCAATCGCGTCTGCCGTTTACCCTTGCCACTAATCAGGTGGAAATATCCCCGGTGCATCAGCCGTTACTGCTGGATGGCACGCTTGATCAACTGCAACAACTGCGTATTCGCCCGATGGCCTGGTCTTGTCTTGGCGGTGGTCGTCTGTTTAATGATGATTATTTCAGGCCGCTACGTGATGAACTTGCTGTGGTGGCGGAAGAATTAAACGCGGGCTCTATCGAGCAGGTGGTTTATGCCTGGATATTGCGTCTGCCATCGCAGCCGCTGCCGATTATCGGCTCCGGTAAAATTGAGCGTGTGCGGGCTGCTGTCGAAGCGGAAGCATTGAAAATGACCCGCCAACAATGGTTCCGTATCCGTAAAGCGGCACTGGGTTACGACGTACCGTAAACACTTTTAGGAATAGCCGCCGTTCAAATATGTGTCACTGGTTTACACTTAACGGGTATGCACATTGAACGGAGGTCCTATGAAACGTTTTAGTCTGGCCATTCTGGCGCTGGTTGTTGCAACCGGCGCACAAGCTGCCAGTGAAAAAGTCGAGATGAACCTCGTCACGTCGCAAGGGGTTGGGCAGTCAATCGGTAGTGTAACGATTACTGAAACCGATAAAGGTCTGGAGTTTTCACCCGATCTGAAAGCATTACCACCCGGTGAGCATGGCTTCCATATTCATGCCAAAGGAAGCTGCCAGCCAGCAACGAAAGATGGCAAAGCCAGTGCCGCAGAATCCGCAGGCGGGCATCTTGATCCACAAAATACCGGTAAGCATGAAGGGCCAGAAGGTGCAGGACACTTAGGCGATCTGCCTGCACTGGTAGTTAACAATGACGGTAAAGCAACCGATGCCGTCATTGCGCCTCGTCTGAAATCACTTGATGAAATCAAAGATAAGGCGCTGATGATCCACGTTGGCGGCGATAATATGTCCGATCAACCAAAACCGCTGGGCGGTGGCGGTGAACGCTATGCCTGTGGTGTTATTAAGTAATTAAGAGGTCAGCGTACCTTGCGGCGGCGCTTGCTCAAGTTGCGAAAGCGAGCAGTACAGACGCCAGACAATCGCCGCCAGCTCACGGGCAGCGGGTTGATGATGGTGGGCAAGGCTATCGCATATCCGCTGTAATTCTTCAAGTGTGGCCGCCAGTGATTTTTGCTGAACGCCACGTTCACTCATTACTCCCCGCAACAGCAAAATACAGTTATCCCGCACTCGCGATAACGGATCGGAACGCGACTCCCAGTCCCGCAATTGCCAGACAACATGTGAACAGTTCAGCAGCACCACGCCCCAGCGTAATAACCAACGGCGAGCCAGTGCATCCTGGCTGTTGCTCAACTGACTAACGTGGTGATAAGTAAGCGATTCAAATTCGCTTTCACTCAGGGTTGGATGGCGGCTTAGTTGGTCGACAAAATCCCGGCGCAGCGCGCGAATATGTCGGCGGCTTTTACGGGCATCCGATCCTGGTCGCAGAATGGCGAACGCTAACCACGCCAGCGCCACGCCAACAATTTTCGCCAGATTATCGTTAAGAAAGTCAGCAAAATCATACACCGGTGGATTAGTGACAGCGATGAACGAACCCATAAATACAATCAGTTGTCCCCACAGCGCGGCAAATTTGGGCATCTGTAATTTGAGAAGTTGCATCGTTGCCAGTAGCGGGAAGAGAAACAGCAAAAATTGCCACAGATCGCTAATCTGAACCATCAGACCAAACTTAACCACAAAGCTAAATAGCGAAAGTAATACCAGCGTGCGCATAAGTAGCGACAGTGACTTAAACGGTGCCGCGACGGCGGAGTAGAGTACGCAGCTAATTGCTGCCAGTGTTAATGCATTGGCTCCGGCATCCCATTGCGAGGCAATACTCCATGCGCCAATTATCATCAACGTACAAAATGTGCGCAGTCCACTCCACATTGCTTCGGCGTTATCGGTATGACGTGCCAGGCCGGCTGTTCGTGGGAGTCTGGCTCGATCATCTGTACCGCTTTCCAGACGATGTAGTTCCTGACTACTTTGCAGATAAAGGCGGCAAAAATAGCGTAGTCGCTGCCAGAAGGCGACGTGCCGATAGTCGGCGGCGTTGGTTGGGCGCAGTGGGGCAATGATACGTGCGACGGTGTAAAAATCAGTTTGCGAACTGGCAAGCGCCGTCAGCAACTGTTCGAGAATTTCACGAGTGGCGGCGGGCGTTGATGACCAGTTGAGCAACATACGTCGCAGGCTGGAGATGACGCTGGTCATGCGTAATTGCTGGTGGAGTAGCGCATTCAGGCGTGCATTTTGCTGGCGGAAACGATAGTGACTCCAGAACGCCTGAATGCGCAGCAAATTCATGGTTAATATTTGACCAATGATTCCTTCATGTGCTGTGCGAATGGCATCGGTTGTTTCAGGCTGCCAGAGCAAGCTGGCATGTTCCAGTAAACGGGCATGCATGTTTTTTAACGCGGTTAAAAGCGCGGTGGCGTCGGAACTACTCGGCAGGATCATCATCATCATGCCGCCGCAAAGAATACCGACGATGACTTCGCAAACGCGCGCCTGAGCGATATCCCATAACTGGCTTGCTTCCGTGATATTGACCATCGGAAAGGCGATAATGGCCGCAGTGTAGCCCGCCAGTTGGAAGGCATACGCCACGTTATTCGTGAAGTGCGCGCAAGCCCAGGTACAAAAACCAAGCCACGCCGACATGCTCAATAGAAAAAACCACGGCTCGTTAAGCGTATGCCCGGCAAGAATCAGTGCCGCAATGGCTCCCAGCAAACTGCCAGCGATGCGTCCGAGGCTTTTGCTGATGACACCACCAACGGTGGGGAAGCTTACCACCGCAGCCGAGGTCATCGCCCAGTAGGGTTCATCGAGATTTAAATAATAGGCAACCGTCAGCGCCAGGCACATGGCAATGGTATTGCGTAACGCATAACGCCATTGCGCCAGCGTGGCCCTGAACCAGGGCAAATTGCGCAAGGACCAGGATGATGCGTTCATTATTGACCTACGGCGATGCTACAGGTGGTGCCCGACACCAGCGTGACATCGCTGGGGACTTTATTCAGAGCAAAGCGGACGGGAACGCGTTGGGCGAGACGTACCCAGGGGACGTTAGGTTTCACATCAGGAATCAGGCTGGAATCACTTTCAACGCTCTGATCATAAATCGCCCGACCGATACTGGAAACGTGACCCTGTAACGTTTTGTTGTCGCTATAGAGCGTAATTTGTGCTGGTGCACCGTCGTGGATATGGCGCAATTTGGTTTCTTCAAAATAACCAATGACGTAAAACGAATGGCTATCCACCAGGGCAAACAGGGGTTTTCCGGTGTCGGCGTAGTCGCCGATGCGGGTAGTGAGATTAGTTACCCATCCACTCACCGGAGCGCGAATTTCCGTTTGCGCCAGTTGCCATTGTGCCTGTTTAAGCGTCGCCTGTGCGGCATCAACACTGGCCTGCATCGCTTTAACATTGAGGTTAGCGGTATCCAGCTCTTCGGCAGAGATAAAATTATGTGAGAGATGACGGCGACGGTTAGCTTCGTTATTGGCTTTGGCGAGGTCAGATTGCGCTTTCGTTAACTGTGCCTGGGCGTTCAGTTCGGCTATCTGAAAGGGCGTTTTATCGATAGTGAGCAAAATATCACCAGCATTAACCAACTGGTTGTCTTTTATATTCATCGCAACAATACGTCCAGACACCTGTGGCGTGATAGAAACCTGTTCTGCACGTATTTTTCCATCGCGTGTCCACGGTGACTGCATGTAATAGTTCCATAGCCACCATCCGGCAAGAATCGCAACAACCGCTACAATAATTGTTGAGAAATACTTAATTGTTTTAATTGACATAGTTACCACGCAATCAGTATTGCCAGAGCAAGGCAAACGCAAATCGCAAACAGCGATAAATCCATTAACAAGGGATGCCAGATGTCACCGGCGTAGATCCAGCCGCGAAGCAGGCGGTGTATGACAAGCCAGAGGACAAATCCAAGCGCGAACGCTTTGAAAAACGGAGGAAAATAGACGGACGCACCGAACACCAGATCTTGTAAGGGCAATCCCGTTGCATTAAGCATAAACTTCACAAAATAGATTCCTTTACGACCGAATATATTGCGTTAGATTAATAAATATTCTTTAAGTGCGAAAAAGTTACGCGCAATTTCTGAAAAGCATGTCTGACGGTAAGCAAATGCAGCAATACATTTGTTTTAGCAATACAATTGCTGCACACTATTCTAAAAGCTGTATAATATCTTAGCAAGCTAATTATAAGGAGATGAAATTGGAATCGCCACTAGGTTCTGATCTGGCACGGTTGGTGCGCATATGGCGTGCTCTGATAGACCATCGCCTGAAACCGCTGGAGTTAACGCAAACCCATTGGGTAACGTTGCACAATATTCATCAGTTACCTCCAGACCAGTCGCAAATTCAACTGGCAAAAGCGATCGGCATTGAGCAGCCTTCACTGGTTCGTACGCTGAACCAACTGGAAGAAAAAGGGTTAATTTCGCGTCAAACTTGCGCCAGCGATCGTCGGGCTAAACGTATTAAACTGACGGAAAAAGCGGAGCCGCTGATTAGCGAAATGGAAGCGGTTATTAACAAAACCCGGGCGGAAATATTGCATGGAATTTCCGCAGAGGAAGTAGAACAGTTGATTAAACTCATTGCAAAACTTGAGCATAATATCACTGAGTTACAGGCCAAAGGGTGAAATGAAAGGGGCGTGTGGTCAGTGACCTGACCACACGTCAACTTGTTTAGCGCGGGGAAACCGTCACCTGGCTACCGTTGCTGGCCAGAATAACGCGTTGTCCCGGAGAGAAGTGGGTATTGCCCTGTTTCTGTACCACCATAATGGTGTTGCCATCATCTTTACGAATTTCCAACTCCACACCCTGAGTTTTGTTCATTGCGCTCTGCACGCCCTGACCAGCTACGCCACCTGCGATAGCGCCTGCCGCAGTTGCCAGAGAACGCCCTGTTCCGCCACCAACGGTATTCCCAAGGAAGCCACCGAGAACCGCACCGCCAATTGCGCCGATAACGTTGGAATCATCACCGCCCTGAATTTGTACCTGTCGTACATTAACGATTGTGCCATAGCTGACATTCTGCACTTGCTTCGCTTCAGAGGCGGTATAGACATCGCCAGAAAGGGTATCGTTATTAACACAACCGACAAGAGACAGACCTACCATTGATACAACCAGTACGCGCTTAATCATTGAAAAATCTCCTGATTACCATGAAACGCCTCACAAGCATCCCTCATGGCCAAAGTAAATGGCATTGGTATAACTATGATTACATGTTCCACTAAAACATGATGGAATCATAATTAGAATACGGTTAACCAAGTATAAACAAAACATTCATAGTAATTATTGATATGAATATAATGTTTTCCTGGTAATGGTAAAAATCGGCGCTCATGCATGGAATTCGTGAGAGGTCTGTGTTTGAGTGGAGCGCAAACGACAGGTTGAAAAAGGATGAACTATGAAATCAGGCCGCTTTATTGGCGTAATGTCAGGCACTAGTCTGGATGGTGTCGATGTTGTACTGGCGACTATCGATGAACACAGGGTGGCGCAGTTGGCAAGTTTGAGCTGGCCGATTCCCCCATCACTTAAACAAGCAGTACTGGATATTTGTCAGGGGCAGCAGCTTACGCTTTCTCAGTTCGGTCAACTGGATACTCAACTTGGTCGCTTGTTTGCCGATGCCGTTAACGCACTGCTCAAGCAAGAAAATTTGCAGCCAAAAGATATCGTCGCCATCGGGTGTCACGGACAAACTGTCTGGCACGAACCTACTGGCGTTGCACCGCATACTCTACAGATTGGTGATAACAATCAAATTGTGGCGCGCACTGGAATTACTGTCGTTGGTGATTTTCGCCGTCGCGATATTGCCTTAGGTGGGCAGGGGGCGCCGCTGGTGCCAGCGTTTCATCACGCATTACTGGCTCATCCGACGGAGCGGCGAATGGTTCTCAACATTGGTGGTATCGCCAATTTGTCGTTGTTGATTCCAGGGCAGCCGGTGGGGGGGTACGATACCGGGCCGGGTAACATGTTGATGGATGCGTGGATCTGGCGTCAGGTCGGTAAACCTTACGATAAAGACGCTGAGTGGGCGCGGGCGGGTAAAGTCATTTTGCCGCTGTTGCAGAATATGCTTAGTGATGCGTATTTTTCCCAATCCGCGCCAAAAAGCACCGGGCGCGAATACTTTAACTATGGCTGGCTGGAGCGCCATCTGCGTCAATTCCCGGGTGTTGATGCGCACGATGTCCAGGCAACGCTGGCGGAACTTACCGCCGTGACCATTTCTGAACAGGTATTATTGAGTGGCGGCTGCGATCGTTTGATGGTCTGTGGTGGCGGAAGCCGTAATCCATTGGTGATGACGCGACTTGCTGCTTTGCTGCCAGGAACCGAAGTGACCACCACTGACGCCGTTGGCATTAGTGGTGATGACATGGAAGCATTGGCTTTCGCGTGGCTTGCCTGGCGGACGCTGGCGGGACTGCCAGGCAACCTGCCTTCGGTCACCGGCGCAAGCGAGGCGACGGTGCTGGGCGCAATTTTCCCTGCAAACCCGCGATATCAGAGTTAACTGAATTTTTCCTACTGCGTCTGCCGTTACACTTGGAAGTTGAGGAGAGCGTTTTGCTCTCCGGACCAGGAAAGTCTTCGGGATGTGTTTATGAAAAAACTGTTACTGATCTGTTTGCCGGTGCTTCTCACTGGCTGTGGCGCGTTTAATCAACTGGTTGAACGTATGCAAACTGATACGCTGGAATACCAGTGTGATGAAAAACCGTTGACGGTAAAACTGAATAATCCGCGTCAGGAAGTCAGTTTTGTCTACGACAATCAATTAATTCACCTTAAACAGGGCATTTCAGCCTCTGGCGCACGTTATACCGATGGCATTTATGTTTTCTGGTCAAAAGGTGATGAGGCAACGGTCTATAAGCGTGACCGCATCGTCTTGAATAACTGTCAGTTACAAAATCCGCAGCGTTGAGATTTTTCCAGGGGCGGCGCACAATAGCGTCACCCACTGACAATCCGTAAAGAAAACCATGTCTGATAACGACGAATTGCAGCAAATCGCGCATCTGCGCCGTGAATACACCAAAGGCGGTTTACGCCGCCGCGATCTTCCCGCCGATCCTTTAACCCTTTTTGAACGCTGGCTCTCCCAGGCCTGTGAAGCCAAACTGGTTGACCCCACTGCGATGGTCGTCGCAACCGTTGATGAACATGGTCAGCCTTATCAGCGCATCGTGTTACTCAAACATTACGACGAAAAAGGGATGGTGTTTTACACCAATCTCGGCAGTCGCAAAGCGCATCAAATCGAAAATAACCCGCGCGTTAGCCTGCTTTTCCCGTGGCATACTCTTGAACGCCAGGTGATGGTGACCGGTAAAGCGGAGCGTCTTTCGACTCTCGAAGTGATGAAATATTTTCATAGTCGTCCGCGCGATAGCCAGATTGGCGCGTGGGTATCTAAGCAGTCCAGCCGTATTTCCGCGCGAGGGATCCTTGAGAGCAAATTCCTTGAGCTGAAGCAGAAGTTTCAGCAGGGCGACGTCCCGTTACCGAGTTTCTGGGGCGGTTTCCGCGTAAGTCTTGAGCAGGTTGAGTTCTGGCAGGGCGGTGAGCATCGTCTGCATGACCGCTTTTTGTACCAGCGTGAAAATGAGGCGTGGAAAATCGATCGTCTCGCACCCTGAAAAGATGCAAAAATCTTGCTTTAATCGCTGGCACTCCTGATTCCGGCACTTTATTCTATGTCTCTTTCGCATCTGGCGAAAAGTCGTGTACCGGCAAAGGTGCAGTCGTTATATACATGGAGATTTTGATGGCAAGCAGTAACTTGATTAAACAATTGCAAGAGCGGGGGCTGGTGGCCCAGGTGACGGACGAAGAAGCGTTAGCAGAGCGACTGGCGCAAGGCCCGATCGCGCTCTATTGCGGCTTCGATCCTACCGCTGACAGCTTGCATTTGGGGCATCTTGTTCCATTGTTATGCCTGAAACGCTTCCAGCAGGCGGGCCACAAGCCGGTTGCGCTGGTAGGCGGCGCGACAGGTCTGATTGGCGACCCGAGCTTCAAAGCTGCCGAGCGTAAGCTGAACACCGAAGAAACTGTTCAGGAGTGGGTGGACAAAATCCGCAAGCAGGTTGCCCCGTTCCTCGATTTCGACTGTGGAGAAAATTCTGCTATCGCCGCGAACAACTATGACTGGTTCGGCAATATGAATGTGCTGACCTTCCTGCGCGATATCGGTAAGCACTTCTCCGTTAACCAGATGATCAACAAAGAAGCGGTTAAGCAGCGTCTCAACCGTGAAGATCAGGGTATTTCGTTCACCGAGTTTTCTTACAACCTGTTGCAGGGCTATGACTTTGCCTGTCTGAATAAACAGTATGGTGTTACGTTGCAGATTGGCGGTTCTGACCAGTGGGGTAACATCACCTCTGGTATCGATCTGACCCGTCGCCTGCATCAGAATCAGGTGTTTGGCCTGACCGTTCCGCTGATCACCAAGGCTGACGGCACCAAATTTGGTAAAACTGAAGGCGGCGCAGTATGGCTGGATCCGAAGAAGACCAGTCCGTACAAGTTCTACCAGTTCTGGATCAACACCGCTGATGCCGACGTTTACCGCTTCCTGAAGTTCTTCACCTTCATGAGCATTGAAGAGATCAATGCCCTCGAAGAAGAAGATAAAAACAGCGGTAAAGCACCGCGCGCCCAGTATGTGCTGGCGGAGCAGGTGACGCGTCTGGTTCACGGTGAAGAAGGTTTGCAAGCCGCGAAACGTATTACCGAATGTCTGTTCAGCGGTTCCTTGAGTGCGCTTAGCGAAGCGGACTTTGAACAGCTGGCGCAGGACGGCGTACCGATGGTTGAGATGGAAAAAGGCGCTGATCTGATGCAGGCGCTGGTCGATTCTGAACTGCAACCATCCCGTGGTCAGGCGCGTAAAACTATCGCATCCAATGCCATCACCATTAACGGTGAAAAACAGTCCGATCCTGAATACTTCTTTAAAGAAGAAGATCGCCTGTTTGGTCGTTATACCTTACTGCGTCGCGGCAAAAAGAATTACTGTCTGATTTGCTGGAAATAATGCACTAAGTGGAAAGGGGGAGTGAGAAATCACTCCCCTGATTTTTATACAGGGAACACAATGAAAAATATTCTCGCTATCCAGTCTCACGTTGTTTATGGTCATGCGGGTAACAGTGCGGCAGAGTTTCCGATGCGCCGCCTGGGCGCGAATGTCTGGCCGCTGAATACCGTTCAATTTTCTAATCACACTCAATACGGCAAATGGACTGGCTGTGTGATGCCGCCCAGCCATTTAACCGAAATTGTTCAGGGCATTGCCGCCATTGATAAATTACACACCTGTGATGCCGTACTCAGTGGTTATCTGGGATCGGCGGAGCAGGGCGAACATATCCTCGGTATTGTCCGTCAGGTAAAAGCGGCGAATCCACAAGCGAAATATTTTTGCGATCCAGTAATGGGGCATCCGGAAAAAGGCTGTATCGTTGCGCCGGGCGTGGCGGAGTTTCATGTCCGTCACGGTATGCCAGCCAGCGATATCATCGCGCCGAATCTGGTCGAGCTGGAAATTCTTTGTGAACATCCAGTACATAACGTCGAAGAGGCCGTTAAAGCTGCGCGTGAGCTTATTACGCAAGGGCCACAAATCGTGTTGGTTAAACACCTGGCGCGTGCGGGCTACAGCACAGATCGTTTTGAAATGCTGCTGGTTACTGCCGATGAAGCCTGGCATATCAGCCGTCCGCTGGTCGATTTCGGTACGCGCCAGCCGGTAGGCGTTGGTGATGTGACGAGCGGTTTACTGCTGGTGAAATTGTTGCAGGGGGCAACGCTGCAAGAGGCACTGGAACACGTGACGGCTGCAGTATACGAAATTATGGTGACCACCAAAGCAATGCAGGAATATGAGCTGCAGGTGGTTGCCGCGCAAGATCGTATAGCCAAACCGGAACACTATTTCAGCGCAACGAAGCTCTGAAATACCTCGGCCCACAGCTTCCTGTGGGCCGATGACGATTACTGCAATCCTTCCGCCGTTAACGCAGCTTTCACCGCAGGTCTTTCAGCCATACGTTGCATAAAGGCTGCAATGTGCTCAAAACCCTCCAGATTCAGTTTCACCGCATATGCCCAGCGCAGAACCGTAAACAGATAGGCATCAGCGATGGTGAAACGTTGCCCGCAGATCCAGTGCTCATTTTCCAGGGCGTCGTTAACATAACGCAACTTTTTCTCCAGTTGTACACGGGCAGCCTGTTTATACTCTTCCGGGGTATCTGGGCGGAACAGTGGTGTGAACCCTTTATGCAATTCAGTGGCGATATAGTTCAGCCATTCGATGGTTTTATAGCGAGAAATACTGTTTACCGATGCCAGCAACTGGCGGTCGGGAACACTGTCGGCAAGATACTGCATAATTGCTACGCCTTCCGTCAGCAAAGTACCATCGTCCAGCAGCAACGCAGGAACCTGTCCCTTAGGGTTAATGGCAAAGTAATCATCACCGTTCTCGAGACGTTTTTTCATCAAATCCACACTGACGAGCGTAAAGTCCTTTCCGCTCTCACGCAGGGTGATATGGGAAGCAAGAGAGCAGGCACCCGGTTTGTAGAACAGTTTCATCGGTAACTCCTTTTGGCTGTGGTTTAAAGTATGGTAGTGCGTTGCTGAACAAAAAAAAAGCCGCTAACGAAAAGTTAGCGGCTTGTAAAAGAGTTTCCCTGAAATTTACGCTACGGCAGCTTTTGCCGCTTTGTCTGCAGCATCGTCCTGGGTCATGCGATGCAGTTTCGGCGCGGTCAGCAGCATCAGCACAGCAATAACGGCAGTGGCGACCCCAATCTGCAAGAACACGCGACCATACACTTCCAGCGACATCAGCGGATCGGTTACGTTATCCGGAACAGCCATCATACCCGCAACATAACCACCAATCAGGTTTGCACCGGCAGTGGTCAGGAACCAGCTACCCATAATGAACCCCATCAGACGCTGCGGAACGAGCTGTGCAACCATCGCCAGACCCAGACCAGAGATCATCAGTTCACCGATACTCTGCAGGCCGTAGCTAGCTACCAGCCAGCTTACAGAAACGATACCTGCGTCAGACGCGAATTTCGCACCCAGCGGCAGGATCAGGAACGCACCAGAGCACATCACCATACCGATTGCAAACTTGGTCGGCATCGGCAGGGTATCGCCCATCTTGTTATAGATAGCGGCCAGAATCGGGCTACCAATGATGATCCAGAACGGGTTCAGCGCCTGATACTGCTCTGGCTCAACGGCCAGACCCAGAATAGTGTGTTCAACGTTACGAATCGCAAAGAAGTTCAGAGACGTCGGCATCTGGCTGTACAGCACGAAGAAGATGATTGCTTCAAGCATCAGGATGAAGGCAACGATCATTTTACGACGCGCAGCACCTTTCATGGCAAACGCTTCTTTACCGAAGATAACCACGATACCCAGAGCAACAACGCCCAGCGCCATACGTGCAACTTCCTGGTTGTGCAGCAGCCAGGTTGCAACTGCGATCAGGGCCACAACACCAATAATGGTCAGCAGCAGGTTACGGTAGTTGACTGGTTCAAAGTCAGGTTTTGAGCCGTACTGCTTAACCCAGCGTTGGCAGAAGGCGAAGTTAACGATAGTGATTAACAGACCTACTACGCTAAGGGCGAACGCGACGCTCCAGCCATATTTGGCAGCCAGCCATGGGGTTGCAATCATAGAGAAGAAAGAACCGATGTTGACGGACATGTAGTACATGGTAAATGCACCGTCCAGACGCGGGTCGTTTTTCTCATAGCAAGTAGAGAGCAGCGAAGACGGGTTGGCTTTAAACAGGCCGTTACCTACGGCAATGGCCGCCATACCCATATAGACGATACCGGCGTCGTGACCAGACCATGCAACCAGCGCATAACCAATGGCCAGTACAATAGCACCAAGCATAATAACGCGTTTAGTACCCAGTACCTTGTCACCTAACCAGCCGCCGATAGCGACCAGACCATAAACCAGGGCGCTAAAGGAAGAGAAAAGGGTGATTGAATCCGCTTCAGACATACCCAGTTGTTTAACCAGGTAGACAGCCATAATTCCTTGTAGGCCGTAATAACCAAAACGTTCCCATAACTCAATCGAGAAGATGAGATAGAACGCCTTCGGTTGTTTGAAAGCGTTCAAACTAACGCTTTCTGTTGGTTTTTGGTTTGCAGTGGACACTTTTACCTCTTTTTTTACATCCCATATTAACGGGGGTGCTTTCTCGCGTGATGTCTAAAAAACATACGCGTAATTGTTATAGTGGGAGGGGAAACGGCAGGTAATGTTCACTATCTTGCACTTTCAGACAAGTCTTTTGTAATAATCTGTTACATATAACTGGCGTGGGGAATTCATCGGCTCCGCGAAATGTTATCCAGCGTTAAATTTTTCAAAAAACGTAACGGCAGATTTTTTCACTACTGAGATAGGGTAATAATTCCAGTTTGGCGATATGTTCTGCTATAAGGTGTTTTATGTAGTGGGATAGTCCATTATCTGAAAAATAGCCAGTGTAATGTTTTGTAGGTTTCAGGACGGATTGAATCAATGCTTTGTCAAATTTAACTTTTAAAATGCATTGTTTTTACATTTCAGCATCAGTGTGATCTTGATCACGAATGGATAGAAAATTTCGCTATTAAAAAAACAATTAACCTGCATTTTTGGTTATTCACAAACGGATTGCCTGATGATGCCGCAGCGAGGCGGCATCATTAACGTTAGAAGGATGTTTTTGAAGAAGATAAGGAAAGGTAATGGATGGGTAGACGACGCTACCCATTTGTGTCAGATGTCAACTTTCTCTTTGTATTCACAAAGATCTTCAATAATGCAGGAGCCACAGCGGGGCTTGCGGGCGATGCAGGTATAACGTCCGTGAAGAATTAACCAGTGGTGGCAATCGACTTTAAATTCTGCTGGCACCACTTTCAGCAATTTTTCCTCGACCTGCTCGACATTTTTTCCTGGTGCAAATTGGGTGCGGTTGCAGACACGGAAAATGTGGGTATCTACAGCGATGGTCGGCCAGCCGAAAGCGGTATTCAACACCACATTAGCTGTTTTACGTCCTACGCCTGGCAAAGCTTCAAGCGCCGCGCGATCTTCCGGAACTTCGCCATTATGCTGTTCCAGTAAGATACGGCAGGTCTTTATGATATTTTCCGCTTTGCTGTTATAAAGCCCAATAGTTTTGATATAGGTTTTCACCCCTTCGACGCCCAGTTCGAGCATTGCTGCAGGTGTATTAGCCACCGGGTAGAGCTTCGCCGTCGCCTTATTAACGCTGACATCGGTGGCCTGAGCGGAAAGCAGTACGGCGATCAGCAATTCAAAAGGCGAACTGAAATTAAGCTCGGTTGTGGGGTGAGGATTGTTCTCACGCAGGCGTGTGAGGATCTCCAGGCGTTTTGCTTTGTTCATCAGACATTCCCTGTTTCACCGTTCGGCAAGTCGCGTTCGGCGACGGCTTCAGCGCGGCGCTTTTTCATTTTTTCGTCAATCAGATATTTCACTGCCAGCATCAGTCCCAGACCAATAAATGCGCCTGGTGGTAACATTGCCAGCAGGAAAGGGGAATCAGTGTGGAAGATCTCCACCCGCAATACTTTTGCCCAGTTACCCAACAGCGCATCAGCACCGTCAAACAACGTTCCATTGCCGATGATTTCGCGCAGTGAACCCAGCACGAACATTGCGCAGGTTGCGCCCATCCCTATCGAAAAACCATCAAGAGCCGAAAGCGCCGGACCTTTTTTGGCGGCGAAGGCTTCAGCACGACCCACAACGATACAGTTAGTGACAATCAGCGGAATAAAAATCCCTAACGACTGATACAGGCCGAAGGCGTAGGCGTTGATCAGCATCTGTACGGCGCTGACAACCGAGGCGATGATCATCACGTAGATCGGGATACGGATCTCAGCTGGCGTCCAGTGACGCAGTGTCGAGATAGTCAGGTTGGTAAGCGTCAGCACCAGCGTCGTCGCAAGCCCTAAACCCAGTGCGTTGGTGGCAGTGGACGTGACCGCCAGCAGCGGGCAGAGGCCAAGCAACTGAACCAGTGCGGAGTTGTTCTTCCATAACCCCTGAACAATAACGTCTTTAATTTCGCTCACGGTTTATTCTCCACAGGCAGGAAGTTGAGAAAGTTGTGCCGGTAACGTCTGAGCGTACAATCCGGCGCGTTTTACCGCATTCACCACCGCGCGAGGCGTAATCGTCGCGCCAGTAAACTGGTCGAAATCACCACCATCTTTCTTCACCGCCCAGTGTGCGTCGTCAGCACCGCTGATTTTTTTACCTGCAAAATGGGTGATCCAGTCTGAAAGGCGCAGTTCGATTTTATCGCCAAGCCCTGGCGTTTCGTGATGTTCTGTCACGCGCGTGCCAAGTACCGTGCCGTTAAAATCGGCTCCCACCAGTAGCTGAATCGCACCGGAATAGCCATCCGGCGCGGTCGCCTCCAGAACGGCGGCTACCGGCTTGTCATCCTGTTTAGCGATGTAAACCCGATGCTCACCTTTACCTAACTCTGGTGCCGTCACCAGGTAGCAACTCTGCGCCAGCGCATTGTTATAGCGTTCGGCTGGCAGCACCTGATCAAATAACGCCTTTTGTTGCAGGCTGGCCTGTTCGGCAATCGTCGTTTTGGTCATCTGGTTGATGGCCGCCGTTAAACCTGTTGAACCCGCAGCAAACAGCGCCAGTGTAATACCGTGTTTTCGGATAGTTTTCAGCATGGTTTATCCTTTGCGATGGCCGTAGACGCGCGGACGCGTGTAGTAATCGATCAGAGGAACCGTGATGTTCGCCAGCAAGACAGCAAAAGCCACGCCGTCAGGATAGCCGCCGAAACTGCGGATCAACCAGACTAATAAGCCCGCCAGCGCACCGAAAATCAGACGACCACGATTGGTCGTAGAAGCGGTCACCGGATCGGTCAGAATAAAGAATGCGCCGAGCATGGTCGCGCCAGAAAGCAGATGAATTTGCGGTGATGCCAGTGTTTCTGGTGAAAACAACCAGCCCAACGTTGCGCATAACGCCAGCGTTACTAAGAAGCTGACCGGAATATGCCAGCGAATCGCTTTCTGCCATAGCAACCACACGCCGCCAACCAGCCAGGCGAGGTTTACCCATTGCCAGCCAGCACCCGCCAGAATACCGCTGTAGATCGGATACTGCATAATCTGCTCAACCGAATGACCGGCGCGGACAGAAGTTTTGAACGTATCCAGTGGCGTTGCCTGGCTAATGCCATCAATACCTAAGCGTAGCGTGTTCATATCACCGCCGCTGGCAGTATGACCGCTGAAGATAACCTGTATGGCGTCGATGAAGCCAGGAATGTTGACCGCAATTTCATGCGGTGGCAGCCAGCTGGTCATCTGCACCGGGAAGGAGATCAGTAAGACCACATAGCCAATCATCGCCGGGTTAAACGGGTTTTGCCCCAGACCGCCGTATAACTGTTTAGCGATGATCACCGCAAACACCGTACCCAGCACGACCATCCACCACGGTGCGAGGGGGGGAATACTTACGGCGAGTAACAACCCTGTTAAAAGCGCCGAATTATCTTTCAAGGTTGTGGAAACAGGCTGTTTGCGCAGTTTCAGCACAAGAGCTTCGGCTAACAGTGCACTGACCGACGCCAGGAGGATCTGAACGAGAGTACCCCAGCCAAAAAACCAAAGTTGCGCAGCGATTCCGGGCACGGCTGCGATCAGTACCAGCAACATAATGCGCGATGTCTGGCGCTGGTTATGGGTATAAGGGGAGCTAGCTATTCTGAATACCATTTAGTCCTCGTTTACAACCTTTTGCTGGGCGGCTTTTTTGGCCTGAACGCGGGCTATAGCCGCAGCAACTGCCGCTTTGCGCGGATCGACCTGTTCTTCTGGTTCTGCATTAGCCTGTTGCTGTTCCAGTTTGCGTGCTTTGGCGCGGGCAATAGCGGCTTCAACGGCGGCCTTGCGCGGATCAACCTGTTCTTCTGGTTCTGCGTTTGCCGGCTGCTGTTCCAGCTTACGTGCTTTGGCGCGGGCGATAGCAGCTTCAACGGCGGCTTTGCGCGGGTCGACCTGTTCTTCTGGTTCTGCGTTTGCCAGCTGCTGTTCCAGTTTGCGTGCTTTGGCGCGGGCGATAGCAGCTTCAACGGCGGCCTTGCGCGGGTCGACCTGTTCTTCTGGTTCTGCGTTAGCCTGCTGTTGCTCCAGCTTACGTGCTTTGGCGCGGGCAATAGCGGCTTCGACGGCGGCTTTGCGCGGGTCAACCTGTTCTTCTGGTTCTGCGTTAGCCTGCTGCTGCTCCAGCTTGCGTGCTTTGGCGCGGGCGATAGCGGCTTCGACGGCGGCCTTGCGCGGGTCAACCTGTTCCTGCGGCGATTCGTTAGCAGGTTGTTGTTCCAGCTTGCGTGCTTTCGCTCGAGCAATTGCGGCCTCTACTGCCGCTTTACGTGGATCAGCAACGCTTGCGGCGTCGTTAGTTTGCTGCAATTCTGCCTGTTTTGCTCTGGCTTGTGCTTTACGGGCTTCCCGTGCCGCAATAATCGCGCTGTTATCCGGGCGTTCGCCCGCTTTAATCACAATCGGTTGCGTGGCCTGAGCTTGTTTTTCTTTCACACGTGCCAGTGCGGCAGCAATCGCATCTTTGTCTTTGGCTGCCGGTTGAACTGCTGCGCTCTTATGTCGTTCAAGACGCGCAGCTTTTTCGCGTTCCAGACGTGCCTGACGAGCTTCAAAACGCGCTTTAGCTTCTGCGGCGCGTTTCTCTTCCTGACGAATGGCGACAATCTCGGCTTTTTCCTGACGGAAATATTGCACCAGGGGAATATTACTCGGGCAAACCCACGCGCAGGCACCGCATTCAATGCAGTCGGCAATGTTATGCGTGGTGGCTTTGTCGTGCTGTTGACCTTTGCTGAACCAGTACAACTGCTGCGGCAAAAGATCCGCAGGGCAGGCATCGGCACAGGCGCTACAGCGGATGCAGCTTTGTTCTTCCTGTGGTTCGCCCAGTTCACTGGCGGACGGAGCTAACAGGCAGTTGGTGATTTTGACTACCGGTACATCCAGCCACGGTAAGGTAAAGCCCATCAGCGGGCCGCCCATAATCACCATTTGATCGGCAGAAGGGCAGAATCCGGCATCGTTCAATAAATGACGCACCGGCGTACCCAGACGCGCCCAGACGTTGCCCGGACGAGCAATCGCTTCGCCGGTCAGCGTCACCACGCGCTCGGTAATCGGTTCACCATCGATTACTGCGCGTTTTACTGCGTAAGCCGTACCAACGTTTTGCATTAACACGCCGATATCCGATGAGCGACCGCCGTGCGGTACTTGTTTCCCGGTCAGGATGTACGTTAGCTGTTTGGCGCCGCCGGAAGGATATTTGGTTGGAATCACCCGCAGAGAAATATCGTGAGAATCCGCCAGCACCGCGCGAAGCATGGAGATCGCCTGAGGTTTGTTATCTTCAATACCGATAAGGATTTCGCGCGGCTGTAGGATATGCGCAAGAATGCGAATGCCTTCTACGACCTGAGCAGCGCAATCCTGCATCAGACGGTCATCAGCGGTAATATACGGTTCGCACTCGGCTGCGTTAATAATCAAGGTTTCGATTTTATCGCCGCCGCCCTGCAATTTAACGCCTGTCGGGAAGCCTGCACCACCCAGCCCGGCGACGCCAAACTGATGAATGCGTTCAATTAATTCTTCCCGGCTGCGTGAGCGGTAATCAGCCCAGCCGTCACGTGGGAACCAGCAATCTTCACCATCGGCATCAATAATCACGCTTAATTCAGCTAAGGCTGAAGGATGAGCCGTCGAGTGGGGTGCAATAGCCGTAACCGTGCCAGACGTTGGCGCGTGAACCGGCAGCATTTTGCCGCGACCACGGGTAAGCGGCTGACCGCGCAATACTTTATCGCCGACGTTAACACACAGCTCACCTTCAGCACCAATATGCTGTTTCAGTGGCATGACAAAACGCTGCGCCAATGGAACCTGGCGCAGGGGAGTACCGTTGGACTGAGTTTTCATCTCCGGTGGATGGATGCCGCCGTTGAAATCCCAGATTTTATTTTTTTTGAATGCAGAGAATAACTTAAGCATGGTGTTCCACGGGAATAATGCGCACGGGAATGGTGTTCAGATCCCATTTCCAGGAGTCAGGCGTTTCTGCGACCGGTTGCAACGAGATGCAGTGCGTCGGGCACGGGTCAACGCATAAATTGCAGCCCGTACAGAGATCACTCATTACCGTATGCATGGCACGGGTAGCGCCAACGATGGCGTCTACCGGACACGCCTGAATGCACTTGGTGCAGCCAATACAGTTATTTTCATCAATAACCGCCACCATCCGCGCAGGCGTCAACTCTTGCGCATCGCCATCCAGCGGCTGCGGCTCGACATTAAGCAGTTCGGCAATTTTTAGCATTACAGCTTCGCCGCCAGGGGCGCAGCGGTTGATTTTTTCACCGTTACAGCTGATGGCTTCGGCATAGGGGCGACAGCCAGGATAACCGCACTGCCCACACTGGCTCTGCGGTAAGATTTCGTCAATTTTCTCAACGACCGGATCGTCTTCCACCGCAAAACGGCGGGAGGCATAACCCAGAATGGCGCCAAACGCCAGACCCAGCAGGCTCACGGCGGCAACGGCAATCCAGATAGCATTCATTACAACTTCACCAAACCACTAAAGCCCATAAAGGCCAGAGACATAAGACCTGCGGTAATGAGAGCAATGGCATTACCGCGAAAAGGTGCCGGGACATCAGCCACAGCAAGGCGTTCGCGAATGGCGGCGAAAAGCACCATTACCAGCGAGAAGCCGACAGCAGCAGAAAAACCGTACAGTGCCGACTGCAAGAAATTGTGTCCGAGATTGATATTCAGCAATGCCACGCCGAGCACCGCACAGTTGGTGGTGATAAGCGGGAGAAAAATCCCCAGCAGTCGGTAAAGCACCGGGCTGGTTTTACGTACCACCATCTCGGTGAACTGCACGACCACGGCAATCACCAGAATAAAGGCCAGGGTGCGCAGGTAAATCAGATCGAGTGGGATCAAAATCCACGTGTCGATAAGCCAGGCGCAAATAGACGCCAGCGTCATCACAAATGTTGTTGCCAGCCCCATGCCCATTGCGGTTTCCAGCTTTTTGGAAACGCCCATAAACGGGCAAAGCCCCAGAAACTTGACCAGTACAAAGTTATTGACCAGTACAGTTCCGACAAACAGTAACAGGTAGTCAGTCATTTTTCGGCCTGAAATAAAAAAGCCGCCTATTATCCGTTAATCCAGAGCAGGCGACAACAGGTTAACTGTAAGGTTATTACGGATTCACAAACGTCGCTTTCACCCGCGACGAGCGTTTGAAATAGGGGACGATCAATGCGGTTGCCAGCAAAGTAAACAGCAACTGGCGAACGGCGACACCATCTTCAACTGGCGAAAACGCGAAGGCTTTAACCGCCAGTAATACGGAAATCAGTAACCAGATAATATAGTGTTTAGGAACACAACGCCGACGTTTAAAGAATGCGATAGTTAACCACAAGGTGTAATACCACATGGCAATGGCGGTAATAAACGAAACGCCCCATAAGATTTGCGTCGTTAGTGTTTGTTCGCCGAGCGTTTTAAATGTTTGAGGAGAGGATAACGCTGCACAGTACAGCAACAACGCCAGCGTCGTACTCAATAGGGCGACTAACTGCCAGGCCAACGGCCCAAGCAACCAGCCTCCAATACGTTGTGGCGTTGTGGTGGTCATACGTTCTCCAGAATAGCGACAGCAAACAGGCAAATCTAATTTTAGGGGCGTTATTATAAGGCTTTTATAACCGATCGCTACTTTCTTTATTGAACATAGTGCCAGACGGACTTTGGAACCTGGCCAAGGTCAAACAATCGACCGCCAGAGACCAGTTCAGCACGGCGGTGATCGGCTGCGCGATACATATTGATAATATCCTGATCGTCCGTCAGGGTGTAATTAAGGTGGTCGTAGAGTTTTTCCAGACTTTCGAGAGAATTGATTTTACGAAACTTTAATAAGTATTCCTGAGCAGTCATAAAAGATCCATAAAATAACTAATACCAAAGTGGTAGGCATTATATGTTATGATAAAATTTCACCAGCGGTGAACGCTTTTGCAATAACAATAATAAAAATGCGCTGATGGCAAATATTCAGGGATGAAATACTGCTAATAAAAGAGTAACGCGCTTTACTATTCCTGACAATCGTCAACTCCATCGAGCAAGATAATAAATTCCTGGTTTAAATACCTGTCAAGTTAAAACATGCACCCGGATGGCTGCATGTTGCCTTGCAAACGCAGAGATTACTTGTGTTGCACCTGGGTACTCTGTTCTGGCGGCTGGTAGTTGTCAATGTGACTCGCCACGCCAAGAAGAATGACTGAAACAACAAGAACGATCCAACCTGTTAATTCAATAAGACGATTCATTACTGCCCACATCTATGTTGATTGATCCATTAACTAAGGCCGTAAATGTTACTTAGCAATAATTGCTCCAGCAAGATTTTTACTGATGTTTTTGCGATATTTATCTTTTTCCTTCGGAAAATTAGCTATTTTTTTGACTTAAGTTAAATAACATCCCTTATTGCAGCCAGTTTATTAAACTGTTGAGAGAGGGTAAAGGATAGTGTCAAATAGCAATCATACTTCAATGAGAGGCAATGACATGAGCGACAACATCCGTGTTGGGTTGATTGGGTACGGTTATGCGAGTAAAACCTTCCATGCGCCCCTGATTGCGGGCACGCCCGGGCTGGAGCTGGCAGTTATCTCCAGCAGTGACGAAACAAAAGTAAAGGCCGACTGGCCAACGGTTACGGTTGTCTCTGAACCGAAGCATCTCTTTAATGATCCCAATATTGATCTGATTGTCATTCCTACGCCCAACGATACTCATTTTCCGTTAGCGAAAGCGGCGCTGGAAGCGGGTAAGCACGTAGTCGTTGATAAGCCCTTTACCGTGACACTGTCACAAGCGCGGGAGCTGGATGCGCTGGCAAAAAGCCTTGGACGCGTGTTGTCCGTGTTTCATAACCGTCGCTGGGACAGCGATTTTCTGACGCTGAAAGGATTACTTGCGGAAGGTGTGCTGGGTGAGATTGCTTACTTTGAGTCACATTTTGATCGTTTCCGTCCGCAGGTACGCGATCGCTGGCGTGAACAGGGCGGTCCTGGCAGCGGTATCTGGTACGATCTGGCACCGCATCTGCTCGATCAGGCCATTACGTTGTTTGGCTTACCTGTCAGCATGACCGTGGATTTAGCACAGTTACGCCCAGGAGCGCAGTCGACCGATTATTTCCACGCCATTTTGTCCTATCCACAGCGGCGGGTTATTTTACACGGCACTATGCTGGCGGCGGCAGAGTCGGCGCGTTATATCGTTCATGGCTCTCGCGGCAGCTATATTAAATATGGCCTCGATCCACAGGAAGAACGCTTGAAAAATGGCGAGCGTCTGCCACAAGAGGATTGGGGCTACGATATGCGTGACGGCGTACTTACCCGCGTTGAAGGTGAAGAACGTGTCGAAGAAACACTGCTGACGGTGCCGGGAAATTATCCGGCTTACTATGCTGCTATTCGTGATGCGTTGAATGGCGATGGAGAAAATCCGGTTCCGGCAAGTCAGGCAATCCAGGTAATGGAGCTGATTGAGCTGGGCATTGAATCCGCCAAACATCGCGCGACGCTGTGTCTGGCGTAAATAATGTAGACATTCTTGATGAGTTTAATGCCTGATACGACGCTTACGTGTCTTATCAGGCATGTTCTTATTTCGCTGCTACTTTTTCTTTCAGTGCGCGTTTTTCCTCTGCGCTGAGGAAAGCCATTTCCAGACCATTAATCTGCGCCTGGCGGATTTGCTCGCGGGATAACCCAGCAGCCGGCGCGGCAACGGTATATTCGTGAATGATATCCACACCCTGTACGCCTGGATCGTCAGTGTTAATGCTGGCACAAATACCATGCTCAAGGAACGTTTTCAGCGGATGTGCCGCCAGAGACGCTACGGTGCTGGTCTGAATATTTGAGGTCAGACAAGATTCAATACCAATTTGCTGTTCAGCGAGGAAATCCATCAGCGCCCGATCTTCAATGGCTTTTACGCCATGTCCAATACGCTGCGCCCCCAGTTCACGAATAGCCTGCCAGATGCTTTCTGGCCCGGCGGCTTCGCCTGCATGGACAGTAATATGCCAGCCTGCATCACGCGCGCGATTGAAGTGAGAAAGGAACAGACTCCCCGGGAAACCAAGCTCATCACCGGCTAAATCCAGTGCGGTAATCTGATCGCGGTGAGCCAAAAATGCTTCCAGCTCTTGCTGACAGGCGGCTTCGCCAAAGGTTCGGCTCATAATACCGATAAGTTTCGCCTGCACGCCAAAGGTGCGGCAGCCTTCACGTACGCCATCAATGACTGCTTCGACGACGCCAGCGACAGGCAGCTGATGCGCCATCGCCATGTAACCCGGCGAAAAACGCAGTTCAACATAGTGCAGGCCATTACGGGCGGCATCTTCTATATTTTCAAACGCCACGCGACGGCAGGCGTCGAGCGTGGCAAGAACTTTAACGCCCCAGTCGAGTTTGGTCAGAAAGCTAACCAGATCGGGTTCGTTGGCGATGACCTGAACGTGAGGGATCAACGTTTCCAGGGACTGTGCAGGAAGCGAGATATTATACTGGCGGCCAAGTTCAAGAATGGTCTGGGGACGAATGTTGCCATCAAGGTGGCGATGGATATCGGTTAATGGCAGGGTTGTATCAATCATGGTCGCACTCTTTTTCTGTATATAAAAGTGCGCACCATTATAAAAACAAAACCGGGTGAAAATCTACGATTGCGCAACGATTATTTACGTTGCGCAATCGTAATCAACGTACAGTTCGGATGGCGTTAATCAAACCGGCAACACCTTTTTCCAGTTTTGAACGCGGGCATCCTGCATTGAGACGAACAAAGCCACGACCCTCTTCACCGTAGGTATATCCCGGCATGATCGCTACTTTTTCTTGCTTAATCAGGGCTTTTTGCAATGCGTTGTCGTCTATATTTAACGGACGTAGATCAAGCCAGGCAAGATAAGTGGATTGTGGGATCTGCCAGTTGAGTTCCGGGAACGCTGCATTCATCGTATTTGCGATATATGTCAGATTGTCTTTCAGATAGACACGTAAGGCATCCAGCCACGGCGCGCCTTGTTGATAGGCGGCAATATGGGCGGTAAGCGCCAGTACGGCTGGTGAGGACAATCCATCACGACCTTTCAGTGCCGATAAATACGCCTCGCGACTATCGCTATTTTCAATGATGCCGTAGGCTCCGGTCAGAGCGGGTATGTTGAAGCTTTTTGAGCCTGAGGTCAGCAGCGCCCAGTTTCCGCGCGCCACGTTACTCCAGGGAATATGCGGTTGCTCGCCCCATACCATATCCATATGGATTTCATCGGAGATAACGCGCACATCATGCCGCTCGCACAGGTCTGCCATTATCTCCAGTTCGTCACAACTCCAGACCTTACCGGTGGGGTTCTGCGGGCTACACAGGAGCATAATTTTACACTCCGGTTTTGCCAACACCGCTTCCAGTTTGGTCATATCGCAAAACCAGCCGTCTGCCCGTTTCTCTAAAGCAACGGGCATCACGGTGCGCTGATTACCTTCGATGGCTTTGTAAAATGCGTCGTAAGCTGGGGTATGGATCACTACACCTTCACCGACAGCAGACCACTGGCGAATCAATTCCGACACCATATAGATAACAGAAGGACCATAAACCACCGACTGCGTATCAATGGCGGTGTTATGCTGGGTGGAGAACCAGTGGGCAATAGCCGCGAGAAACTCATCGTTTTTCCAGCGGCTGTAGCCAAATACACCGTGCATCAGGCGTTGATTAAGCGCCCCGATAATGCAGGGGGCGGTGGCAAAATCCATGTCTGAAATCGTGAACGGTAACAGGTCAGCAGTGCCGAAACGGTCAGCGACATAGTCCCACTGTGTACACCATGTTCCATGACGATCCACGACCTTTGAAAAATCGAACATATTTTATCCTTATGCCTGAACAGTACGCATCAGACCAGCCATTTCGTCTTTTACAGACTGAACTTGCGGCCCGATAACAACCTGCAGGTTATGTTGATTAAGTTGTACTACGCCAATTGCCCGATTGTCCTTTAGCGCCTGCACATTAACAAGCGACATATCTTTCACTGACAAACGCAGGCGGGTAATGCAGTTATCCAGGCTGACAATATTGTCGGCACCGCCTAAGGCTTCGAGAATTGCCGGAACGTTGTAACCTGATTTACCCGGCGCACCAGCAACGGCTTTTTCGATTGAGCTGGCAACTTCACTGTCGCGCCCCGGGGTTTTCAGATTGAAGCGGGTGATAGCGAAACGGAAGATGACGTAGTAAACGACAAACCAGATTGCCGCCACCACTGGCACCATGTACCACTTAGTCGACAGGCCATGCAAAATACCGAACACCACAAAGTCGATGATATTGCCGTCGGTATTACCGATGGTGACGCCGAGAACAGACATGACGGTGAAGCCGAGGCCGGTTAACAGCGCGTGGATGACGTACAGAACTGGCGCTACGAACAGGAACAGAAACTCCAGCGGTTCGGTAGTGCCGCCAACAACACAGGCGATCAGGCCAGAAATCAGCAGACCTTTAATTTTATGACGGTTTTCCGGGCGAGCACAGTGATACATGGCTAATGCAGCACCTGGCAGACCGCCGAGGAATGCAGGCATTTTACCCTGGGAGAGGAAACGCGTGGCGCTTTCAGAGAAACCGTGAGTGGTCGGGCAGCTTAATTGCGCCTGGAAGATGGTGAGTGCGCCGCTGACGGTTTGTCCACAGACTTCCTGCGTGCCGCCCGCGTCGGTAAAGCGAATTAATGCCACCAGAATGTGATGCAGACCAAACGGCAACAGCAGACGTTCACCCGTACCAAACAGCATAGGTCCGAAATCACCCGCGCTGTTGATCATATGACCTAAGCCGCTAATACCCATGGCAAAAATCGGCCAGACTAACGGAATCACCAGACCGACAAGACCCATCACCAGCGAGGAGATAATTGGCACGAAGCGCGTACCGCCGAAGAATGCCAGCGCATCCGGCAGGCGGATATTATGGAAACGCTCATGCAGCATCCAGACGATAATACCGGCGATCACCGCACCGAGGATCCCGGTGTCGATCGACTGGATCCCAAGAATGCTCTGGATGTTATTGGCTTTCAGAACGGCTGCATCGGTGGTTGGCAGAATGCCTTTATTGGTCAACCAGAAGTTAACCGCCAGGTTCATTACCGCATAACCCACGAAACCAGCGAACGCCGCTACGCCTTTGTTCTCTCGCGCCAGTCCTAGCGGGATCGCAATACAGAACATCACCGGCAGAAAGCTAAAAGCGAACGAGCCAATTTTACTCATCCAGGTAAAGATAGCCTGCAACACGGGGTTACCCAATGCCGGGATGAGGGTGATGACATCATGGCTACTAAGGGAACTACCAATCCCTAACATAATTCCGCAGAACGACAGTAATGCGACGGGTAACATAAAGGTTTTGCCTAACTGCTGGAAAAATTCCCACAGCGTGACTTTCGGTGCTGCTTTCGCCGTCATAAAACGACTCCTTGTTAAGAACAGTCTGGATTCAATAAATTGCGCGAGAAGATAAAACGTTTTATCAAACTTTAGTGAGGCATAAATCACATTACGCGACGATAATAGCGGGTATAAGATAAATTAAAGGTAAAACGTTTTATCTGTCACAAAATCAGGGAGTAGGTCATCTGTATGGCTACCGCCAAAAAAATCACCATTCATGATGTTGCGCTGGCTGCGGGAGTATCGGTCAGTACCGTTTCGCTGGTACTTAGCGGAAAAGGACGGATATCTACCGCTACGGGGGAACGGGTTAACGCAGCTATTGAAGAGCTGGGATTTGTGCGTAATCGCCAGGCGTCGGCACTGCGCGGCGGGCAAAGCGGCGTCATTGGTTTGATCGTGCGTGATTTATCTACGTCATTTTACGCTGAATTAACGGCCGGATTGACGGAAGCTCTGGAGGCGCAGGGGCGGATGGTTTTTTTGCTTCACGGCGGTAAAGACGGCGAGCAGTTGGCACAGCGGTTCTCACTGTTGCTCAACCAGGGCGTCGATGGTGTAGTGATTGCCGGTGCGGCGGGAAGCAGCGATGGCCTGCGGCGGATGGCAGAAGAAAAAGGTATCCCGGTGATTTTCGCTTCCCGTGCCAGTTATCTTGATGATGTCGATACGGTTCGCCCGGACAACATGCAGGCTGCACAGTTGTTGACGGAGCATCTCATTCGCAATGGACATCAGCGTATCGCCTGGCTGGGAGGGCAAAGTTCTTCATTAACCCGCGCGGAGCGGGTGGGGGGATACTGTGCGACATTATTAAAATTTGGCCTGCCGTTTCACAGCGATTGGGTACTGGAGTGCGCTTCCAGCCAGAAGCAAGCTGCGGAAGCTATCACGGCACTTTTGCGCCGTAACCCGACTATCAGCGCCGTGGTTTGTTATAACGAAACTATTGCGATGGGGGCATGGTTTGGTTTGCTAAAAGCAGGGCGCCAGAGCGGGGAAAGCGGAGTCGATCGTTACTTTGAGCAACAGGTTTCGCTGGCGGCATTTACCGATGCGACGCAAACCACACTTGATGACATACCCGTTACCTGGGCAAGTACACCTGCGCGGGAACTTGGTACAACACTTGCGGATCGCATGATGCAAAAAATCACCCATGAAGAGACGCATTCACGTAATCTTATTATCCCCGCCCGGCTCATTGCGGCGAAATAATCCTCTCTTTATCTGCTATACCTGGTAGTGTCCTTTCCTCAAGGTTAATGATAAAAAATGTGGCACACAGGCGGTGCCTTTTATTTTTACTGAAGTTCACAGGAGGTTTATGTGTTTAATTCTGACAACCTGAGACTCGACGGAAAATGCGCCATCATCACCGGTGCGGGTGCAGGTATTGGTAAAGAAATCGCCATTACATTCGCGACAGCAGGTGCATCTGTAGTGGTCAGTGATATTAACGCCGATGCAGCAAATCATGTTGTTGATGAGATTCAACAACTGGGTGGTCAGGCATTTGCGTGGCGCTGTGATATTACGTCCGAACAGGAATTATCCGCTCTGGCAGACTTTGCCATTAGTAAGTTGGGTAAAGTGGATATTCTGGTTAACAACGCTGGTGGCGGTGGTCCTAAGCCATTTGATATGCCAATGGCGGATTTTCGCCGCGCTTATGAACTGAATGTCTTTTCTTTTTTCCATCTTTCACAACTCATTGCGCCAGAAATGGAAAAAAATGGCGGTGGCGTTATTCTGACTATCACTTCCATGGCGGCAGAAAATAAAAATAAAAACATGACCTCGTATGCGTCCTCTAAAGCTGCGGCCAGTCATCTGGTCAGGAATATGGCGTTTGACCTGGGTGAAAAAAATATTCGGGTGAATGGTATTGCGCCGGGAGCAATATTAACGGATGCCCTCAAATCCGTTATTACACCAGAAATCGAACAAAAAATGTTGCAACACACGCCAATCAGACGTCTGGGCCAACCGCAAGATATTGCTAATGCGGCGTTGTTCTTGTGTTCACCCGCAGCCAGCTGGATAAGCGGACAAATTCTCACTGTCTCCGGCGGTGGGGTACAGGAACTCAATTAATTCGAATAAACCGGAAAACAACGCAACTCAGCGTTGTTTTCCGGTGCTGATGGGTTATCAGAAAAATGTCTCCATCTCGCTACTGGTTGCCACATTTCGATTGTTGGTTGACCAATTATCGTGTGAATAATACTCGAATGCGGGGGGCTTCGCACATTTGACCTGCAATGTTAGGCGCTTGCATAGCAAAGCGGTAAACTACTTATTCACGCTAACTATAATGGTTTAACGATGGATAACATGCAGACTGAAGCGCAACCGACACGGACCCGGATCCTCAATGCTGCCAGAGAGATTTTTTCAGAAAATGGATTTCACAGTGCCTCGATGAAAGCCATCTGTAAATCTTGCGGCATAAGCCCAGGAACGCTCTATCACCATTTCATTTCTAAAGAAGCCCTGATTCAGGCGATTATCCTTCAGGATCAGGAGAGGGCGGTGATCCGCTTCCGCGAACCTATCGAAGGGATTCATTTCGTTGACTATATGGTCGAGTCGATAGTGTCTCTCACTCATGAAGCCTTTGGACAAAGGGCGCTGGTGGTCGAAATTATGGCAGAAGGGATGCGCAATCCACAGGTCGCCGCCATGCTAAAGAATAAGCATCTGACGATTACGGAGTTTATCGCCCAGCGTATGCGCGATGCCCTGCAAAAGGGTGAGATAAACCCTGACATCAACACGGCAATGACCTCTCGTTTACTGCTGGATTTGACCTATGGCGTACTGGCCGATATCGAAGCCGAAGACCTGGCGTGTGAAGCGTCATTCGCCCGGGGATTACGCGCGATGATTGGCGGTATTTTAACCGCATCCTGATTCTGTCTTTTCGCGGGTCGGTGAAGACTGGCCTGCTTAATCCTGCATAGAAACTCTTTCCGTTTCGTCACAAAACCACCGTTAACACATACACAGTGGCCATATGACACGTAAATTTATCATTTAAAATCTATTCGAATGAACGTTCGATTGCTTATTTTGTGGCTTCTGTCAACGCTGTTTTAAAGATTAATGCGATCCGTATCACGCTGTGGGTATTGCAGTTTTTGGTTTTTTGATCGCGGTGTCAGTTCTTTTTATTTCCATTTCTCTTCCATGGGTTTCTCACAGATAACTGTGTACATCACAAAATTGGTTAACTAATCAGATTAAAGGTTGACCAGTATTTTTATCTTAATGAGGAGTCCCTTATGTTACGTCCTGTAGAAACCCCAACCCGTGAAATCAAAAAACTCGACGGCCTGTGGGCATTCAGTCTGGATCGCGAAAACTGTGGAATTGATCAGCGTTGGTGGGAAAGCGCGTTACAAGAGAGCCGGGCAATTGCTGTGCCGGGCAGTTTTAACGATCAGTTCGCCGATGCGGATATTCGTAATTATGTGGGTAACGTCTGGTATCAGCGCGAAGTCTTTATACCTAAAGGTTGGGCGGGTCAGCGTATCGTGCTGCGTTTCGATGCGGTCACTCATTATGGCAAAGTGTGGGTAAACAATCAGGAAGTGATGGAGCATCAGGGGGGATATACGCCGTTTGAAGCCGATGTCACGCCATATGTTATTGCCGGGAAAAGTGTACGTATCACCGTTTGTGTGAACAACGAACTGAACTGGCAGACTATCCCGCCGGGAATGGTGATTACCGACGAAAACGGTAAGAAAAAGCAGTCTTACTTCCATGATTTCTTTAACTACGCCGGGATCCATCGCAGCGTAATGCTCTACACCACGCCGAACACCTGGGTAGACGATATCACCGTGGTGACGCACGTAGCGCAAGACTGTAACCACGCGTCTATTGACTGGCAGGTGGTGGCAAATGGTGATGTCAGCGTTGAACTGCGTGATGCGGATCAACAGGTTGTTGCAACAGGACAAGGCAACAACGGAACCTTGCAAGTAGTGAATCCGCACCTCTGGCAACCGGGTGAAGGTTATCTCTATGAACTGTACGTCACAGCCAAAAGCCAGACAGAGTGTGATATCTACCCGCTGCGCGTTGGCATCCGGTCAGTGGCAGTGAGTGGCGAACAGTTCCTGATCAACCACAAACCGTTCTACTTCACTGGTTTTGGTCGCCATGAAGATGCAGATTTACGCGGCAAAGGGTTCGATAACGTGCTGATGGTGCACGATCACGCATTAATGGACTGGATTGGGGCTAACTCCTACCGTACCTCGCATTACCCTTACGCTGAAGAGATGCTCGACTGGGCAGATGAACATGGCATCGTGGTGATTGATGAAACTGCAGCTGTCGGCTTTAACCTCTCTTTAGGCATTGGTTTCGAAGCGGGCAACAAGCCGAAAGAACTCTACAGCGAAGAGGCAGTCAACGGGGAAACTCAGCAGGCGCACTTACAGGCGATTAAAGAGCTGATTGCGCGTGACAAAAACCACCCAAGCGTGGTGATGTGGAGTATTGCCAACGAACCGGATACCCGTCCGCAAGGTGCACGGGAATATTTCGCGCCACTGGCGGAAGCAACGCGTAAACTCGACCCGACGCGACCGATCACCTGCGTCAATGTAATGTTCTGCGACGCTCACACCGATACCATCAGCGATCTCTTCGATGTGCTGTGTCTTAACCGTTATTACGGTTGGTATGTACAAAGCGGCGATTTGGAAACGGCGGAGAAGGTACTGGAAAAAGAACTTCTGGCCTGGCAGGAGAAACTGCATCAGCCGATTATCATCACCGAATACGGCGTGGATACGTTAGCCGGTCTGCACTCGATGTACACCGACATGTGGAGTGAAGAGTATCAGTGTGCATGGCTGGATATGTATCACCGCGTCTTTGATCGCGTCAGCGCCGTCGTCGGTGAACAGGTATGGAATTTCGCCGATTTTGCAACCTCGCAGGGCATTTTGCGCGTTGGCGGTAACAAGAAAGGGATCTTCACCCGCGACCGCAAACCGAAGTCGGCGGCTTTCTTGCTGCAAAAACGCTGGACTGGCATGAACTTCGGTGAAAAACCGCAGCAGGGAGGCAAACAATGAATCAACAACTCTCCTGGCGCACCATCGTCGGCTACAGCCTCGGTGACGTCGCCAATAACTTCGCCTTCGCAATGGGGGCGCTCTTCCTGTTGAGTTACTACACCGACGTCGCTGGCGTCGGTGCCGCTGCGGCGGGCACCATGCTGTTACTGGTTCGGGTATTCGATGCTTTCGCCGACGTCTTTGCCGGACGAGTGGTGGACAGTGTGAATACCCGCTGGGGAAAATTCCGCCCGTTTTTACTCTTTGGCACTGCGCCGTTAATGATCTTCAGCGTGCTGGTATTCTGGGTGCCGACCGACTGGAGTCATAGCAGCAAAGTAGTGTATGCATATTTGACCTACATGGGCCTCGGGCTTTGCTACAGCCTGGTGAATATTCCTTATGGTTCACTTGCTACCGCGATGACCCAACAACCGCAGTCCCGCGCCCGTCTGGGCGCGGCTCGAGGAATTGCCGCTTCGCTGACCTTTGTCTGTCTGGCTTTTCTGATAGGACCGAGCATTAAAAACTCCAGCCCGGAGGAGATGGTGTCGGTGTACCATTTCTGGACGATTGTACTGGCCATTGCCGGGATGGTGCTTTACTTCATCTGCTTCAAATCGACGCGTGAGAATGTGGTACGTATCGTGGCACAGCCGTCATTGAAGATCAGTCTGCAAACGCTGAAACGGAATCGTCCGCTGTTTATGTTGTGCATCGGTGCACTGTGTGTGCTTATTTCGACCTTCGCGGTCAGCGCATCGTCGTTGTTCTATGTTCGCTATGTGCTGAATGACACCGGTCTGTTTACTGTGCTGGTACTGGTGCAAAACCTGGTCGGTACAGTGGCGTCGGCACCGCTGGTGCCAGGAATGGTCGCCAGGATCGGTAAAAAGAATACTTTCCTGATTGGCGCTCTGCTGGGAACCTGCGGTTATTTGCTGTTCTTCTGGGTTTCCGTCTGGTCGCTGCCAGTGGCGTTGGTCGCGTTAGCCATCGCTTCAATTGGTCAGGGCGTTACCATGACCGTGATGTGGGCGCTGGAAGCTGATACCGTAGAATACGGTGAATACCTGACCGGCGTGCGAATTGAAGGGCTTACCTATTCGCTATTCTCATTTACCCGCAAATGCGGCCAGGCAATAGGAGGTTCAATTCCCGCCTTTATTTTGGGATTAAGCGGATATATTGCGAATCAGGCACAAACACCGGAAGTTATTATGGGGATACGCACATCAATTGCCTTAGTCCCTTGCGGATTTATGCTACTGGCATTCGCTATAATCTGGTTTTATCCGCTCACGGATAAAAAATTCAAAGAAATTATAGTTGAAATTGATAATCGCAAACAAATGCAGCAGCAATTAATCAGCGATATCACTAATTAATATTCTATAAAAATAATCAGAACATCAAAGGTGCAACTATGAGAAAAATAGTGGCCATGGCCGTTATTTGCCTGACGGCTGCCTCTGGCCTTACCTCTGCTTATGCGGCGCAACTGGCTGACGATGAAGCGGGGCTACGCATCAGACTGAAAAACGAATTGCGCAGGGCTGATAAGCCCAGTGCTGGCGCGGGAAGAGATATTTACGCATGGGTACAGGGAGGATTGCTCGATTTCAATAGTGGTTATTATTCCAATATTATTGGCGTTGAAGGCGGGGCGTATTATGTTTATAAGTTAGGTGCTCGTGCTGATATGAGTACCCGATGGTATCTTGACGGCGATAAAAGTTTTGGCTATGCCCTGGGCGCGGTAAAAATAAAACCGAGTGAAAATAGTTTGCTTAAATTAGGCCGCTTCGGAACAGATTATAGTTATGGCAGTTTACCTTATCGTATTCCGTTAATTGCTGGCAGTTCGCAACGTACATTACCAACTGTTTCCGAAGGGGTATTAGGTTATTGGGCTTTAACACCTAATATCGAACTGTGGGGAATGTGGCGCTCAAGAGTATTTTTGTGGACCGACTCAACAACCGGTATTCGTGATGAAGGGGTGTATAACAGCCAGACGGGGAAATACGATAAACATCGCGCACGTTCTTTTTTAGCCGCCAGTTGGCATGATGATACCAGTCGCTATTCTCTGGGCGCATCGGCACAGAAAGATGTTTCCAATCAGATACAAAGTATTCTGGAGAAAAGCATACCCCTCGACCAGAATTATGCTCTGAAAGGAGAGTTGCTCGGCTTTTACGCGCAACTCGAAGGCTTAAGTCGTAATACCAGGCAGCCCAATGAAACGACGTTGGTTAGTGGACAATTGACCTGGAGCACGCCGTGGGGAAGTGTATTTGGTAGTGGTGGTTATCTGCGTCATGCGATGAATGGCGCCGTGGTGGACACTGACATTGGCTATCCTTTTTCATTAAGTCTAGATCGTAACCGTGAAGGAATGCAGTCCTGGCAATTGGGCGTCAACTATCGTCTAACCCCGCAATTTACGCTGACTTTTGCGCCGATTGTGACCCGTGGTTATGAATCCAGTAAACGAGACGTGCGGATTGAAGGCGCGGGCATCTTAGGTGGTATGAACTATCGGGTCAGCGAAGGGGCGCTACAAGGGATGAATTTCTTTCTTGCCGCCGATAAAGGGCGGGAAAAGCGCGATGGCAGTGCGCTGGGCGATCGCCTGAATTACTGGGATGTGAAAATGAGTATTCAGTATGACTTTATGCTGAGGTGAGAAAAAACGCCGGAGAGAAAACCCTCCGGCGTTTTGGCAGTGAATTACTGTTGCGGAATGGCTGGTACAGCCGGAACGTTTAATGCTGGCATTGCAAACATACCAACAAAATCTTCCAGCGGCATTTTCTGGCCATTCAACGTGATCTGACCGTTAGCATATTGCAGGCTGGTGGTGATGGTATTGTCCTGCAAGGTGGTCAGACGGAACATCTGACCCATTGCTGATGCACCTTCAACTTGCTGTTTCGCCAGTTTTTTCGCTTGATCTTCCTGATAACCTTCCAGCTTCGCTACCTGGGTCATCAGTTCAGTTGCCATATCAACCGGAATGGTCAGTTTTGCCTCCAGAGACTTAACCGAGCGGTCTACTTCCTGCGCTAGCGTTTGCGGCGCTTCTTTAGTCGTTGCCGGATCTTTCAGGAACAGCGACAGATTCAGCGCACTTTCACCCTGACTGTTTTTCCAGCTTAACGGAGCGACAGTTATCACCGGATCGCCTTTCAACATCAGTGGCAGGGCGCTAAAGAAGGCTTCTGTCACTTTCTCCTGATAAAGTTCGGGATTGTTGGCAATCTCTGGCTGTGCCAGCAGTGCCTGAGTTTGCGCGTTATATTGCTGGCTAAACTGATGCCAGGCTTCGCCATCAATCTGACCGACTTTTAAAGTCAGCTTGCCGCTGCCCAGATCCTGATTCTGTATCTTCAGGCTATTTAGCGAGTAATCCAGTTGGCTATTGATCGTTTTACCGTCATTGACCAGGTCTGATTTACCGCTGATCTCCATGCCTTCCAGCAGTGCCAGTTCTTTGCCTTCCACCGAAATGGTCATTTTTTCCAGTGACAGTTTTTGGTTGCCCACGCGCTCACCAAAACTTGCCAGCGTGCTGGAACCGTCGGTTTTCAGATTATTAAAGGTCAACTGTACTTTCTGGTTGTATTCGTTAACCGCATCTACCCGACCGCTTTGCGCCTCCCCGGAAAGGGAGATAGCTTTGCCGTCTCTGTCTGCATTTAACTGGAATTCGCCGCCGCTAAAGGCGACTTTTTCATCTTTTTGTTCGTAATTCAGTGGCTTGAGAGAGATATCTGAGCTGGAATCACCGCTGTAACCAATGCGGGAGTTAATCTCAAAAGGTGTTTCTCCTTTTGCCATATCAAACAGTGGCTTGCTCACATTGTTGTTGACAAGCGTGGTTTGAATCGACGCCATCGATGGGATCAGGTTCAGTTTTTTCAGCTGAGCCAAGGGAAAGGGACCATGATCAACAGATTCGTTGAAGATGACGCTCTGACCACTTTTAATCCACGGATTTTCTTTCCCGGCAACGGGTTTCACCACCAGTTGTAACTGGCTGCTGAACACGCCGCGATGATAGTTTTGATAACTCACTTCCAGGTTGGATTCAGGAGCCGTCAGCTTAAGTTGCGCATTCGCCTGCGCGACCATGTCCTCGAGATGGGTTTCTATTTTCTTGCCTGTGTACCATGCGCCGCCTGTCCAGACTACGCCGAGCGCAACAATGACGCCTACCGCTACCAGCGATTTATTCATAGTGATTATCCATAAAATGAAATCAGGCGGACTGGCCGCCTGAAGTGTTATAAGCCTTTAATAAGCTTAGCAAGAGATGTTAATTTTTTCAGTAAGCTCTTACAGCTTGTTGTAAACACGGGCTAAACGTCCGTGGCCTTTCACTGTCACCGGTGTCTCGTTGGCGGCAATAAACGCTGACTCACCCGGTTTAAGCTGTAACTGTTGAGAACCTTTACACAGAGTTGCTTCGCCTTCAACGCAGAACAAAATGGCGGCACTTTGCTGGCTGATGGTGGTTTCTTTATCGTTAAGGTCATGCAGCGAGAAGGCAAAATCATCCACCGGAATCGGGAAGTCCAGTTCTGCACCTTGCTTCACCGGCTGGGTCAACAACTGGTTAGCTGGTTTGGCTTCGAACTTCACGTTGGCAACCAGCTCAGGAATATCAATGTATTTAGGCGTCAGACCCGCACGCAGCACGTTATCGGAGTTCGCCATCACTTCCAGCGCCACGCCTTGCAGGTAGGCGTGCGGTGTTTCAGCGAACAGGAACATCGCTTCGCCAGGGTTCAGTTTCACCACATTCAGCAACAGCGGGGAGAACAGACCGCTGTCATCCGGGTAAAATTCAGAAATTAAACGAATCGTTTGCCATGGTTCGCCCTGTTGGCTGTCGAGTGCCGATTTTAAAATCGCCAGCGCGCGGGATTTTTCTTCACTCTGCATATTCAACAGGCTGGCGAACAGTTCGCTTAAACGTTCGGCATCAGGCTGTTGTAAAAAGTGAGCAATTGCCGGATGTGCACCTGCGACCGGCTGGAGCAGGGAGACAATCTCGGAGAACTCACGAAACGCGTTCATCGCGAGGAATGGTGTCAGCGCAAAAACCAGCTCCGGCTTGTGGTTAGGATCTTTATAGTTACGCTCGGCGGCATCCATCGGAATACCTGCGGCATTTTCTTTGGCGAAACCGATTTCAGAATTGTGTTTGTTCGGATGAACCTGAATGGAGAGCGGCTGGGCTGCGCATAATACTTTGAACAGGAAAGGCAGTTCGCCAAAGCGTCTGGCAACGGCCTCTCCGAGCAGAGTCGATTTATCACTCTCAATCACATCACGCAGTGAAACGATATCTCCGGCGGCATTCTGCACTCGTGAACTGCTTTTCGGATGTGCGCCCATCCACAGCTCGGCCATCGGCTGGTTGGACGGATTTTCCATACCATAAAGTTCAGTCAACGCCGTTTTGCTGCCCCAGGCATAGTTTTGCACTGAGTTAATGAGTTTTTGCATGATCAATCCCTGTTTTAATGTGGAAATTAATCCCGCTATTAAAGCAAGAATCCTACGGGAAGTAACCTGGAGCCGCAAAAAGTCGTACTTGTCTCAGTTTTTGTTAAAAAAGTGTGTAGGATATTGTTACTCGCTTTTAACAGGGCAACGGAACACCCGCCCAGAGCATAACCAAACCAGGCAGTAAGTGAGAGAACAATGTCAAACAAACCCTTTCATTATCAGGCTCCTTTCCCACTCAAAAAAGATGATACCGAGTATTACCTGCTGACCAGCGAACACGTTAGCGTATCTGAATTTGAAGGGCAGGAGATTTTGAAAGTTGCGCCAGAAGCGTTAACTCTGCTGGCGCGTCAGGCGTTTCATGATGCGTCATTTATGCTGCGTCCGGCTCACCAACAACAGGTGGCCGACATTCTGCGTGACCCGGAAGCCAGCGAAAACGATAAATATGTGGCGCTGCAATTCCTGCGAAACTCCGATATCGCGGCAAAAGGCGTTCTGCCAACCTGTCAGGATACCGGCACCGCGATTATCGTTGGTAAAAAAGGGCAGCGCGTATGGACAGGTGGTGGCGACGAAGCGGCTTTGGCGCGCGGTGTCTATAACACCTATATCGAAGATAATTTGCGCTACTCGCAAAACGCGCCGCTGGACATGTATAAAGAGGTGAATACCGGCACCAACCTGCCAGCGCAGATCGATCTTTATGCCGTTGATGGCGACGAGTACAAATTCCTCTGTATTGCCAAAGGTGGCGGTTCGGCAAACAAAACGTATCTTTATCAGGAAACCAAAGCGTTACTGACGCCGGGGAAACTGAAAAATTATCTGGTTGAGAAAATGCGCACGCTGGGGACGGCGGCCTGTCCTCCGTATCACATTGCGTTCGTTATTGGCGGAACTTCTGCGGAAACTAACCTTAAAACGGTAAAACTGGCTTCCGCTAAATACTATGACGAACTGCCAACGGAAGGGAATGAGCACGGTCAGGCTTTCCGCGATGTGGAGCTGGAAAAAGAATTGCTGATCGAAGCGCAAAATCTTGGTCTGGGGGCGCAGTTTGGTGGTAAATACTTCGCTCACGATATCCGCGTGATTCGCCTGCCGCGTCATGGCGCATCCTGCCCGGTTGGTATGGGCGTTTCCTGTTCCGCTGACCGTAATATTAAAGCGAAGATCAACCGTCAGGGGATCTGGATCGAAAAACTGGAACATAATCCAGGCAAATATATCCCTGAAGAATTGCGTAAAGCGGGAGAAGGCGAGGCGGTGCGCGTAGACCTTAATCGTCCGATGAAAGAGATCCTTGCTCAGTTGTCGCAATATCCTGTTTCTACGCGATTGTCGCTTAACGGTACTATCATCGTCGGTCGTGATATCGCCCACGCCAAACTGAAAGAGCGCATGGACAACGGCGAAGGGCTACCGCAATACATCAAAGATCACCCGATTTACTACGCGGGGCCGGCAAAAACGCCGGAAGGTTATGCCTCCGGTTCTCTTGGTCCAACAACCGCCGGACGGATGGATTCTTATGTCGATCAACTGCAAGCGCAGGGCGGAAGTATGATCATGCTGGCGAAAGGCAACCGCAGCCAGCAGGTGACGGATGCCTGTAAAAAACACGGTGGCTTCTACCTCGGCAGTATTGGCGGCCCGGCGGCAGTGCTGGCGCAGGGTAGTATTAAGAGTCTGGAATGTGTTGAGTATCCTGAACTGGGAATGGAAGCTATCTGGAAAATCGAAGTGGAAGATTTCCCGGCGTTTATTCTAGTGGATGATAAAGGAAATGACTTCTTCCAGCAGATACAGCTCACGCAGTGCACCCGCTGCGTGAAATAAACAGAGCCGTCCTTCGGGGCGGCTTTTTTACATGGCACGAAAGACCAAACATTTGTTATCAAATAGTAAATAATGAGTGAGCTAAAAGTTGCTTAACGTAAGCAAAACAGAAAGAAAAAATTAATCAGGTGAGGAGCAGTCCATGAAAACAGTACGCAGCGAAAAAGATTCGATGGGTGCGATCGATGTCCCGGCAGATAAGCTGTGGGGCGCACAAACTCAACGCTCGCTGGAGCATTTCCGCATTTCGACGGAGAAAATGCCAACCTCACTGATTCATGCGCTGGCGCTAACCAAGCGCGCAGCGGCAAAAGTTAATGAAGATTTAGGCTTGCTGTCCGAAGAGAAAGCGAGTGCCATTCGTCAGGCGGCAGATGAAGTGCTGGCGGGACAGCATGACGATGAATTTCCGCTGGCTATCTGGCAGACCGGTTCCGGTACGCAAAGCAATATGAATATGAACGAAGTGCTGGCTAACCGGGCGAGCGAATTGCTCGGCGGCGTGCGCGGGATGGAACGTAAAGTTCACCCTAACGACGACGTGAACAAAAGCCAAAGTTCCAATGATGTCTTTCCGACAGTGATGCATGTTGCGGCGCTGCTGGCGCTGCGCAAGCAACTCATTCCGCAGCTTAAAACACTGACACAAACGCTGAGTGAGAAATCGCGCGCATTTGCCGATATCGTCAAAATCGGTCGTACCCACTTGCAGGACGCCACGCCGCTGACGCTGGGGCAGGAGATTTCTGGCTGGGTAGCGATGCTGGAGCATAATCTCAAACATATCGAGTACAGTCTGCCGCACGTGGCGGAACTGGCGCTGGGTGGTACAGCAGTAGGGACGGGGCTGAATACTCATCCGGAATATGCGCGTCGCGTTGCGGATGAACTTTCGGTAATTACCTGCGCGCCGTTTGTTACCGCCCCGAACAAATTTGAAGCTCTGGCGACCTGTGATGCGCTGGTTCAGGCGCACGGCGCCTTGAAAGGGTTGGCTGCGTCACTGATGAAAATTGCCAATGACGTCCGTTGGCTGGCATCTGGCCCTCGCTGCGGAATTGGTGAAATCTCAATCCCGGAAAACGAGCCGGGCAGTTCAATCATGCCTGGGAAAGTGAACCCAACGCAGTGTGAAGCGTTAACCATGCTTTGCTGTCAGGTGATGGGGAACGACGTGGCGATCAACATGGGTGGCGCTTCCGGAAACTTTGAACTGAACGTCTTCCGTCCGATGGTTATCCACAATTTCCTGCAATCGGTACGCTTGCTGGCAGATGGCATGGAAAGTTTTAACAAACACTGTGCAGTGGGGATTGAGCCGAATCGTGAGCGAATCAATCAATTACTCAATGAATCGCTGATGCTGGTGACCGCACTCAACACCCACATTGGCTATGACAAAGCCGCCGAGATTGCCAAAAAGGCGCATAAAGAAGAGCTGACCTTAAAAGCCGCAGCCCTTGCGCTGGGCTATCTTAGCGAAGCCGAGTTTGACAGCTGGGTACGACCAGAACAGATGGTCGGTAGCATGAAAGCAGGGCGTTAATCTGCAACATACAGGTGCAGCCGTGGGATGATCAAACGAAGCGGCTGCGCCTGCGGTTTATAACGGTGCTGCACATTGTCGGCATCGTAATTCAACAACTCGCCAACGTCCGGCACGCCCGCGCCATTATCCCGATTAATCAGTGCAATCAGAGGCGTCGGGCAGGCGTGTTGTACCTGTTTTTGATCTCCCTTGTACCAGACGCGGGCAATCGGCTGCACCTTCACCGGACGTTTGATTTTTAACTTCGCGTCCTGTGGCAGGGCGGCAATATCCTGATATTCACGCTCCAGTTTTCCCTGCCACTCCTCACGCGTCCACGGTGCGACGCTGCGGGGTGATTTCAGACTTTTTTCCAGCTGCGCCAGCACTTCATCACGACGTAAATTTTTAATGATATGTTTATTCGCCCAGCCAAAACGTAAAGTTGCGGGGTCATGCAGAACGGTGAGGGTGCGGTAAGCGTTAAGTGTGATCAGCCCCGGCAAATGGCGATGCACCCATTCAAAACGCGCCGCCGTAGGAAGTTCTGACTCAACCGTGACGATATGCTCGAAAGTGGTTTTAAGTTGATTGATGCGCTGAATATGACTTACCAGCGCCGCTTGTGAAAGATTATCGACCTGATAACACAACACGCCGGGCAGACGAACAGCGGCCTTGCTGCTGCGATTTTCAGACTGTTGCTGAATAAACAAATGGCGGAAATGACGTAACGCGAGCGCCTGCGCCTCTTTGCCGAGATGTTGCTTAACTTCAATGCAGTTCAGCGGATTATGCTCATCTTCTTTTTTGACTTCCGGTAAAGAGAACACCCGGGCAACCAGCAACTTGTGCTGTTCGAGCTCAGCGGCAAATGCGGCCAGTTCTTGCTCCATCTGGCGAAAGGTAGTATTGAGTCGATCTACGAGATCGTAACGAGCCATAAAATCACCACTTAGTTACAACATACTTATTTTATAGCACAGTGGCGACGGCTTGACCACCGTGCGCGTAGCGTCAGGCAGAGGTAAATTGCGCAATGTTGTGCCATAACGGCCAGCTAAACGAGAAGCGGGCACCACCCAGTTCGCTGGTATCACAATTAACCGTTCCGCCCATAGCCAGCGCAATAGAGCGGACAATTGCCAGTCCCAGCCCGCAGCCGCCGGTTGCACGGTCACGGCTGGGGTCGAGGCGAACAAAGGGTTCAAAAATATGTTCTCGATCCTGTGGTGCAATCCCTGCACCATCATCTTCAACAATTAATGTCGCTCTGTTTCCTGTCAGTAGCAGGCTGGTTTCAACGGTTGAATGGCAGTAGCGCAGGGCGTTATTGAGCAAGTTATCCAGCACGCGCTCCATTAAGCGCATATCCAGCGCCGCATAATGACCTTGTATGATGGTTTTTATCCGTACCGTTTTATCGGGAGTTAGCGCCTGAATGTCGGTCAGATGTGTTGACAGCCACAACGGCAGGTCTGGTTCGCTAAGATGGAGCTCATTTTGCGGGCGATCGAGTCGAGCATAAGTCAGCAGTTCTTCAATTAAAGCTTCCAGTTGGCTGATATCGCGATTCAATGCCTGGGATTCTGTTGCGCTCAGGTTATCGCTCATCTCCAGTCGATAACGCAGGCGCACTAACGGCGTTCGCAGTTCGTGGGCGATACCGTCGATAAGCTGTTTTTTGCTGGCAATCAAGGCGTTGATATTGTCCGCCATCTGGTTAAACGCCACGCCAAGTCGTTCAAAACTCGAACCATCATCAAAGTGAATACGTTCATTGAGATGCCCATCGCCAAATCGTTGTGCCGCTGCTTCCAGTTTTAGCATGTCCTGCCAGTGCGGACGCATCCAGATAAACACCGGAAAGGCGAGGGAGATGGCAATAAAAGCGATCAGCGCGATATCCAGTAATCGCATTTGATGGAGGTAATAAAGATAAGGCACGGGACCGACTGCCAGCACGTAGTGGCTGCGCGGTATACGTTGCAAAAAAGTGTACTGATCGTCCAGGGCGACAATTTCGCCGCCATGCAGCCGATGCATGGAGATTTCATCGAGATGATATTTACTCAACGGTTCGACGCGCAGATCAAAAGAGAGATTTAAATCCATCTCCTTCAGTGTTTTCCCCCAGTCGTGCGGGGGGATCTCGCGCAATTCACTACGCATCAGGTATAGCGAACTGTTCATCAAATCATCCAGCGACTGTTTGCCCGCGCGTTCGGCGGTAAATTTGTACACCAGCCCAACCAACAGGGACATCACCAGAAAGCAGACAAACAGTAAAAGATAAAACTGGATAAACAGTTTTTTCATCGCTTATTCCCACGCATGAGGCGCAAACAGATAGCCTTTGTTTCGCACGGTTTTAATGCGATAAGGTTCGGCAGCGTTATCGCGCAGTTTTTTTCTTAACCGCGAAATAGCCACGTCCACGCTACGATCCAGACCGTCATAGCTGACGCCGCGTAAATTTTTCAACAACGCATCTCTGTCCATAATTTGCCCCGCGTGGGTGGCTAACTCCCAGAGCAGTTCAAAATCGGCGGTAGAAAGTGAAATTTCACGGTTAGCAAGCGTAACTACACGGTTAATGGGATCGATGGTCAACGTACCGAAATGCAATGCCTTGTAAGGAGTAAGAGGTGCTTCTTGTATACCTTTGGTCAGCGTGGTTTGCTCATTCTGACGCAAATGTAAACGTAACCGCGCCAGCAGGACTGCGGGGGGCGTCGTTTTGAGAATATAGTCGCAGGCGCCCATTTCCAGAGCCAGAATGTGGTTCATATCACTATCGAGAGATGTCAGCAGAACTATAGGCCCGCTCCATTTAGTGCGTAAATCACGACAGACAGTCATGCCGTCCTTGCCTGGTAGCATGATATCGAGGAGCACCAGATCCGGATTTTCCCGCAGAATTGTTTCTTCTGCATGGTCGCCGCGAGGTTCAATGGTTACCTGTATATCATGTTTCGCCAAATACGCGGCAATCAGTGAACCGACTTCTGCGTCATCTTCCACAAATACGATAGTGTTCATATTATTCACGGTAGATATAAAAACGTCACAATACACCGCGTTGTTTTTACTTACTATCAATCGTTCCTAAACAAGTTTGCATCAGGTATTCTACGGATGACTTGTTATGGAAGTGTTAAGGTAAAAAGATGGGGCTGGTAATCAAAGCCGCGCTTGGTGCGCTGGTGGTGGTGTTAATTGGTGTATTAGCAAAAACGAAAAATTACTATATCGCCGGGCTGATTCCGCTTTTCCCGACCTTTGCGCTTATTGCGCATTATATTGTTGCCAGCGAACGCGGCATTGAAGCCTTACGCGCAACCATCATTTTCAGCATGTGGTCGATTATTCCCTATTTTGTTTACCTGGCGTCGCTGTGGTATTTCACCGGAATAATGCGCTTGCCCGCTGCTTTTGTGGGTTCCGTTGCGTGCTGGGGGATAAGCGCATGGGTGTTGATTATATGCTGGATGAAGCTGCATTAACGCAGATGTCGACCGCCATCAAGCGGAAAACTGCGTCCGGTAACAAAGCAACTGGTGAGTAAATAATCGACCAGATCGATCACTTCTTTCTCACCAGGCGCGGTTTTCATCAGTGATTTATTCAGCGCCTGTTGACGATATTCAGCATCATCATGCTCATTAAACAGGATCAGCGATGGCGCGATAGAATTCACTTTCACTTCCGGTGCCAGCTTGCGGGCAAATGAGCGGGTCATATTATCCAGCGCCGCTTTGCTCGCAGCATAGGCAATATGTTTGTCGCTTCCGCGCTCCACCACATAATCGGTAAAGTGAATGATATCGCTGGCGGCGTGTCCGTGCCCACGCAGTAATCTTTCCAGAGCGTGGTTAAGAAGGTATGGAGTATTAACGTGGATCTGCATCATGCTGGCCAGCACGTCAGTCAGTGGCGTACCTGGTTTTTCAGCCATCCACGCGCTGGCGTTATGCAAAATAGCACGCAGGCCGTGGGTGCTTTTTAGTACCTCATCGGCAAACGCCATCACACCGTCGTTGGTTGAAAAATCAGCCTGAATACATTGCGCACCCGCATTAATCAGCCCATCAATGGCAGGATAGTGCGTCCGATAGCTGACAATCACCGGTTGCTTTTGATTAATGAAATGCCAGGCGAGGGCGAGGCCAATGCGACGGCCTCCGCCAGTAATTAATATTGGCAAGGGGTGGGGTTTACCCATCGTTATCTCCTTTGCTATCCAACGATGGGACGAACGTTATCCCACCAGCATCCAGGTCGCCGGAACTGCGGCAATTAACAACATGCTAATTAGCATCATTTCCTGACGATTCAGTACATTATCATGTGTATGCGTTTTACGCGCGTACAGGAATACCAGAAGCCCAGGTGCATACAGAACGACGGACAACAGCAGGTGCATTGGGCCAGAGGCGTACAATAACCATAAGCCATAAATGCAGGCACCGATACCTACTGCTTTATGCAGTGGACGGGTAGCGATTTTCAGCAGGAACGCGCCAACCAGGAAATAGGGCACCAGAATCATTTCTGAGGCGATGGTCAGCAATGTGTTGTAATCGGAACCGGTTAGCCAGATGAGTACCAGGCAAATTTGCACGCAGATGTTGGTCAGCCACAGTGAGGCAGACGGCGCAGCTTGCGCATTCTGGCGAGCAAAAATGCGCGGGAATGCTTTATGTGTGGCCGCCAGGAAGGGGACTTCTGCCGCCATAATGGTCCAGCTTAAGTACGCGCCGCAAACGGAAACGATCAGTCCGGCAGCGATGATAATCTCGCCCCACGGCCCCATCATTTTCACCATCAGGCCGGCCATAGACGGGTTACGGATTTCAGCCAGTTCCGGGCGTGCTACCACGCCCAGCGAAAGCAGTGTTACCAGTAAATAAACGCCCAGCGCGGAAAGTACCGCCAGAAGTGTTGCTTTGCCGACATCATGTTTATTACGCGCTCGCGCAGAAACGACCACTGCACCTTCCACGCCAATGAATACCCACAGTGTGATCAACATTGTGTTTTTCACTTGTTCCCATACTGGTATGCCAAGTGCAAGGCCAGTGAAGTCGAGTTTGAAGGTGTCCAGTTTGAACATCATCATCGCCAGCACAATAAACAGACCTAGCGGCAATAATTTTGCCAACGTCGCCACCAGGTTAATGCTGGCAGCAGTCTGCACGCCGCGCAGGATCAAAAAGTGAACAATCCATAATAAGGCGGATGCACCGACAATCGATTGCCAGGTATTGCCATCGCCAAACAGGCGCAATTCCGGCGTGTCAGTAAAAAAGCTTAATGCGGAAAAGACGATGACCAGATAGGAGACGTTGGCGATAACTGCGCACAGCCAGTATCCCCATGCAGAGCAGAAACCGATCAGTTCGCCAAACCCTTCACGGGCATAGGTAAAGATACCGCCGTCAAGGTCGGGACGAATACGCGTCAGGATCAGCATCGCGAAGGCCAGTAATAAAATCCCTGCGCCGGTGATACCCCAGCCGATCAATAATGCTGCCGGGCTGGCTACCGCCGCCATATTTTGCGGCAGACTGAAAACACCTGCGCCCAGCATTGAGCTTAATACCAGCGCAGTGAGCGCGCTCAGTCCCAGTTTCTTTTCCATCTGTATCCAGTGATCAAAACGTGTTCGGAAGAATAAATATTAGGACAAAACGCATAAAAATGGTGTTTGTCACTAAGGCGCGGGATTTTACGAAGAGATGTATCGTCATGCAATGGTTAGGGGAAAATTTGTGACTAAAAATGCTAAAGGCGGCATAAAGCCGCCTTATCGTGATACTGAATAGTTATTTATACAGGTCTGCGCTGATGGTCAGGTTATTGCCACGTTCCTGCCACTGGCGGGTGATGTGGTAATACTTAGCCCCTTTCTTCGCGGCACGTTTAGCAACCTGGTAGGAAACTTCGGTCATGTTGCCGTAGTTACCTGAGAACTTAATGCTGTCGAACGGCACCATCATCGCTGCGGTCGCTTTGTTCAGTTCTTCTACTTTAGTGCCGTCAGGTAGCGTGACAGTGTAACGTCCGCCTTTTGATGACTGGGTTTCAAAGAAGCGACCGACTTCGGAACTTGGTGACGCAGTAGTGGCAACGCCAGGGATTTCAACTTTCTTCGCAGCTTCGCCACCGGCAGCCAGGGCTGCACGTCCCGCGTCGGAATCCGCCGGGATCACATCCGGGCTTTGTACTACGCGTTTCTTAGCATCTTTTTTATAGATGAATGCGGTAATACGCTGGTTGCCGCCCTGGTTGGCATCGATTTGACGAACAATATAGAAAGAGTATGCGTCTTTTGCTTTCGCCGCTTTGGTGATGGCGTCATTGACTTCAGGCTGGCTACGGTAAAAGCCCTGGACGGTAACTGTATCAAACGGTTCGATCAGAACGGCCTGGTCTTTGGGCAGTTCCACCACGCCATTAATCACGCGATTTTTTTCGGTTTCTGCTTTTTCAGCATCAGACTTATAGAGATCGGCAACTACACGCCAGTTACCGCTGTTACCGAAATCTGACGTATCGACAACATAAAAAGAGGCTGCGCCTTCTTTATCAGCGCGGCGGGATACGGCTTTCACCGCCTCGCCAATGGCATTGAAACGTCCGGTAACCACTACACGGTCAAAAGGTTTAACCGCTGCCGCTTGCTCCGGTGTCAGTTCTGTTGCTGCGTTAACGGAGAATGCCGTAGCAGAAAGCAGTGCCGACGCCAGGAGGGTGTTCTTAAGCTTCATAAAAATAATCCTTCGCCTTGCGCAAACCAGGTACTGGTATTGTTATTAACGAGAAACGTGGCTGATTATTGCATTTAAACGGTGTAACTGTCTGCGTCATTTTTCATATCAGACTTCTTGATTTGATTTTAAACCTGTTCGAATAACCATGTGTGATTAAAAAGTGAGCGCAGTGGCATAGGCGGCTGAAATGGCTGAATTGTATAAGTTAATTTAATGTTAACTGGTGGCTTGCAACGGGGTGATCTCATGTTTTACCTGGCTATTGAAGACAATTATCGCCCTTTATCTTGTGTTCTATGGTGTTTATCCCACTATCAAGGCTGAATCGTTAATATTTTTCGAGTTAACGCCGAAATACTGATTTTTGGCGCTAGATCACAGGCATTATTTTCAGTACGTTATAGACGTTTGTTACTAATTTATTTTAACGGAGTAACATTTAGCTCGTTCATGAGCGGCTTGTGTACCTTGAAACACAGGCAAACCATCATCAATAAAACCGATGGAAGGGAATATCATGCGAATTGGCATACCAAGAGAACGGTTAACCAATGAAACCCGTGTTGCAGCAACGCCAAAAACAGTGGAACAGTTGCTGAAACTAGGTTTTACCGTCGCGGTAGAGAGCGGCGCGGGTCAACTGGCGAGTTTTGACGATAAAGCGTTTGTGCAAGCGGGCGCTGAAATAGTAGAAGGGAATAACGTCTGGCAGTCAGAGATCATTCTGAAGGTCAATGCACCGTTAGATGATGAAATTGCACTGCTGAATCCAGGTACAACGCTGGTAAGTTTTATCTGGCCTGCGCAGAATCCGGAACTAATGCAAAAACTTGCGGAACGTAACGTCACCGTGATGGCGATGGACTCCGTACCGCGTATTTCTCGCGCCCAGTCGCTGGACGCGTTAAGTTCGATGGCGAATATCGCAGGTTATCGCGCTATTGTCGAAGCAGCTCATGAGTTTGGTCGCTTTTTTACCGGACAAATCACTGCGGCAGGTAAAGTGCCGCCGGCAAAAGTCATGGTGATTGGTGCGGGTGTTGCTGGTCTGGCGGCCATTGGTGCAGCAAACAGCCTCGGCGCAATTGTGCGTGCGTTCGATACTCGTCCGGAAGTGAAAGAACAAGTTCAGAGTATGGGCGCGGAATTCCTCGAACTGGATTTTAAAGAGGAAGCAGGCAGCGGCGATGGCTATGCCAAAGTGATGTCGGAAGCGTTCATCAAAGCGGAAATGGAGCTTTTTGCTGCGCAGGCAAAAGACGTCGATATCATTGTTACCACTGCGCTGATTCCAGGCAAACCGGCACCGAAACTGATTACCCGTGAAATGGTGGACTCCATGAAGTCGGGCAGTGTGATTGTCGATCTGGCAGCACAAAACGGCGGTAACTGTGAATACACCGTGCCGGGGCAAATCTTCACCACTGAAAATGGCGTCAAAGTCATTGGTTATACCGATCTTCCGGGGCGTCTGCCGACGCAATCCTCACAGCTTTATGGCACCAACCTCGTCAATCTGCTGAAACTGTTGTGCAAAGAGAAAGACGGCAACATTACTGTTGATTTTGATGATGTGGTGATTCGTGGTGTGACCGTGATCCGTGCGGGTGAAATTACCTGGCCGGCGCCGCCGATTCAGGTTTCAGCCCAGCCGCAGGCAGCGCAGAAAGCAGCACCGGAAGTCAAAACCGAGGAAAAATGTGCCTGTTCGCCGTGGCGTAAATACGCCTTGATGGCGCTGGCAATTATCCTTTTCGGCTGGCTGGCAAATGTTGCACCGAAAGAGTTCCTCGGACACTTCACCGTGTTCGCGCTGGCGTGCGTTGTCGGCTATTACGTGGTGTGGAATGTATCGCACGCGTTACATACACCGTTGATGTCGGTCACCAATGCGATTTCAGGGATTATTGTTGTCGGAGCACTTTTACAGATTGGCCAGGGCGGCTGGGTTAGCTTCCTTAGTTTTATCGCGGTGCTTATAGCCAGCATTAATATTTTCGGTGGCTTCACCGTGACTCAGCGTATGCTGAAAATGTTTCGCAAAAACTAAGGGGTAACATATGTCTGGAGGATTAGTTACAGCTGCATACATTGTTGCCGCGATCCTGTTTATCTTCAGTCTGGCTGGGCTTTCAAAACATGAAACGTCTCGCCGGGGTAACAACCTCGGTATCGCCGGGATGGCGATTGCTTTAATTGCAACTATCTTTGGACCGGATACTGGCAACGTTGGCTGGATCTTACTGGCGATGGTCATCGGTGGGGCGATTGGTATCCGTCTGGCGAAGAAAGTCGAAATGACCGAAATGCCGGAGCTGGTGGCGATCCTGCATAGCTTCGTTGGTCTGGCGGCGGTGTTGGTTGGTTTTAACAGCTATCTGCATCACGACGCGGAAATGGCGCCGATTCTGGCCAATATTCACCTGACGGAAGTGTTCCTCGGTATCTTCATCGGTGCGGTGACTTTCACGGGGTCGGTCGTGGCGTTCGGTAAGCTGTGCGGCAAAATTTCGTCTAAACCGCTGATGCTGCCAAACCGTCACAAAATGAACCTGGCGGCTCTGGTCGTTTCCTTCCTGCTGCTGATTGTATTTGTTCGCACGGATAGCGTCGGCCTGCAAGTTCTGGCATTGCTGATAATGACCGCCATTGCGCTGGTATTCGGCTGGCATTTAGTCGCCTCCATCGGTGGCGCAGATATGCCTGTAGTGGTGTCGATGCTGAACTCTTATTCTGGTTGGGCAGCGGCGGCGGCGGGCTTTATGCTCAGTAATGACCTGCTGATTGTGACCGGTGCGCTGGTCGGTTCTTCTGGTGCCATCCTTTCTTACATCATGTGTAAGGCGATGAACCGTTCCTTTATCAGCGTCATTGCAGGTGGTTTCGGCACAGATGGTTCTTCCACCGGTGACGATCAGGAAGTGGGCGAGCACCGCGAAATCACTGCGGAAGAGACGGCAGAATTGCTGAAAAATTCGCACTCGGTGATCATCACCCCCGGCTACGGCATGGCGGTCGCGCAGGCACAATATCCGGTGGCAGAAATCACCGAGAAATTGCGTGCCCGTGGTATCAATGTGCGTTTCGGTATTCACCCGGTTGCGGGGCGTTTGCCTGGACATATGAACGTATTGCTGGCTGAAGCAAAAGTACCGTATGACATCGTGCTGGAAATGGACGAGATCAACGATGACTTTGCTGATACCGATACCGTACTGGTGATTGGTGCTAACGATACGGTTAACCCGGCGGCGCAGGATGATCCGAAGAGTCCGATTGCTGGTATGCCTGTGCTGGAAGTGTGGAAAGCACAGAACGTGATTGTCTTTAAACGTTCGATGAACACTGGCTATGCTGGTGTGCAAAACCCGCTGTTCTTCAAGGAAAACACTCACATGCTGTTTGGCGATGCCAAGGCCAGCGTGGATGCAATCCTGAAAGCACTGTAACCCTGACGGCCTCTGTGGAGGCCGTTACTCTTTATTGAGATCGCTTAACAGGACGGCGATGCTTTGGCCTCCCGCCGTTTGTTCAAGCGCAATTTTGACAACAATCGTCAACGGCACGGAAAGCAGCATTCCCACCGGTCCTAACAACCATCCCCAAAAAATTAACGACAAAAAAACTACCAGTGTCGAAAGCCCCAGCCCGCGCCCCATGATGCGCGGCTCCAGAATATTGCCGAAGACCAGATTAATCAGCAAATATCCCGCCAGCACCAGTAACGCCTCATAGAAACCATTAAACACCAGTACCTGAGCGATAGGGGGGATAGCCGCGAGAACAGAACCAATGTTAGGGATGTAATTAAGCGCGAAGGCCAACAATCCCCAGACAAAAGCGAAGCGAACATCGAGTGCGGCGAGCATCGCCCAGGCGACCAGACCAGTGATGATGCTGATGGCTGTTTTCAGCACCAGGTAATGCGACACACTGTCAATGGCGCGCTGGATCGCCGCCATACCTTCGACCGGGCGCGCCATCATTTGCTGGAGTTTGCCGGGAAGTTGTGGCACTTCGAGCAGCATAAACAACACCGTCAGCAACAATAAAAATATGGATGACATGGCGTTAGATAACTGCGTCAGCAAGTTGGTGAGCAACGTCATCGCCGCGTTCGGATCAATATAATGCGCCAGTTGGTCAACCGAGATATCAATACCCGCGCGTTGTAACAAAGGTTCCAGAACTTGCAGGGGTTTTATGATTGAGCTGCGATACTGTGGCAAAGTGCGGGTCAGTTCATTGAGCGTTGAGCCGAGATAGGCCAGTAATAGCACCATCGCCATCACGATGATGACCATTAAAATCGACACAGCCAACACACGCGGCACTCGCCAGCGAACCATGCGTTGTACCAGCGGATTAAGAATGACTGCAATAAATAGGGCGAGGATAAAGGGGACGATGATATCGGCGGCAAAACGGATACCGCAGAGAATAATGACCAGCATTCCCAACATAATGACTATTTTTAGGCCATTGAGCGTGATGATCGGCTTTGCCATGCGTATCCCCGTTTTTTCTTCCTTCGCTAATAATATTTTCTTTTTAGCCGTGGCATTATAACGAAAATCAAACTACTCAGGTAAAGAAATGAAAATGTTTTGAGTTAATTCTTAAGCTATGATACAAATCAGACGTGTACAACTACCGAGGACAATTATCATCCGCGATGACGAGAAGCAACACTGCGGATAATTGTAATATTATGGACAATTTGTTCAGGACGTTATTTTCTACATTTACTCATTTCCGTACCTCAACCACCATCTTGCTCGCAGGTGAGCAACACTGGCGCAACGCGCTTTAGTCCCTTCCTCTGCCAAAGCTGGCGCTCTGCGCTGGACTGAATACTTTTCTTTTGGTTTCGCTGAGTCGAGCGAACGTTAAAATAATTCTCTTGCAGGGGAAGGACGATGTATATTTATTGGGTTTTATTAGGTCTGGCTATTGCCACAGAAATTACCGGCACGCTGTCAATGAAATGGGCGAGCGTTAGTGAGGGAAACGGCGGTTTTATTTTAATGCTGGTGATGATTTCGCTGTCATATATATTTCTCTCTTTCGCCGTGAAAAAAATAGCACTTGGCGTGGCTTATGCTCTGTGGGAAGGCATCGGTATTTTATTTATAACGCTCTTTAGTGTTCTGTTATTCGACGAAAGTTTATCGCTGCTAAAAATTGCCGGGTTAACAACCCTGGTGGCTGGGATTGTGTTGATTAAATCGGGTACTCGCAAAGTGCGTAAATCCTCGCTGGAGGTGAATCATGGCGCAGTTTGAATGGGTTCACGCCGCCTGGCTGGCACTGGCAATCGTGCTGGAAATTATTGCTAACGTCTTTTTGAAATTTTCTGACGGCTTTCGCCGTAAAGTCTATGGCTTGCTCTCACTGGCGGCGGTGCTTGCGGCCTTTAGCTCACTCTCCCAGGCAGTAAAGGGCATAGATTTGTCGGTAGCGTATGCGTTGTGGGGCGGGTTTGGTATTGCCGCCACGTTAGCCGCTGGCTGGATCTTGTTTGGTCAACGTTTAAATCGTAAAGGCTGGGTTGGTCTGGTCTTGCTGTTGGCTGGAATGATTATGGTGAAACTTGCATGATGAACACGCTGCCCGACAATGCGGGCAGCGTTTGAAATGTTATTGCCGGGTCAGTTCTTCTAGTTTGTCGCGAAAACCAGTGACAGAAATGGCCCGGTTATCAGCACGCCAGCGATCTTTCGCTGCAGGAGCTGAACTTTGCACCCCAATTAACTGCCAGCCGTCATCAGTATGAAGCATCAACGGCGAACCACTGTCACCCGGTAGGGTATCGCACTGGTGCGACATTACCGAGGTTTGCGCCCAGCCGGTTATTTCGCAATTTTGATGACTGTACAACGTATCGAGATGATCTTCAGGATATCCCGCCTGAGTCACTTTACGACCCGCTGCTTTTAATGCGGCGATAAGCGCGGTTTTATCTCCCTCAAATAACGGCAATGGCGTAATACCCGAAGGCGGATTGCGCAGCACAATCAAACCGAAATCCCACGGCGCGGCTGCGGGGGGAACAATCCAGCCATCCCCATCCGGCTTTAACCGCTTCCCTAGTGTCGGATCAACGCGGCCTTCAATGTCGTGGATCTCATAGCGCCAAAGACCTTTATTCGACACAAAACGCAGCGCAACTGCTTTATCCGCTTTACCCTTCGGCGGCGTTAATAAACAGTGTCCTGCCGTTAATGCCAGGTTCGGCGCAATTAGCGTCGCCGTACATAAATTGCCGCTGGCCGTTTCTAGTTGCCCAACCGCATCCCACGGCGATTGGCTCGTGTTATTTACTGATACACGATCATCATGACCAAAAAATAGGGTGCTGACCTCATTATTGGTCGATTTATGATCGTCCGGTTTATCCGCAAACACAAATGCAGATGTCAGACTAATTGCACCCAGCACTACAGCAATAGTTATACGCATATCATACTCTGGTGAGTAATTATGATTATTAAAAGCAAACCCTCATGAATACTATAGACGGGACGGGATGAAAGTGGGAGTAAAATCAGATAACTACGCTCAGAAAAGATAAAAACGGGTGGCAATCAGGGCACATAAAATAAGGATGATAAGAATGAACTCAAAGCGATAACGGCCCACCATAGTACCCTCCGCTAAAGGCGGTGTTAAACGTTATCCGTTTAACACCGTAATTTTCAGGCGCGAGGGGGCGCGCCATTATTGCTGCCGAAAACTTACGCAGCTGGTTGTACAACTGGTTTTGCAGATTGCTGCTGGCTGTGTTTTTTGCTGTGTTTTTTGGCTGCCTGTGCTTTTTGCTCAGGCGCTTTCTGTTCATTTTTCGCTTTTTTATGATGCTTTTTAGCCGCCTGCGCTTTTTGGGCAGGTGCCGCTTTATGCTGTTTTTTATGATGCGCTGTTTTTGCAGCCGCTGCTTTGGACACTGTAGCAGTCGGAGCAGGCGTGGTCGCAGTTTCTGCAGCAAATGCGACAGAAGAGAGCCCCATAGTAGCGGCAACAACCAGAGCTAATACTTTTTTCATTGTCATACCCTCAATTTTGTTTTTTATGCAACCCCACTGCGGGGCCGATGTAATGACTATATCTCTGGAAATGACAGGCTTCCGTGAGTGGTTGGTTTCGGCATGTAACGATATGTACAAAGCGAATAGCGATGACGTGGGAAATAATAACGCATTGTGATGTAAGGAGAATTTCCCACCAATATAGGTAGTATTGAATAACGTAGCTTTTTCACTACCTATAAATCGGTAGAATCACTGTGTATTAGCAATAAATGACACACAGCAAAATGAATCCGCTAATTTGGGTATTTATTATCCTGATGACGTTAGATGCCCTGCGAGAAATGGCAGGCGCTTCGTCTGTTTTAGGGTGGTTATTAACGTTGAGTTGAGCAGGCAATAAGTCCGGACAGTAATTTAACGCATCGTCCGGACTTATTTTTTTCAGGCGTGCAGGCGATGATGTAAACGTGTTCCGACCAGAATAGCGACCACCAGCATCAGGGCAATAAATGCACCGACGCCGTTCCAGCCATAGTTATGCCAGAAGACGCCACCTAATGTTCCGGCAATGCTTGAACCCAGGTAATAACAGAATAGATAAAGCGAGGAAGCCTGACCTTTGGCGCGTTTAGCACGAGGGCCAATCCAGCTACTGGCGACAGAGTGAGCGGCAAAAAATCCGCTGGAGAAAAGCATCATACCGACAAAAATCAGCCACAGTGAGCTGAACAATGTCAGGATAAGACCAAAAAGCATAACACCTGTCGAAAATAACATCACCGGGCCACGACCGAAGCGGGTAGTCATGGTGCCGGCTTTTGGCGAACTCCAGGTGCCTGTCAAATAGACCAGCGATAATAACCCAACCACTGCCTGGCTAACATGCCATGGTGAAAGCATCAACCGATAGCCGATGTAATTAAACAGCGTTACGAATGAGCCCATCAACAAAAAGCCTTCGACGAATAATAAGGGGAGTCCCCGATCGCGCCAGTGCAGACGGAAGTTAATAAACAGTGTTTTTGGGCGCAGCGAGGAAGGACGGAAATGACGTGATTCCGGGAGAATTTTCCAGAACATTAACGCCGAGGTTAGGGCGAAACAGCCGATAGCCGCCAGCGCAATTCGCCAGTTAAAGAAGTCAGTAAATACACCACTGATTAAGCGCCCACTCATGCCGCCAATCGAGTTGCCGCTGATATACAGCCCCATTGAAAAGGCCACAAAACTGGGGTGGATCTCTTCGCTAAGGTAGGTCATACCAACGGCAGCTACGCCACTTAACGACAGACCAATCAAGGCGCGCATAATCAAAATGCCGTGCCAGCTGGTCATCATTGTCGAAAGTAACGTACAGATGGAGGCCAGCAGTAGCGCCGTTACCATCACCGGCTTGCGACCAATGGCATCGGATAGCGGGCCAGTAAACAGCAAACCGATAGCCAGCATCGCCGTTGAAATGGACAGTGAAATACTACTGTTAGCAGGCGTTAAGCCAAATTCTTGCGAAAGCACCGGAAGAATAGGCTGCACGCAATAGAGAAGCGCGAAGGTTGCCAGCCCGGCAGAGAATAGCGCCAGAGTGACACGCATAAATTGCGGTGTACCGCGTTTAATGAATTCGTTTGGCTGGGAAAGGGGTTGCTCGTCAGTGTCGCTTGCCGGAGCGCCATCAACAGTTGTAGTACGACTCACTTGAAATCCTTGCTAATTATGCCTGTGATGTGGGATCAGGAATAGAGTAGGAAAATCGAATTGTTATGTCTAATATATTAATAATCTCAAATAAGATGTTTAAAATATGAATATTGAATTGCGTCACCTCCGTTACTTTGTTGCCGTTGCGGAAGAGCTGCATTTTGGACGCGCGGCTGCCCGTCTGAACATTTCGCAACCGCCGCTAAGTCAGCAGATTCAGGCTCTGGAGCAACAAATTGGCGCGCGACTGTTGGCACGAACCAACCGCAGCGTGCTGCTAACGGCAGCAGGGAAGCAGTTCCTTGCTGATAGTCGGCAAATTCTGTCTATGGTGGATGACGCAGCCGCTCGCGCTGAACGTCTGCATCAGGGAGAAGCGGGAGAGTTACGCATTGGCTTTACCTCGTCGGCACCCTTTATTCGCGCAGTGTCTGATACCTTATCCCTATTTCGCTGCGAATTTCCTGATGTCCATTTGCAGACGCGCGAGATGAATACTCGCGAGCAAATAGACCCTCTTACCGAAGGGACGCTCGATATGGGGTTGTTACGAAATACCGTGTTGCCGGAGACGCTGGATCACGCGGTAATCGTGCATGAACCGCTTATGGCAATGATCCCGCACGATCATCCTTTGGCAAATAAACCGAACGTAACGCTGGCGGAACTGGCAAAAGAACCGTTTGTTTTTTTTGATCCACACGTAGGGACGGGGCTGTATGACGACATTATTGGCCTGATGCGGCGTTATAATCTGACTCCGGTCATCACCCAGGAAGTGGGCGAGGCGATGACCATCATCGGTCTGGTTTCCGCCGGTCTTGGTGTTTCGATTTTGCCCGCCTCTTTTAAACGTGTCCAACTCAATGAAATGCGCTGGTTACCTATTGCTGAAGAGGATGCGGTTTCTGAAATGTGGCTGGTTTGGCCAAAGCATCGTGAACAAAGCCCGGCGGCACGAAACTTTCGTATTCAGCTGATGAATGCACTCCGGTGAGGGAAAATTCAGCAAAAAAAACCGAAAAATGTGCTGTTAATCACATGACGAAGTAAAAATTTGACGACGCATATTGAAGTACTTCACCATAACCTACAGATTATTTCGGAGCGCGAAAATATAGGGAGTATGCGGTGGTTGCTGAAAACCAGCCTGGGCACATTGATCAAATAAAGCAGACCAACGCGGGCGCGGTTTACCGCCTGATTGATCAGCTTGGGCCAGTTTCGCGTATCGATCTTTCCCGGCTGGCGCAACTGGCGCCAGCCAGTATCACCAAAATTGTCCGCGAAATGCTCGAAGCGCACCTGGTGCAAGAGCTGGAAATTAAAGAAGCGGGAAACCGTGGGCGTCCGGCGGTGGGGCTGGTGGTAGAAACAGAAGCCTGGCACTATCTTTCTTTGCGCATTAGTCGCGGGGAGATTTTTCTTGCCCTGCGCGACCTGAGCAGCAAGCTGGTGGTGGAAGACTCACTGGAGTTGGCGCTTCAGGACGAATTGCCACTGCTGGATCGCATAATTACTCATATTGATCAGTTTTTTATCCGCCATCAGAAAAAACTCGAGCGTCTGACATCTATTGCCATTACGTTGCCGGGAATTATTGATACGGAAAATGGCATTGTGCATCGTATGCCGTTCTATGAGGACGTAAAAGAGATGCCGCTCGGCGAAGTACTGGAGCAGCATACCGGTGTACCGGTTTATATTCAGCATGATATTAGTGCATGGACGATGGCTGAGGCTCTGTTTGGCGCATCACGCGGAGCGCGCGATGTGATTCAGGTGGTGATTGATCACAACGTGGGTGCGGGTGTGATTACCGATGGACATTTGTTACACGCGGGAAGCAGTAGCCTTGTGGAGATTGGTCACACTCAGGTCGATCCCTATGGGAAACGCTGTTATTGCGGTAACCACGGCTGCCTGGAAACCATCGCTAGTGTTGATAGTATTCTTGAGCTTGCACAATTACGGTTGAATCAATCTATGAGTTCTATGTTACATGGGCAGCCATTAACCGTGGATTCATTGTGCCTGGCTGCGTTGCAGGGCGATCTGCTGGCAAAAGATATTATTACTGGCGTGGGGACGCACGTCGGGCGCATTCTTGCCATCATGGTGAATTTATTCAACCCACAAAAAATACTGATTGGTTCGCCGCTAAGTAAGGCTGCAGAGATCCTGTTCCCTGTAATTTCTGACAGTATCCGTCAGCAGGCGCTTCCAGCCTACAGCCAGCACATTAGCGTCGAGAGCACCCAGTTCTCTAATCAGGGGACGATGGCGGGGGCGGCGTTGGTAAAAGACGCGATGTATAACGGTTCTTTGTTGATTCGTCTGTTGCAGGGTTAACATTTTTTAACTGTTCTACCAAAATTTGCGCTATCTCAAATTGGGCCAGGAACGCATAACTTAGACTTCCAAAGTTGAATTATTTTCCTGGCTTATATTTGTGAAGCATAACGGTGGAGTTAGTGATGCTGAAGCGTTTCTTTATAACAGGTACAGACACTTCTGTGGGGAAAACGGTGGTTTCCCGCGCATTGCTACAAGCGTTAGCCTCCCAGGGAAAAACGGTTGCGGGGTATAAACCCGTGGCGAAGGGGAGCAAAGAGACACCTGATGGGCTACGTAATAAAGATGCCCTGGTGTTGCAGAGTGTTTCATCAATTGAACTGCCTTATGAAGCAGTCAATCCCATAGCGTTAAGCGAAGAAGAAAGCAGTGTGGCGCACAGTTGCCCGATCAATTACACCCTCATTTCAAATGGTCTGGCTAATCTGACTGATAAAGTCGACCATGTGGTTGTTGAAGGTACTGGCGGCTGGCGTAGCCTGATGAATGACCTGCGTCCGCTCTCTGAATGGGTGGTTCAGGAGCAGCTACCCGTGTTGATGGTGGTAGGTATTCAGGAAGGCTGTATTAACCATGCGCTTCTGACCGCACAGGCGATTGCAAACGACGGACTGCCGCTGATTGGCTGGGTGGCTAACCGTATCAACCCAGGGTTAGCACACTACGCTGAAATCATTGATGTATTGGGTAAAAAACTCCCGGCGCCGCTTATTGGTGAGCTTCCTTATCTGCCTCGCGCAGAACAGCGAGAACTGGGGCAATATATCCGTTTATCCATGCTGCGCAGTGTGCTGGCGGTAGATAGAGTCACGATGTAACGTCCGCGACATTACTGACGCAATCACACAAGCAATCAATAAACCGGGGAGTAGCTGATACTCCCCGGTCATTTCACATATCATCAGTGTCGACATAATGGGCGCATGTGTGGTCGCAGCCAGAAGTGTTGCCATCCCGGTTAACCCAAGTAAAAGCGTAATTTCTTCGCTGCCAGTAAACCATAACCCCAGGCTCCGGCCATACAACATGCCAATTGCCAGTCCGATAAATAGCGTCGGCGTAAACACCCCCCCAGGTGCGCCGGAACCACTACTGGCCAGCACGGCAACTAGCTTGCAGAGGAAGATCCCTGCAATGACCATAAACAGTGGCGGGGCAGTTAAAAAGGATTGCACCGTACTATAGCCGTTGCCCCACACGGCAGGAGTGAGCAGGGAAAGCAGACCCACGATCAAACCTCCCAATGCCAGTTGCCAGGGCGGCGCAAGTTTAAGATTAACAAAACCCCGATGACTGGCGTTCATTAGCTTTAAAAACAATGGACCGCACAAGCCCATCAACACGCCCGTACTGATAATCAGTGCATAGTCGCGAGTCTGAACTATCACAGAGAGTTGCACGCTGTAGAGCAAAGCATTGCTGTGATTAAGAAGATTGCTAATAAGCAATGCCACTACGGCAGAGATCACTACTGGTCCGAGGGAGGCCAGCATCATGGTGCCAAACAAGACTTCGGCAATAAATAAACTCCCGGCAAGTGGGGCGCGATAGGCTGCTGCCATTCCCGCAGCCGCGCCACAGGCAATCCACAATTTCCACTCTTCACGTGGGGTAAAACGTTGGGCAAACCAGGAGGCAGCAAGTGCCGCCAACAGGATCATCGCACCTTCACGACCAATGGCGCTGCCGCTGGTCACCACCAGCAAAGAAGCGAAGGATTTAATCAGACTGGTGGCGTAATCAAACTGCCCATCGGTTTGTAACGCCTCCATATAATCGGTAGGTGCATGGGGGCGTTGCTGAGAGAGTTTCTGCCAGACCATCAGCAATAAACCTGCCGCCAGTCCGCCGAGCGCCGGCGTTAGCAGTCGTCGCCACGGAGAAAGGTTCGTTGCTGCATTGACCAGACTGCCGGAGTCGTTATTGAGGAACAGCCACTCCAGTAGCAGCATCGCATGACGAAACCCTGCAACGGCAAAGGCCGCCAGAATGCCTACGACCATTGCGATAAGCAGGCGGCGAAACATGGTGCGCAGATCCGGGTAGATGTGTAGATGTTGCATGAGCAGAAATGGCAAATTAAACACGGGGCTCTATTTTGCGGGAAAAGAGACCTGGTGCAAAAGCTGTGCGTGCTGTATGTGGAATTAAACGTGACGTTGTCACTTATTGGATTTGAAAGGCGTGCAGTTTACGCCTTTCGATAATACTAAGGATTATTCAGCGAAACAGGGGTTTTACCGCGACAGGGATCAGCAACTGTGACTGCCATTGTGTCAGCGTTAAACGAGCCAGCTCACCGAGCGCGCGATAAAAAGAGTGTTCCGCCTTTTCGATAAACACTTCAAGAAAACGCGTGGACCACGGTAAAAGATGCCAGGCCAACAACTCTTCACACTCGGTCTGACGACCATTCTCTGCCAGCCATGCTGCCATCAACAGCAGCGAACCAAAATGATCTTCTGGTTCGTTTTGTTTCATTTCAATCTGAATGCCTTTTTCGCGCATCCATTGACGAAGCGTCAAAGTAGAATCGCCAAACAGCACCGATTCGCGATCCAGCCAGACAGATCCCCATGGAGGAGAGGGTAACGCCCACGGCCCGACAAATAATCGTTGCCATGCCTGACTACGCGACTCTTCACATTCTTCCTTAAAAGCCGTTGCCAGCGGCGCTAATGACGTTTGTGATAAAGGCCACTGGGTGACCCAATCGTCACTGGTTAGCGCAGAAACCAGTGGAGAGGCTTCTTTACTCTCAGGAGCGTAATAAAACAGCGCGCCCAGCACGCGCGCTGCGACAGAAAAATTATCTTGTTGTGAGAAATGCGTCATTCCTATCATCCTGAAACGTGCGGTTTACCCCGCACCAATTTGTTAACCTGCGATGGTCATTCCGAGCATTATGTGCAGGCCATAAACGAGCGCACGCCCGATCATCTCAGCAGGTATCCCGGCTAGCGGGCACAGCCAGCGCATAACAATACCACACGGCAGGCCTGATATGTGCGTAAGCATCGTATCAGGCAGCCTCAGGTTTATTAATGCGATTCAGCAGGCTCATTATCATGGGTTGGCTGGGGGTGGGCAGAAACATTACCGCTGGTGGTGCGGGTGTAGAGAATTTTATGCGTGTCGTTAGCGCAATGCCCGACGACCTGTGAATCAGGCTGGTCGACCTGATCATTCGGCACAATACTTAAAGTGAAGCCACTTTCTGGTACGCCGTTATTGATAATGCGCTGTGAAATATCACTTTTTATGCGCTCACATGAATCCGACGCGGCGAGCACTGTGGATGAGGCTAGGGTGAGCAGAAGTGCGGCACTGCAGGCTAAGATTTTCATCATTGGCTCCTTACATGAATATTACTAACTAAGCATAGCATTTCACGTGTAAATTACTGTATTTACTACTATGATTGAGAATCATCTCTACTGTCTGGTGATTGATGTGAATTACAAATTACTGCCATGTTTACTCGCGATAATACTCACAGGATGTGACCGCACAGAGGTAACACTTTCATTTACGCCAGAAATGGCCAGTTTCTCTAATGAATTTGATTTTGATCCGCTGCGTGGACCGGTTAAAGATTTCACTCAGACGTTAATGAATGAGCAAGGGGAAGTGACGAAACGTGTTTCGGGGAATTTATCGGAAGAAGGCTGTTTTGATTCCCTCGAATTACTGGATCTGGAGAATAATACCGTGGTTGCCCTGGTGTTGGATGCAAATTATTACCGGGATGCACAGACACTGGAGAAAAGAGTACGTCTACAGGGAAAATGCCAGTTAGCAGAATTACCTTCTGCCGGGGTAAGTTGGGAAACTGACGATAATGGCTTCGTGGTTAAGGCCAGCAGCAAACAGATGCAGATGGAATATCGCTATGATGATCAGGGTTATCCGCTGGGGAAAACGACGAAAAGTAACGACAAAACGTTATCTGTCAGCGCCACTCCATCAACGGACCCGATCAAAAAACTGGATTACACGGCAATTACTTTACTGAATAATCAACAGGTTGGTAATGTCAAACAGACTTGTGAATATGACAGCCACGCGAATCCAGTGGACTGCCAATTAATCATTGTGGATGAGGGAGTAAAACCCGCCGTCGAACGGGTTTACACCATCAAAAATACCATTGATTATTATTAATACTATTGCGCGGTTGGTTTTAGTAGAGTCTGCCCTTGCGTTTTATGTTCCGCCAGATACTGATGCTGGAATATGCACATGCGAATAGCATTGCGATATTGACCGTTAATAAAGAATTCATGCATCAGTTCACCTTCGACCGTAAAACCGAGCTTACGATAAATATGAATCGCTTTCTCATTCTCTTTATCGACAATCAGATAAAGCTTATAGAGATTAAGAACAGTGAAACCATAATCCATCGCTAATTTCGCGGCGCGGGTTGCCAGACCTTTACCCTGGTATTCCGGGGAGATGATTATCTGAAATTCTGCGCGGCGATGGACGTGGTTAATTTCTACCAGTTCCACCAGACCTGCCTTTTCGCCATCGCATTCCACGACGAAACGACGTTCACTCTGATCGTGAATATGCTTATCGTACAGATCAGAGAGTTCAACAAAGGCTTCGTACGGCTCCTCAAACCAGTAACGCATCACGCTGGCGTTATTGTCGAGTTGATGTACATAGCGTAAATCTTCACGCTCCAGCGGACGTAGCTTAACACTGTGGGCGCTAGTCATAACGTGTCCTTACATTCCTTATATCAATAACAGGTTAGGGGATGATTACGCGACCAGTACGACGGTCCAGGCAGCGTAAAGTATTCGGCTCCCAGTAGGCATTAATATTGGTACTCTGCTCGCATTTATCGCGGCTATCAAATGCGGCGTCAGCTTTATCCCATTCTTTCTCGGTGCGTTTGTTGATTTTTTGACGCAGATTACGCGTGTCATTCCATTGCTCTTTTTCCATTGCTGCCTGCTGGCGACTCTGTGCGCTGTCGCCAGATTCAATCACCAGTTTGTTGGTTTCTGCATGGGTAGTTGCGCTAAATGCCAGTGCGCAAGGCAGCAGAAAAGCGAGCAGGCTGAGTTTTTTGCAGAGAGTGATATTCATGATTCATTCCTTACATGAATGGTTAAGGGCGATTTTACACGATCCACTGTGAACGCGAAACGTACCAGAAGGATGTCTATGTTGATGATATTATGTCGCCCTATAAATATACATGATGTCAATGAGTGACAAAGATGATTAAAACAACGTTACTGTTTTTTGCTACCGCTTTGTGTGAAATCATTGGTTGTTTTTTGCCCTGGCTGTGGCTGAAACGAAATGCCAGTATCTGGTTGTTGGTTCCAGCGGGGATTTCTCTGGCGCTTTTTGTCTGGCTATTAACGTTGCATCCGGCAGCAAGTGGGCGAGTTTATGCAGCGTATGGCGGTGTTTATGTCTGTACGGCGCTCCTGTGGCTGCGGGTGGTAGATGGGGTGAAGCTCAGTCTCTACGACTGGACGGGAGCGATAATTGCGCTTTGCGGCATGTTGATTATTGTTGCTGGCTGGGGACGCACCTGACTTTTCTGATATGATTAATTATTTTTTTATCAATAAGATACGCACTAGTCGAACCCCGGAAAAACAATAAAGCTTGACTGTTTTTAGAACTATTCACGGCGCAAATATGCGCCTTTTTTTGTGATCGCTCTGGCTTTTCTTGATCTTAATACTTGTATGGTAGTAGCTCAGTTGCGTAGATTTCATGCATCACGACAAGCGATGCAAGGAATAGAACATGAAGATCGTAGGGGCTGAAGTTTTTGTTACCTGTCCGGGACGTAATTTCGTCACCTTAAAAATCACCACCGAGGACGGTATTACCGGTCTTGGTGATGCCACTCTGAACGGGCGCGAGCTTTCCGTTGCGTCCTATTTGCAGGATCATATCTGTCCGCAACTTATAGGCCGCGATGCCCATCGTATCGAAGATATCTGGCAGTTTTTCTATAAAGGCGCTTACTGGCGTCGCGGTCCTGTCACCATGTCGGCTATTTCCGCTGTTGATATGGCGCTGTGGGACATTAAAGCCAAAGCCGCAAACATGCCGCTTTACCAACTGTTAGGTGGGGCTTCCCGTGAAGGCGTAATGGTCTATTGTCATACCACCGGTCACAGTATTGATGAAGCACTGGATGATTATGCTCGTCATCAGGAACTGGGATTCAAAGCCATCCGCGTGCAGTGTGGTATTCCCGGAATGAAAACGACTTACGGTATGTCCAAAGGAAAAGGGCTGGCTTATGAACCTGCGACCAAAGGGCAGTGGCCAGAAGAGCAGTTGTGGTCAACGGAAAAATATCTCGACTTCATGCCAAAACTGTTCGACGCAGTGCGCAACAAGTTTGGCTTTAATGAGCATGTGCTGCATGACATGCACCATCGTTTAACGCCCATTGAGGCGGCACGCTTTGGCAAAAGTATTGAAGATTATCGCCTGTTCTGGATGGAAGATCCGACACCCGCAGAAAACCAGGAGTGCTTCCGCCTCATTCGCCAACATACCGTAACGCCAATTGCGGTGGGTGAAGTCTTTAACAGCATCTGGGACTGCAAACAGCTGATTGAAGAACAACTTATCGACTATATCCGTACAACGCTGACCCACGCTGGCGGCATCACAGGTATGCGCAGAATTGCCGATTTTGCTTCGCTTTACCAGGTTCGTACTGGCTCACATGGTCCTTCCGATTTGTCACCAGTCTGCATGGCTGCGGCGTTGCACTTTGACTTGTGGGTGCCGAATTTCGGCATTCAGGAGTATATGGGCTATTCAGAACAAATGCTTGAAGTCTTCCCGCACAACTGGATCTTCGATAACGGCTATATGCATCCTGGTGATAAGCCAGGCATTGGTATCGAATTCGATGAAAAGCTGGCGGCGAAATATCCCTACGAACCTGCCTATCTGCCAGTCGCACGTCTGGAAGATGGCACGCTATGGAACTGGTAAGGAGTCATACAATAATGAAAAGTATTTTAATTGAAAAACCGAATCAACTGGCGATTATCGAACGTGAAATTCCGACCCCGGCAGTGGGTGAAGTACGAGTAAAAGTGAAACTCGCGGGAATTTGTGGATCGGATAGTCACATTTATCGCGGTCATAATCCGTTTGCAAAGTATCCGCGTGTCATTGGTCACGAATTTTTTGGCGTGATTGATGCCGTAGGTGAAGGTGTGGATAACGCCAGAGTTGGCGAACGTGTTGCGGTAGATCCCGTAGTCAGCTGCGGACATTGTTATCCGTGCTCAATGGGTAAGCCCAACGTTTGCACAACTCTGGCTGTATTAGGTGTTCACGCTGATGGCGGTTTTAGCGAATATGCAGTCGTTCCGGCGAAGAATGCGTGGAAAATTCCCGATGGAGTGGCTGATCAGTTCGCTGTAATGATCGAACCATTTACCATTGCGGCGAACGTTACCGGACACGGACAGCCGACTGAAGATGACACCGTGCTGGTTTATGGTGCCGGCCCGATTGGTCTGACTATCGTTCAGGTATTGAAAGGTGTTTATAACGTTAAAAATGTGATTGTCGCCGATCGCATTGATGAACGACTGAACAAAGCGAAAGAGAGCGGGGCAGACTGGGTGATTAATAACAGCCAGACAACGCTTGGCGAAATATTCGCTGAAAAGGGCATCAAACCAACATTAATTATTGATGCTGCTTGCCATCCTTCCATTTTGAAAGAAGCGGTTATGCTGGCTTCTCCGGCGGCACGAATTGTGTTAATGGGCTTCTCCAGTGAACCGTCTGAAGTCATTCAGCAGGGAATTACCGGCAAGGAACTCTCTATTTTTTCTTCCCGGTTAAATGCCAATAAATTCCCGGTCGTTATCGACTGGTTAAGCAAAGGGTTAATTAATCCTGATAAATTAATTACCCATACCTTTGATTATCTGCGTGTTGCTGATGCCATTTCATTATTCGAAAAGGATCAAAAGCACTGTTGCAAAGTTTTACTCACGTTTTCTGAATAATACCAATAATAGCGAATAAGCAGTACGCATCTTACCTCTTATTTAGAGATAATAATTATGACAATAGAAAAACATGAAAGAAGCACTAAGGATTTAGTGAAGGCAGCGGTATCAGGATGGTTAGGTACGGCACTTGAATTTATGGATTTTCAGTTATACTCGCTCGGTGCAGCGTTAGTATTCCATGAAATATTTTTTCCGGAATCATCAACCGCAATGGCGTTAATTCTGGCAATGGGAACCTACGGTGCTGGTTATGTTGCACGTATTGTCGGAGCATTTATTTTCGGCAAAATGGGCGACAGAATAGGGCGTAAGAAAGTGCTCTTTATTACCATCACCATGATGGGGATCTGTACTACCTTAATTGGTGTGTTGCCGACCTATGCGCAGATTGGTGTTTTTGCGCCAATATTGCTGGTGACGCTGCGTATTATTCAGGGGCTGGGGGCAGGCGCTGAAATTTCCGGTGCTGGTACGATGCTGGCGGAATATGCGCCGAAAGGTAAACGCGGCATTATCTCCTCATTCGTTGCGATGGGAACGAACTGCGGTACGTTGAGCGCAACGGCAATCTGGGCCTTTATGTTCTTTATTCTTAGTAAAGAAGAACTGCTGGCATGGGGATGGCGTATACCGTTCCTGGCGAGCGTTGTCGTGATGGTCTTTGCTATCTGGTTGCGTATGAACCTGAAAGAAAGCCCGGTCTTTGAGAAGGTTAACGACAGCAACCAACCTACAGCAAAACCTGCACCTGCTGGTAGCATGTTCCAGAGCAAATCTTTTTGGTTGGCAACGGGTCTGCGTTTTGGACAGGCAGGAAACTCAGGTCTGATTCAAACCTTCCTTGCTGGTTATTTAGTGCAAACTTTGCTGTTCAATAAAGCAATTCCCACAGATGCATTAATGATCAGTTCTATTATCGGTTTTATGACGATTCCTTTCCTCGGTTGGTTATCTGATAAAATTGGTCGTCGTATTCCTTACATCATTATGAATACTTCAGCTATTGTACTTGCGTGGCCAATGCTTTCTATCATTGTAGATAAAAGCTATGCACCGGGCACCATCATGGTTGCTCTCATTGTGATTCACAACTGTGCGGTGTTGGGATTATTTGCCCTGGAAAACATTACCATGGCAGAGATGTTCGGCTGTAAAAACCGCTTTACCCGAATGGCAATATCTAAAGAAATTGGTGGTCTTATCGCTTCAGGTTTTGGTCCTATTCTGGCCGGTATTTTCTGTACCATGACCGGATCCTGGTATCCGATTGCAATAATGATTATGGCTTATTCCGTCATCGGCTTAATTTCCGCGCTGAAAATGCCAGAAGTTAAAGACCGCGATTTGAGTGCGCTGGAAGATGCTGCAGAAGATCAACCGCGCGTTGTAAGAGCTGCGCAACCTTCAACAAGTCTGTAAATCCAGAATCCCTTCTCTTAGTGAGGAGGGATTTTTTTATTCATATAACAAACCATTCAGCTTGCCATATTGAAATTAAAGGAATTTTCATGGGAAATAATTTGTTATCAGCCAAAGCGACACTCCCTGTTTATGATCGTAATAACCTGGCGCCCAAAATTGTTCATTTAGGGTTTGGTGCATTTCATCGCGCGCATCAGGGCGTGTATGCCGATATCCTGGCAGCCCAGCATCACAGCGATTGGGGCTACTATGAAATGAACCTGATTGGCGGTGAACAGCAAATCATCGATCTAAAACAGCAAGATAATCTCTATACCGTTGCAGAAATGTCGGCTGATGCGTGGACCGCTCGCGTCGTCGGCGTCGTGAAAAAGGCGCTGCACGTACAAATAGATGGCTTAGAAGCCGTGCTGGCCGCGATGTGTGAACCGCAAATCGCAATTGTCTCTCTGACAATCACCGAAAAAGGGTATTTCCACTCTCCGGCGACCGGACAGTTAATGCTGGATCACCCGATGGTAGCTGCCGACTTGCAAAATCCCCACCAGCCGAAAACAGCAACAGGCGTGATTGTCGAGGCGCTGGCTCGCCGTAAAGCCGCAGGACTTCCAGCGTTTACCATCATGTCATGTGACAACATGCCAGAAAACGGTTACGTTATGCGTGACGTTGTCACTTCATATGCCAGGGCTGTAGATGTAAAACTGGCGCAATGGATAGAAGAAAACGTGACTTTTCCGTCGACAATGGTGGATCGCATTGTACCCGCAGTGACGGCAGAAACGCTGGACAAAATCGAACAACTTACCGGCGTGCGCGATCCGGCAGGCGTGGCCTGTGAGCCTTTCCGTCAGTGGGTTATTGAAGATAATTTTGTTGCCGGACGCCCTGAATGGGAAAAAGTCGGTGCTGAACTGGTCAGCGATGTACTGCCTTATGAAGAGATGAAACTGCGTATGCTCAACGGCAGCCATTCATTCCTGGCGTATCTGGGCTATCTGGCGGGATATCAGCACATTAACGACTGTATGGAAGATGAAAATTATCGTCATGCAGCACATGCCTTGATGTTGCAGGAACAGGCGCCCACGCTGAAAGTGCAGGGGGTGGATCTGCAAGATTATGCCGATCGACTGATTGAACGCTACAGTAACCCGGCTTTACGCCACCGGACCTGGCAGATTGCAATGGATGGTAGTCAGAAACTGCCGCAGCGGATGCTGGATTCAATTCGCTGGCATCTGGAACATGACAGCACGTTCGATCTGTTGGCGCTGGGTGTCGCTGGTTGGATGCGTTATGTTGGCGGTGTTGATGAACAGGGGAATCAGATTGAGATTAGCGATCCGTTACTACCGGTCATTCAAAAGGCTGTGCAAAGTAGCGCCGAAGGGAAAAAGCGTGTGCAGTCGTTGATGGCGATTAAGGCGATATTTGGCGATGATTTGCCGAACAATAGCTTGTTTGTTGCAAAGGTGACGGAAGCGTACTTGTCTTTATTAGCGCATGGCGCGAAAGCGGCCGTAGCGAAATATATCGTGAAGTAAAAACAGCAATGCCGCCATCGGCGGCATTCACACGCTTAGTTCATGCCGAGACGAATCAGGTCCAGAGGCGCGAGTTTTTCATCACAACCTTCAACAACCACGGTTTTACCGCGACGGATTTGCTCTGCGGTCAGACCTTCAGTGTCAATCGACAGGATCTTGCCAGTGTGACCGGTGCCGCTAACCATAACACGGCTGCCAGTGGTGATTGCGTTACGGTTACGATCGTAGGTCGTCATAGGTGTTTTCTCCTTTCTGATTTACAGTCGAAGCCCACGTAACGGGCGCAATATAAATACTCCTGTCGAGTGAATATTTTTTTGTTTATGATCAAGTTCACATCTTTTTTGATGCTTGCATGAACCAGAAGAAGGGGATGGACTCTCACCCCGGATGGGATGAGAGGAAATGAATTACTCTTCGCTAAACCAGTCGCTATTTTCCTGGCGGATCAGCTGCACGGATTCACTTATTTCCTGCAAATGCAGAGTCATTGCTTTTTCTACCGCATCGCCATCATGTTTTTGTAGAGCAGTAAAAATATCCATGTGTTGACGTAATAACATATCGGGCGGCGATACGTGGTCAAAGCTCATATAGCGCACGCGGTCAACCGTTGCTTTCAGGTTTTCAATGGTGTCCCACGCAAGCTGACAGTCGGCAATCTGCGTCAGAATTTGATGGAAGTTATCATCCAGCTCAAAAAAATCATCCAGCTGTTTGCGTTCAATGGCAATACGTTGTTGGTGGAGATTTTGCTCAAGCTGATAGCACTGGCTATCGGTAATCATGGTCGCCGCCCGGCGGGCAACGGCACACTCAATAGCCTGACGAATAAAACTACCGTTGCGTACCTGAGTCATGGAAATTTTATTGACGTAGCTGCCACGCTGCGGGCGAATTTGAATCAGGCCGTTTTCTGCCAGTTTAATGAAGGCTTCACGAACCGGCTGGCGTGACACATTGAAACGAACAGAAACTTCTTTTTCCGACAACGGTGTGCCCGGTGGAATTAGGCAATGGACAATGTCGCGGCGAAGAATACGATAAATTTGCTGATTGACAGGTTGTGTGGGATTAAGTTGCGTTTCGACGGTCATTCGTTCTTGCTTGTGAGTGGGTTAACTGCGTGAGTCTACCACTTTTTTGTGACAAGCAATAACCCGGCGGTTAAGCCGGGTATAAAAATTAATGGCGATGGACATTCAGTCCGGCATAGCTTTGGGTAACCGGCATCATTTCCAGGGTGTTGATGTTGACGTGAGCAGGGAGTGTGGCAACCCACCAGACTGCTTCGCTGACATCTTCTGGCGTCAGCGCAACGGTGTTTTGATAGGTTTTTTCCGCTTTATCGTCGTCGCCTTTAAAGCGGACATTAGAAAACTCGGTGCCGCCCACCAGCCCCGGCTCGATGTCGGTGACACGCACCGCCGTGCCATGCAGGTCAGTGCGCAGATTCAGGCTGAACTGACGAACAAACGCTTTTGTCGCGCCATAAACGTTACCACCAGCATATGGCCAGCTACCCGCTGTTGAGCCAATGTTAATTATATGACCATGATTACGCTCGACCATGCCAGGCAGGACAGCGCGGGTCATATACACCAGGCCTTTATTGTTGGTATCAATCATGGTTTCCCAGTCTTCAACGCTGGCTTTATGTGCAGGTTCCATACCCAGCGCCAGTCCAGCATTGTTTACCAGAATATCGATATTACGCCACTCGGCAGGAAGCGAAGTCAGCATCTCTTCAATGGCGGCGCGGTTGCGAACGTCCAGTTGGGCGATATACAAATTATCGCCCAGTTCGTCTTTTAACTCCTGCAACCGTTCCTGGCGACGGCCAGTGGCGATAACTTTATGCCCTTGTTGAATAAAACGACGCGTAATGCATTCACCAAAACCTGCCGTTGCTCCAGTTACTAAAACGATCATCTCACTGTTCCTCAACGATTTTGTGTGTCAATAACATAGCACGTGATGCTTAAGAGCGGGTAATACTGGTTTGCAAGATTGCACTCCGTTATTAGTAAGCCTACGCTATGGAACACCTCGTTTTCAGGAGTAGAAAATGTCAACGACGAATCCTTTCCTTACGCAGAGTACTCTGCCGTATATGGCTCCCCATTTTGATCAGATTGAAAATCAACACTATCGCCCGGCATTCGATGAGGGAATGCGGCAAAAGCGGGTTGAGATAGAGGCGATAGCTTTAAACCCGCAGACGCCCGATTTTAATAACACTATTCTGGCTCTCGAAAAGAGCGGGGAATTACTCACTCGTGTTACCAGCGTCTTCTTTGCCATGACCTCGGCGCATACTAATGATGAATTACAGCGTCTTGATGAACAGTTCTCGGCGGAACTGGCGGAACTGGCGAATGATATCTACCTGAATGGTGAATTATTCGCGCGGGTAGATGCTGTCTGGCAGCGGCGCGAAACGCTGGGTCTTGATAGTGAATCTATTCGTTTGGTTGAAGTTATTCATCAGCGTTTTGTTCTTGCCGGTGCCAAACTTGAAGATGCTGATAAAGCAAAATTAAAATTGCTGAACACAGAAGCCGCAACCCTGACCAGTCAGTTTAACCAGCGATTATTAGCCGCGAACAAATTCGGTGGGCTGGTGGTTGACGATGTTCAGCAACTGGCAGGCATGAGTGAGCAAGAAATTGCGCTGGCGGCTGAGGCGGCTCGCGAGAAAGGTCTGGAAAACAAATGGCTTATTCCATTGCTGAATACCACGCAACAACCGGCGCTTGCGGAACTCCGCGATCGTTCTACACGTGAAAAACTGTTCACTGCGGGGTGGACACGCGCGGAAAAAAACGATGGCAATGATACTCGTTCCATCATTCAACGGCTTGTGGAGATCCGCGCCCAACAGGCGAAACTACTTGGTTTCCCTTATTATGCCGCATGGAAAATTGCCGATCAGATGGCAAAAACACCAGAAGCAGCACTCAACTTTATGCGGGAAATTGTTCCGGCGGCACGTCAACGTGCGAGCGATGAATTAGCGTCTATACAGGCGGTTATTGATAATCAGCAGGGCGGGTTCAGCGCCCAGCCGTGGGACTGGGCATTTTATGCTGAACAGGTGCGGCGGGAGAAATTCTGTCTCGATGAGGCGCAGCTTAAACCTTATTTCGAATTAAACACGGTGTTGAATGAAGGTGTATTCTGGACCGCCAATCAGCTCTTCGGTATTAAGTTTGTCGAACGTTTTGATATTCCTGTTTACCATCCTGATGTCCGCGTATGGGAAATTTTTGATCATAATGGCGAGGGACTGGCGTTATTTTACGGTGATTTCTTCGCCCGTGATTCAAAAAGCGGCGGCGCATGGATGGGTAATTTTGTAGAGCAATCTACGCTCAATGAAACACGCCCGGTAATCTATAACGTTTGTAATTATCAGAAACCGGCAACAGACGAACCCGCATTGTTGCTGTGGGACGATGTTATTACATTATTCCATGAGTTTGGGCATACGTTGCACGGTCTGTTTGCCTGCCAGCGTTATGCCACGCTTTCTGGCACCAATACACCACGCGATTTTGTCGAATTTCCTTCGCAAATCAACGAACATTGGGCAATGCATCCGCAGGTATTCGCGCGCTACGCCCGGCATTATCAGACCGGGAAAGCAATGCCGGAAGAGTTGCAACAAAAAATGCGTAATGCCAGCTTGTTCAATAAAGGTTATGAGATGAGCGAACTGCTTAGCGCCGCACTTCTTGATATGCGCTGGCACTGTCTGCAAGAGCATGAAGCGATGCAGGATGTGAATGATTTCGAACTGCGGGCGCTGGCGGCGGAAAATATGGATCTTCCCGCCGTACCGCCACGTTATCGCAGCAGTTATTTCGCCCACATTTTTGGTGGCGGATATGCGGCGGGATATTACGCCTATTTGTGGACGCAAATGCTGGCAGACGATGGTTATCAATGGTTTGTCGAGCAGGGCGGCTTAACGCGTGAGAATGGGCAACGTTTTCGCGAGGCGATTCTTTCCAGAGGCAACAGCGAAGATTTAGAACGCCTGTATCGTCAATGGCGCGGTAAGGCACCACAGATTGCACCGATGTTGCAACATCGCGGGCTGGACGTCTAATTTTCTGTAAATATGGCTGGTCTGGCGTGAAGCCAGGCCAGAACGTCACTCCAGTAATTTCAAAAGCTGCGCCAGTGCAAATCGAACCGCCAATGCTAATACCGTTTCGCAATCGCCATCAAAATGCATAACCGCAGTATGCATTTTTCCTTTAATATTCCATGCGAACCAGACTGTGCCTGCGGGCGTACCATCCTGCCCACCTTCAGGCCCACCGTAGCCGGTAATGGCAATACTAATATCGACATCTGCGCGCTCTTTGGCACCAGTTGCCATTTCTGCCGCTATCTTCTCACTCACTGCCGTATATTTCTCAAGAGATTGCTGACTGACGCCAAGGATTTTCATTTTGGCTTGATCGGTAAAGGTGACAAAGCCTGCGCCGTAAAACTTTGGTGTGTCTTCAGCAGCACACAGCGCGCAAGCCAACTTACCGCCAGTGCATGATTCGGCGGTAGTTAAGCGTAATTGATCAGCGATAAGTCTTTGGCTCAACGCGGATGTCAGGTTTTCAATGGTATCGCTATCTGCAAGTTGTACAATTTTATTGCTATTAATGTTCATCGTTGTTTGTCCACGTTATTAGCTGCAAAGATGATTTGCCTTTTTTGTATGTTCTTTCACTATAATAAAAATCAAATTTATAAAGCCGATTATTCTGAAAATATACTTAGGACTTAAACACAGCTTTCTTTAATCTTTTTATTGTCTTTTTGAGTTAAATTTGCTGAAGATTTTGTTGCTAGCTGACTGATTTTAATTGTTTTATAACAATCAGTATGATTCTTATTTGTCAATTATAAAAATAGCAACCAGACTTAATAAGTCAAACCAAACGCAATTAAGGAGTCAGTATGAAATTTCAGGCCATTGTATTAGCAGGTTTTCTTGTCATGCCTTATGCGTTAGCGGATGACCAGGGCGGCTTAAAACAGGATGCTGCGCCACCACCGCCACATGCAATAGAAGACGGCTATCGCGGAACTGATGATGCAAAAAAAATGACCGTTGATTTTGCGAAAACTATGCATGATGGTGCCTCAGTTTCATTACGAGGTAATTTGATTTCCCACAAGGGTGAAGACCGTTACGTTTTTCGCGATAAGAGCGGTGAAATTAATGTTGTTATTCCTGCTGCCGTTTTTGATGGACGACAAGTTTAGCCTGACCAGATGATCAACATTAGCGGGAGTCTGGATAAGAAAAGCACCCCAGTCGTCGTTCGAGTCACACATCTGCAGAAATAGTCACAAAAATAAATGCGTCTGATGGCCCAATCAATTGGGGCATCAGGCTTTGCTGTTTATGTTATTTGCCTCTGTTTTATGGCGCAAGGAAGAGATAATTTACAGAATTAAACACTTTTTTATCTGCTTATTTTGTTTTAAATCACAATGTTATCTTTAACGTCGTCTCAGATTAGGATTTCTATTAAAATATTGACGTAATTTTTCTTTTCTCTCGGTAGAATACGGCGCACAAGGAACTGTGAAAAAGGAGTGGCAATGATCAAGAAGACAACGGAAATCGATGCCATCTTGTTAAATCTCAATAAGGCTATCGACGCCCATTACCAATGGCTGGTGAGTATGTTTCACAGCGTGGTAGCGAGAGATGCCAGTAAGCCAGAAATTACGGATAACCATTCTTATGGACTGTGCCAGTTCGGTCGCTGGATTGATCATCTGGGGCCACTCGATAACGATGAATTACCTTACGTTCGGCTAATGGATTCTGCCCATCAACATATGCATAACTGTGGTCGGGAATTAATGTTGGCTATTGTCGAAAATCGCTGGCAGGACGCTCATTTTGATGAATTTCAGGAAGGGTTACTTTCTTTTACGGCAGCATTAACCGATTACAAAATTTATTTACTGACGATTCGTAGCAATATGGATGTTCTGACTGGATTACCTGGTCGTCGGGTTCTTGATGAATCCTTTGATCATCAATTACGTAATGCTGAACCACTGAATCTCTATTTAATGCTGCTGGATATAGACCGATTTAAATTGGTTAATGATACCTACGGGCATTTAATCGGTGATGTGGTATTACGCACCCTGGCAACTTACTTAGCTACCTGGACACGTGATTATGAAACGGTTTATCGCTATGGCGGCGAAGAATTTATCATCATTGTCAAAGCTGCTAATGATGAAGATGCCTGTCGTGCCGGAGTACGCATTTGCCAGCTAGTCGATAACCATGCAATCGCACATTCTGAAGGGCATATCAACATAACCGTGACCGCAGGTGTGAGCCGTGCATTTCCTGAAGAACCGCTGGATGTAGTCATCGGAAGAGCAGACCGGGCAATGTATGAGGGTAAGCAAACCGGAAGAAATCGCTGCATGTTTATTGACGAACAAAACGTGATTACCCGAGTTTAAGCGCCGTTTAACATTCATTGAGAAAAATAGTGCTACTGTGTCAATGATCCGTTACCAGTGCAGAGAAACGCCTGTTAGCGCAAAAGTAAAAACACAAATCTATCCATGCAAGCATTCACCGCCGGTTTACTGGCGGTTTTTTTTCGCCATCAGAAAAATCAGGCCCCTTGTACACAATTGTAACAAGGGGCCGGTTAGGTGAGGGATTATCTCCGTTCATTAGTCATCCCATTTGTGGCTGAAATACGCGGCCAGAAAGCCAGAAAATAAAATTATTCCCAGCACAGCTATAAAAACATTCATATTACCCAGCATTATTTGCCTCCGTTTATGGTGTGGTGTGTTTCCTCTCTTACCTTAATTTTCATCTCAATGAGAAAGATATTAGCAGAGGTAACCTAAACGAAGGCTGAATTAGAGGGTTAATGTGATGAGGAGCGGCTGTTTTTCCGATATTGTGAAGGGGATAATAAAAAACGCTGGTGAAAATGATGACGCAGTAAAGATGAATTACCAAACCCCGTCAGCTCGGCAATTTTATCGATGCTAAACGACGAATTTTGCAGATAATCCTCCACTCGCATTAATCGCTCATTGAGAAGCCAGCGGGCGGGTGTCATACCCGTTAAGGCGACAAAACGTCTTAAAAAAGTACGTTGACTCATATTCACTCGTCCGGCGAGAGAGGCAACGGTATGCGTTTGTGCCAGATTTTGCTGTAAAAAGTCGAATAATGCGCCTAACGTATGGCTTTCACGCGGCGCAGCCATCGGGCGTGTCAGGTTTTGTGGTTGCTCACCGTGGCGATGTGGCTGAATGACCAGCCGCCGGGCGACATTATTAGCAATTTCGTGACCATAATCTTTGCGCACGATATGTAAGCACAGATCGATCCCTGCTGCGCTTCCGGCGGATGTCATCACTTGTCCTTCATCCTGATATAACACATTGTCACTTACGTGAATTGAAGGGTAACGATGCTGGAGTTGTTCAGTGTAGCGCCAGTGGGTGGTCGCTTTTCGCTGGTGAAGAAGGCCTGCGGCGGCAAGGACAAATACGCCCGAGCATATCGATACCAGACGACTACCGCGTTGATGTGCTTCGCGCAACACCTGACATAGTACTTCTGGTACTGTTGCATCTATACCGCGCCAGCCTGGAATAATAATCATATCGGCTTCAGTCAGTAGCTCCAGCCCGCCATCCGCAACTACGTGGATCCCGCCAGTAGCTTGCAGCGCGCCGGGTTCTACCGCCGCAACAGCAAACCGATACCAGTTATCGCCGAGTTCCGGGCGTGGCAGACCGAAGATTTCAACGGCTACACCGAATTCAAAAGTACAAAGCCCGTCATAGGCCAGCACAGCGACTAGCGGTCGTTGTACTGTTGTCATCATTTTGCTTTTTTCTGGCATATCGGAAGGCGGTCAGTGAAAGGTTGATTGGTTACATTATTGTTAACACAACAACCCAAAAGGAAAAAGCAATATGCGTTATGTCACTGAATTTACCGCAGCGATGCCAGAAGCTGCCGAAGCTCATTTTCTCGCGCGTTTGAGTGTCGAAACGGATTGCGCCGATGTTCATGACTCGCTGGCCTACATTGGCGATGATTTCGTTTTGCTGCATGTGGTCGGGCGTGAAGAGGATTTCTCCCGTCGGCATGTCCCCGGCGCGATTCATCTGCCCCATAAGCAAATGACCGAAGAGAGAATGGCTCAATGGTCGGAAGATACTCTGTTTGTGGTGTATTGCGCGGGGCCACATTGTAACGGCGCAGACCGCGCGGCACTCAAACTGGCTCGGTTAGGAAGGCCAGTTAAAATCATGATCGGCGGGGTAACCGGCTGGGAAGATGAAGGCTACGCCTTTGCAACAGGAAAATAATGAGTCAAGCCGTGCCGTTAAGGCACGGCAGAGAGTCAACAAAGAACCGGCTGCCCCCAGGGTCTTGCGTGAATGCCTTTTAACATCAGCACCCATGCAGCAATGATCGCCAACGCTAAGATGACAAACAGCGAGGACGGCGGCAGGCTGGTGAGCACGACGCCACTCACTAATGGGTTAATCGCTGCACCAAGCCAGCCTAAAGACTGGGCGGAAAAATAGCTGGCTTTCATCCCTGGTGGTGCAATATGGTCAATCAACATATATTCGCCAGGGGCATAAATGATTTCGCCAAGAGTAAACACGGCGGCTGAAATGCCCCAAAGTAGCAGGCTGTTGCCCGATAAGATAAACCCGACCAGACCGACGACAAAACAGAGAGTGCCGACCGTCATTAGCGCGCGGATGTTGGTCGGATTAATGCGCCGACCCACGGAATATTGCAACGTAACTACCATCGCAGCATTAACCGGAAGAACAACCGCGACCACCTTTTCGGCAAAATCACCATCAGCAATCACCATCACGTATTGTGAAATGCACGAGGCAAACGCTCCGCTCACGAAAGAGGCCAGAAAGGCTGAGCAGGTGAACCACAGCAGAGCTTTATCCTGTAACAAAACCTTTGGTGACCAGACGCTGCCCGTCTCTGTGGCGATGATTTTCTCGCTGCGTTTCACCCAAATTTGAATGAAAAGCACAGGAAACGCAGAACAGATGGCTGCCAGCCAAAAGGGCAGATTGATACTTTGCATTACTAACAGCGTGCCGAGCGGTGGGCCGATGGTCCAGCCAATGTTGAGCATGGTGTAGTTGATCGAGAAGATCTTCGTTTTACTGGCGGAGGAAAGATTATCGGCAAACCAGGCTTTCAACACGGTAGCAAAAACGGAATACGCACAGTTGATGAGCGCGAAGAACAGCACCACCAGCGTCACGTTGTCCACCAGGGGAATGGCGATAAAACCACTGGCGAAGGCGGTAATTGCCAGTAACATATAACGTTTCTTGTCGAACTTATCCGCCAGAATGCCAAATCCAAGGCTGAAAATGACGCCGATAGTGAGCGCAATAGTCATCGCATAACCAATCAAATCGACACCCAGACCGTACTGGCGACTCAAATAAATGGTCATAAACGGCAGCGTCGCGCCGCGTCCGATGGTTAATAACAACGACGAGGCAAGAAGGGCGCTGGTAGAGCGTCGCAGAGATAAGTTCATTTGGCTGTCCGGCAGTGCGTTTCGTTATGTTTTGTTTTAGAGATGTAAAGAAATAGCATGGCAAAAATCCGAAGTATAGCGACTTATTTGCGCATTAATGCCGTCGTAAACGGTGACTAACGAATCAACTGTTAAAGAAAAGTAAATTCCGCTAAGTTGATTGCTTACAAAAGATGAAAATTCAGGGGCGGTAGAATGTCGCGAAAAGATGGGGTGTTGGCGCTACTGGTAGTGGTTGTGTGGGGGCTTAATTTTGTGGTCATCAAAGTGGGGCTTCATAATATGCCACCGCTCATGTTGGCCGGTTTGCGCTTTATGCTGGTGGCCTTCCCGGCAATCTTTTTTGTAGCACGACCGAAAGTACCGCTGAATTTGCTGCTGGGGTATGGTTTAACCATCAGTTTTGCGCAGTTTGCCTTTCTGTTCTGTGCCATTAACTTCGGTATGCCTGCAGGTCTTGCTTCGCTGGTTTTACAGGCTCAGGCGTTTTTTACGATTGTCCTCGGCGCGTTTACTTTCGGTGAACGACTACATGGCAAGCAACTGGCGGGGATTGTCTTAGCGATATTTGGCGTGCTGGTGTTGATTGAAGATAGCCTGAACGGTCAACATGTGGCGATGCTCGGTTTTATGCTGACCCTGGCGGCAGCATTTAGCTGGGCGTGTGGCAACATCTTCAATAAAAAGATCATGTCGCACTCATCGCGCCCGGCAGTGATGTCGCTGGTAGTGTGGAGCGCATTGATCCCGATTCTCCCGTTTTTTGTTGCCTCGCTCATTCTCGATGGTTCCGCAACAATGATTCACAGCCTGGTCACTATCGATGTGACCACCATTTTGTCTCTGATGTATCTGGCGTTTGTGGCGACAATTGTCGGCTATGGGATCTGGGGTACGCTGCTTGGGCGTTATGAAACCTGGCGCGTGGCACCGTTATCGTTACTTGTCCCGGTGGTCGGTCTGGCAAGTGCGGCGTTATTGTTAGATGAACGATTAACGGGTCTGCAATTCTTCGGTGCGGTGCTGATAATGGGCGGGCTGTATATCAATGTGTTTGGTTTACGGTGGCGTAAAGCGGTGAAGGTGAGAAGTTAATAAGCCCCGAGATGTCGGGGCCAGAATTAACTACATGGCGTGTTGATTATAATAGGGCACGCCCAGCGCATCCGACTTATCACTGCCTGTACCCATGTGATTTAAATCGAATGGTGGTTGTTCCTGCGATGGGGGAACAATCACTTCATCACCATAGGGAATAACCGTCGGCTGCGAGGTTTGTTCCGCAAAGCCTTGCGCAGAAAAGACAATAAGCGCGGTTATCATTGCGGATAAAAGTGGTTTCATGATTGCCTCAGTGACGTTGTCACGTTTCAGCTAGCTATTGTAATGATTTAATGGATGTAAAAAGCGCGATTCGCCCTGAATATTAGCCATCCGGTATTTATGCGGCGGAACATCAAAGTAGTTTTTGAAGGTTCGGGTCAGCGTTTGCTGGGACTCGAAACCATAACGTTCTGCCAGATAGAGTATCGGCTCGTTGCTTTCTTTCAGCTTTTGCGCGATTTCTGTCATCTTACGGCTGCGGATATATTGGCCTAATGAATGACCGGTTTCTTTTTTAAACATCCGTTGCAGGTGCCATTTGGAGTAACCCGAACGCTCTGACACTTTCTCCAGTGACAGTGGCGATTCCAGGTTGTCCTCGATCCAGTCCAAAATGCTATGAATGGTAATAGCGTCAGTGTTGCGTCTGGACATCGTCATACCTCTTTTTTTGTTTACGGCAGGACTTTCTTAAGCAAATGCTCAAGCGTTGCCACTTCGTCCGCCGTCAGGTTTTTTGTTAATTCTTGATGCAGGTCCTGGCCAACTAATTGATGGCATTGTTCACATATCGCTGCGCCGCTGGTGGTGAGCTTTACCAGCACGCCGCGCTTGTCATTTGGGTTCGGCAACCGTTCTACCCAGCCTTTACAGACCAGGCGATCCAGCATACGGGTCAGTGCTCCAAGGTCGACCGACAACACTTTTTTCAGTTCGACCGGTGTAATGCACGCCGCGCAGCGGATAGAGCAGAGCACCTTAAACTGTGCCGCCGTGATATCCAGCGGAGACAGATAATCGTTAAGCAGACGGTCTTTCTTCTGATTAACCATATAGATTAAGCGACCCAAGGGGATGATTTCATTGAACAGGTCGCTGGTACTTTTCACAATGGTTGCCCTGGCAAGTAATTAGTTGCAGGGGATAATATTGCCCAGGCAAGTATATGTCAAATGAATGAATTGTCTGATGCCACGTTTTGCTAAATCGGTTCAAGTTTTGGTCAGTGCTATGCAAGATTAGTTAAAGAGTGAAACTTTCTCTTTGTTTTCCCTTTATACTTTTCGCTGATTACTCAGACACACAGGACAACAACCACCAATGTTAGATTTGTTTAAAGCAATTAGTCTGGGGCTGGTGGTGTTGCTGCCGTTAGCCAACCCATTAACGACAGTCGCGTTATTTCTTGGCCTGGCGGGCAACATGAACAGCGCCGAACGTAATCGCCAGTCGTTGATGGCCTCGGTATACGTATTTGCCATCATGATGGTGGCGTATTACGCCGGGCAACTGGTGATGGACACGTTCGGAATTTCGATTCCCGGTCTACGTATTGCCGGTGGTTTAATTGTCGCGTTTATCGGTTTCCGTATGCTCTTTCCTCAGCAAAAGGCAACGGATTCACCGGAAGCAAAAAGCAAATCAGAAGAACTGGAAGATGAACCCAGCGCCAATATTGCTTTTGTGCCACTGGCAATGCCAAGTACCGCCGGACCGGGAACCATTGCGATGATCATTAGCTCGGCGTCAACGGTGCGTCAGAGTTCAACCTTCGCGGACTGGGTTCTGATGGTTGCGCCGCCGCTGATCTTTTTCCTGGTGGCGGTCATTTTATGGGGAAGCCTGCGTAGCTCTGGTGCCATTATGCGGCTGGTGGGGAAAGGGGGAATTGAAGCAATCTCCCGCCTGATGGGCTTCTTGCTGGTTTGTATGGGCGTGCAGTTTATTATTAATGGCATCCTGGAAATTATTAAAACTTACCATTAAAAAAGACCCGAATGGGTCTGAGGCAGATGACAAATGCAACATTGCCTGATGCGCTACGTTTATCAGGCCTACGTAATCTCTGCAATGTATTGAGCTTGAGTGCTTTTGTATTTACCGACCCGAACAAAGCGGCCTGTTCGGGTCTTTAAACTACCGTGTTTGTTCTTCGAGTGTCACTGGCCAGCGGCGGAATATGATGATTGACCATATCAACGCGGCGAGTGCCGGAACTGCACCCACATAACCAATCATCGACATCGACCAGTGCAGACTTACCTGATTACCCACCAGTGCTCCGGCGCCAATGCCAATATTAAATATCCCGGAAAAGAGCGCCATCGCAACGTCGGTGGCATCCGGTGCCAGCGCCAGTACTTTAACCTGCATCCCAAGCCCGATGATCATCATCGCAATCCCCCAGAAAATGCTCAGCACGCCGAGGTGTATCTCACTACTTGCCGAAGGTAACAGAAGCGCCAGACACACCAGCAATAGCGCAATCGCCGCGCTGACCAGCACAGATGCGTACTGATTACCCAGCTTACCGAAAATCACGCTACCAATGATGCCTGCACCACCGAGCATCAATAGCAATGCTGTGGCAAAGTTGGCGCTGAACCCCGCAACGTTTTGCACAAAAGGTTCAATATAGCTGTATGCCGTGTAATGGGCGGTGACCACGACTACCGTCAGCAAATAAATGCTCATCAATGCCGGGCGACGAAACAGCAGCGGAAGACTTTTTAACGAACCAGAGTGCTCACTGGGCAGTAATGGAAGTAATTTGATCAGGCACAAAAGGGTGATAAGCGCCCCGATACCAATTGCGAAGAAGGTCATTCGCCAGCCGAAATACTGCCCCACAATGCGCCCGAGAGGTAAACCTAATACCATCGCCAGTGCTGTGCCGGTGGCAATTAAACTCAATGCCTGCGCTCGCTTCCCGGCTGGTGCCATACGGATTGCCAGAGACGCCGTAATCGACCAGAAAATAGCATGGGCGAAAGCCACACCAATACGACTGATCACCAGAACGGTAAAGCTCCACGATAAAAACGACAGTATGTGGCTGGCGATAAACACCACAAACAGACAGATCAGTAATTTGCGGCGTTCAACCTGGCTGGTCATTAGCATAAAAGGCAGTGACATTAGCGCCACTACCCACGCATAAATGGTCAACATGATACCGACTTGTGCGGTTTGCATATGAAAGCTTTGCGCAATATCAGAAAGCAAACCTACAGGCACAAATTCGGTGGTATTGAAGATGAAGGCGGCAACTGCCAGCGTAACGACCCGTAGCCACGCCACTTTGCGGGAAACAATATTTGTTGTCATAACCGATTATCGGATGAGTTGCGAAAAGGTAATAAAATGATCTTAAAACGGTTAATGATCTGAATACAACGGTTTTGTGATCTATGTCGCGTTTCGCCGATTCATGCTGTATCAACGGCAGCGTGAGTAGCAGGTACAACATTTAGTCTGGTACATCCAGCAGTTCAATAAACGCCTCAAGCGGACGCGTTTTCGCCCCGCGACGCCAGACCAGCCAGGTCGTTAACCAGCGCCATTTCTCAGCCAACGGCCACGCTTCAACCTGATGATGCCCGGGCATACTTTCCAGCATAGATCGTGGGATAAGCGCAATGCCCGCACCCGCGACCACACAGGCCAACATCCCGTGATACGATTCCATCTCATGAATAGTCCCCGGTGCTGCGCCGTCAGCATGAAACCAGCTCTCAAAATGACGCCGATACGAACAATTGGCGCGAAAGGCATAGATGTTGTAACCATTAACCTGACTGGCGCGGGTTACTGGCGCATGTCCTTGTGGCGTGACGATCATCAGCTCTTCGCGATATACCGGTATCCCGTCGATGGCGGTATGGTTAATCGGCCCATCAATAAATGCCGCATTCAGTTTTCCTTCCAGTACGCCGTCCAGCATCGTGCCAGAAGGGCCGGTGGAAAGTGAAAACTGAATTTTGGGGTAACGGCGGTTAAATTCTGCCAGCGTTGCCGGAATACGCACTGCGGCGGTGCTTTCCAGCGATCCGAGAGAAAACAGACCTTGCGGCTCATCGCCAGCCACGACATTTCGCGCTTCATCCACCAGCGCGAGAATTTGTTGGCTGTAGCGTAAAAAGTTATGCCCGGCGGGAGAGAGACGTAAACGCTGATTTTCGCGGATAAACAGCTCAACACCGAGCTCTGTTTCCAGTTGACGTATACGAGTCGTGAGGTTCGATGGTACACGATGAACTTTAGCCGCAGCCTGGGTAATGCTGCCAGCCTCGGCAACTGCGTTGAACATCTCCAGTTGAGTCAGATCCATAGTATTCTCGATTTGTGAATAAGTGGCTTAATATTATTCATTTTTAAACAAGAGTAAATATACGTATCTTCAAACCATAACTCATAAAGGAGATACCCCAATGACCATCACTCCGGCGACCCATGCCATTTCGATAAATCCAGCCAATGGTGAACAACTTTCTTCACTGCCCTGGGCTGGCGCTGACGATATTGAAAACGCTCTTCAGCTTGCAGTGGAAGGTTTTCGCGGCTGGCGCGAGACAAGAGTAGATTACCGGGCGGAAAAACTACGTGATATCGGTAAAGCTCTGCGCACTCGCAGCGAAGAGATGGCGCAAATGATCACCCGTGAAATGGGTAAACCCATCAAGCAGGCACGTGCCGAAGTGGCGAAATCGGCGAATTTGTGTGACTGGTATGCAGAGCATGGCCCGGCAATGCTGAAAGCGGAACCAACGCTGGTTGAGAATCAGCAGGCGGTTATTGAGTACCGACCGATGGGGACGATTCTGGCGATTATGCCGTGGAACTTTCCTTTATGGCAGGTGATGCGTGGCGCTGTTCCCATCATTCTTGCAGGTAACGGTTACTTACTTAAGCACGCGCCGAATGTGATGGGCTGTGCTCAGCTCATTGCCCAGGTGTTTAAAGATGCGGGTATCCCACAAGGCGTATATGGCTGGCTGAATGCTGACAACGATGGTGTCAGTCAGATGATTAAAGACTCACGTATTGCGGCGGTCACCGTAACCGGAAGTGTCCGTGCAGGGGCGGCTATTGGTGCACAGGCTGGCGCGGCACTGAAAAAATGCGTACTGGAGCTGGGCGGTTCAGATCCGTTTATTGTGCTTAACGATGCCGATCTGGAACTTGCGGTGAAAGCGGCGGTAGCCGGGCGTTACCAGAATACCGGACAGGTTTGCGCGGCGGCAAAACGCTTTATCATCGAAGAGGGGATTGCTTCGGCATTTACCGAACGTTTTGTAGCGGCTGCGGCAGCGTTGAAAATGGGCGATCCCCGTGACGAAGAGAACGATCTTGGTCCGATGGCACGTTTTGACTTGCGTGATGAGCTACATCATCAGGTGGAAAAAACCCTGGCGCAGGGCGCACGTCTGTTACTGGGTGGGGAAAAGATGGCTGGGGCAGGTAACTACTATCCGCCAACGGTTCTGGCAAATGTCACCCCAGAAATGACCGCGTTTCGGGAAGAAATGTTTGGCCCCGCTGCGGCAATCACCGTAGCGAGAGATGCAGAACATGCGCTGGAACTGGCTAATGACAGTGAGTTCGGCCTTTCTGCGACGATTTTTACTACTGACGAAACACAAGCCAGACAGATGGCGGCACGTCTGGAATGCGGCGGCGTGTTTATCAACGGTTTCTGTGCCAGCGACGCACGGGTTGCTTTTGGCGGTGTGAAGAAGAGCGGTTTTGGGCGTGAACTTTCTCATTTCGGCTTACATGAGTTCTGTAATATCCAGACGGTGTGGAAAGACCGGATCTGACGTCACATATTTAGCTCTGTTATACTCGCAGGTCTTTTCAGACCTGCGAGCAAGGAGCAGAGAGTGGCTGTCGCCATGGATAATGCAATTTTAGAGACCATTTTGCGGCAAGTGCGACCGCTGATCGGTCAGGGTAAAGTCGCTGATTATATTCCGGCACTGGCAACCGTTGATGGTTCCCGTCTGGGGATTGCTATCTGTACCGTTGATGGGCAGCTTTTCCAGGCCGGAGACGCGCAAGAACGTTTTTCCATTCAGTCTATTTCCAAAGTGCTGAGTCTCGTTGTCGCCATGCGTCATTACTCCGAAGAGGAAATCTGGCAACGCGTCGGCAAAGATCCGTCGGGATCTCCGTTCAATTCCTTAGTGCAACTGGAAATGGAGCAGGGCATTCCGCGTAATCCGTTTATTAATGCCGGTGCGCTGGTGGTCTGCGATATGCTGCAAGGGCGATTAAGCGCACCACGGCAACGTATGCTGGAAGTCGTGCGTGGCTTAAGCGGCGTGTCTGATATTGCCTACGATACGGTGGTTGCCCGCTCCGAGTTTGAACATTCCGCAAGAAATGCGGCGATCGCCTGGCTGATGAAGTCGTTTGGCAATTTCCATCATGATGTGACAACCGTTCTGCAAAACTACTTTCATTACTGTGCACTGAAAATGAGCTGCGTTGAGCTGGCGCGGACGTTTGTCTTTCTGGCGAATCAGGGAAAGGCTATTCATATCGATGAGCCCGTAGTGACGCCAATGCAGGCACGGCAAATTAACGCGCTGATGGCAACGAGCGGAATGTACCAGAACGCGGGGGAGTTTGCCTGGCGGGTAGGGCTTCCGGCGAAATCTGGCGTTGGCGGCGGTATTGTTGCGATCGTCCCGCATGAAATGGCTATTGCGGTATGGAGCCCGGAACTGGATGATGCAGGTAACTCGCTTGCCGGTATCGCAGTACTTGAACAATTGACGAAACAATTAGGACGCTCGGTTTATTAATGCAGTCACTTGATCCACTCTTCGCGCGTTTATCCCGCTCAAAATTTCGCTCTCGCTTTCGTCTGGGCGTCAAGGAGCGTCAGTATTGTCTGGAGAAGGGCGCGCCGGTTATTGAACAACATGCGGCAGATTTTGTCGCTAAGCGTCTTGCTCCGGCATTACCGGCGAACGACGGTAAGCAAACCCCCATGCGCGGGCATCCGGTGTTTATCGCTCAGCACGCTACCGCGACCTGTTGCCGTGGCTGTCTGGCTAAGTGGCATAACATTCCGCAGGGTGTTTCGTTAAGTGAGGAACAACAACGTTATATTGTGACGGTTATCTATCACTGGCTGGTTATTCAGATGAATCAGCCATAAGAATGGTGGTAAAAGCCAAAAGATCATCTGATTGATATCTTTCTTTGTCGCCGCTGTCAGCGAACATGCTATCCTTTATGAGAATTTACTTATTGCGTTGAGATAATTGCCACTCGCAATTGTATGGACAGATAATTAATGCATGTACACCCCATATCCACTTTCCGTTTGTTCCAGGAAGGTCATCTACTACGTAATAGCATTGCAATTTTTGCGCTAACGACGCTGTTCTATTTTATAGGTGCAGAGCTACGCCTGGTTCACGAACTTTCTCTTTTCTGGCCACTGAATGGCGTGATGGCAGGGGTATTTGCCCGCTACGTCTGGCTTAATCGTCTGCATTACTATGCCATCTGTTACGTGGCAATGCTGGTTTATGATGCCATGACCACCGAATGGGGGCTGGTTTCACTGGTTATCAATTTATCCAATATGATGTTTATCGTAACTGTCGCCCTACTGGTTATGCGGGATAAGCGTCTGGGGAAAAATAAGTACGAGCCAGTAAGCGCATTACGGTTATTTAATTATTGTCTGATTGCCGCTTTATTATGTGCCATCGTCGGGGCGATTGGTTCGGTCAGTATTGATAGCCTGGATTTCTGGCCTTTGCTTGCTGACTGGTTTAGTGAACAATTCTCAACAGGCGTGTTGATTGTTCCTTGTATGCTGACGCTGGCAATTCCTGGGGTATGGCCGCGCTTTAAAGCAGAGCAGATGATGCCAGTCATTGCGCTTATTGTGTCGGTTATTGCCTCGGTCGCCATTGGCGGAGCGGGGAGTCTGGCGTTCCCGCTGCCCGCATTAATCTGGTGTGCGGTGCGTTATACGCCACAGGTGACGTGTCTGCTGACTTTTATCACCGGAGCAGTGGAGATCGTACTGGTGGCAAATTCGGTAATTGATATCGCCGTCGGTTCGCCGTTCTCTATTCCGCAAATGTTCTCCGCACGTCTGGGCATAGCCACGATGGCGATTTGCCCAATTATGGTTTCCTTTAGCGTGGCAGCGATTAATTCGCTAATGAAGCAAGTTGCGCTGCGAGCCGACTTTGATTTTCTGACTCAGGTTTACTCACGATCCGGTCTTTATGAGGCGCTGAAAAGTCCATCGCTGCAACAGACACAACATCTGACCGTCATGCTGCTTGATATCGACTATTTCAAAAGCATTAACGATAACTATGGTCATGAGTGTGGCGATAAAGTGTTAAGCGTGTTTGCCCAGCATATTCAGAAAATTGTCGGCGATAAGGGGCTGGTGGCAAGAATGGGAGGCGAAGAGTTTGCCGTAGCCGTGCCTTCAATGAATCCCGTTGATGGTCTGCTGATGGCGGAGAAAATTCGTAAAGGCGTGGAACTGCAACCGTTCAACTGGCAACAAAAGACGCTTTATCTGACGGTTAGCATCGGCGTCGGTAGTGGGGATGCTTCATACCGCACACTAACCGATGACTTCAATAAATTGATGGTTGAAGCTGATACGTGTCTCTATCGGTCGAAGAAAGACGGGCGTAACCGCACCAGTACCATGCGTTATGGTGAGGAAGTTGTCTGACAGCTTTGTTATTTTGTCACGGTTTTAGCGTAATGTGTTCTACCACTCTGCCGACTGGAGAAAGAGGAAAATCCTCGATGGAACCATGATCCGCGCCACATTTTTATCTTAAACCTGCTAATTAATCATCACGAGTTGATCAAAACAGGGGTTCAGTGTATTAAAGTTTGCTAACCTGTCGTACCAATTCAAACAGGTTGTATGACTAATCAAAAGGGAACCCATTGTGAAAACACTAAATCGTCGCGATTTTCCCGGTGCACAGTATCCAGAACGAATCATTCAGTTTGGTGAAGGTAACTTTCTGCGCGCCTTTGTTGACTGGCAAATTGATCTCCTGAATGAACACACCGACCTGAATTCTGGCGTGGTCGTTGTTCGTCCGATTGAAACTTCATTCCCGCCGTCACTGAGCACGCAGGATGGTCTGTATACTACCATTATTCGTGGCCTGAATGAGAAGGGAGAAGCGGTCAGCGATGCGCGTCTGATTCGTTCTGTAAACCGTGAAATCAGCGTCTACGGTGACTACGATGAATTCCTGAAACTTGCGCATAATCCGGAAATGCGCTTCGTCTTTTCCAACACCACAGAAGCGGGTATTAGCTATCATGCGGGCGACAAATTTGATGATGCGCCAGCGGTAAGCTATCCGGCCAAACTGACGCGTCTGCTGTTCGAACGTTTCAGCCATTTCAACGGTGCGCTGGATAAAGGCTGGATCATCATTCCGTGCGAGCTGATCGACTACAACGGCGACGCGTTGCGTGAACTGGTGCTGCGCTACGCACAAGAATGGGCACTGCCAGAAGCATTTATTCAATGGCTGGATCAGGCTAACAGTTTCTGTTCTACGCTGGTGGACCGCATCGTTACCGGTTATCCGCGTGATGAAGTGGCTAAACTGGAAGCTGAACTCGGCTATCACGATGGTTTCCTCGACACCGCTGAACACTTTTACCTGTTTGTGATTCAGGGGCCGAAATCCTTAGCGACTGAACTGCGTCTGGATAAATATCCGCTTAACGTGCTGATTGTTGACGATATTAAACCGTATAAAGAGCGCAAAGTAGCAATCCTTAACGGTGCACATACCGCGCTGGTGCCGGTTGCGTTCCAGGCAGGGCTGGATACCGTCGGCGAAGCGATGAACGATGCTGAAATTTGCGCATTCGTTGAAAAAGCGATTTACGAAGAGATTATTCCGGTGCTGGATCTGCCACGTGATGAACTGGAATCTTTCGCCAGTGCCGTCACCGGGCGTTTCCGTAACCCGTACATTAAGCATCAGCTGCTGTCTATCGCGCTCAACGGTATGACCAAGTTCCGCACCCGAATCCTGCCGCAACTGCTGGCAGCGCAGAAGGCAAACGGCACACTTCCGGCGCGCCTCACTTTCGCATTAGCGGCATTGATTGCGTTCTATCGCGGAGAGCGTAACGGAGAAACGTATCCGGTACAGGACGATGCGCACTGGCTGGAACGTTATCAACAACTCTGGAGCCAGCATCGTGACCGTGTTATCGGCACCCAGGAACTGGTTGCGATTGTGTTGGCAGAAAAAGATCACTGGGAGCAGGATCTGACGCAAGTGCCTGGTCTGGTCGAGCAGGTTGCTAATGACCTGGAAGCGATTCTGGAAAAAGGGATGCGCGAAGCTGTACGTCCGTTGTGCTGATCCTTGCATTATGGATAAGGCGTATACAGCGCATCCAGCATGATTTACCAACTAACTATATGGTTTCAGTTAGTTGTAGACGCTGATAAGCGTAGCGTATCAGACAATTAACAGCACAATCACTGAACCCGGTTTCGACCGGGTTTCTTAGTATCCTAAATTAGTTACAACATCCTATATGCTTTAATATAAACAGGTGCTAAATATAGCACCTGTGAATGTTGTAGTCTTGTAGGTAATTTGTAATTAGGGACTTGAGAATGTGATCACAATCACGTTTAATAGGGCGACTTTTCCACGCCTGAAGATAATCATGATTGTTCGCCCACAACAACACTGGCTGCGCCGTATTTTTGTCTGGCACGGTTCAGTATTATCCAAAATATCATCGCGCTTGCTACTAAACTTTCTCTTTTCTATCACGGTTATTTTCATGCTGCCCTGGTATACGCATTTGGGCATCAAATTTACCCTCGCGCCGTTCAGCATTCTCGGGGTTGCTATCGCCATCTTTCTGTGGTTTCGTAATAACGCGGGGTACGCCCGTTATGTTGAAGCGCGCAAACTTTGGGGGCAGTTGATGATTGCCTCACGGTCGTTACTGCGTGAGGTAAAAACGACATTGCCTGATTCGGCAAGTGTAAAGGAGTTTGCCCAGCTACAAATCGCCTTCGCCCACTGTTTACGCATGACATTACGCAAACAGCCACAGGCGGAAGTGCTGGCACATTATCTTAATACTGGAGATCTTCAGCGAGTACTGGCTTCCAACTCTCCAGCTAACCGTATTTTATTGATAATGGGTGAGTGGTTAGCCGTTCAGCGGCGGAACGGGCTACTTTCTGACATTCTGTTTATTAGTCTGAACGATCGTCTTAATGATATTTCTGCGGTACTGGCAGGGTGCGAGCGTATTGCATATACACCAATTCCCTTTGCTTACACCCTGATTTTGCATCGCACCGTTTATCTTTTTTGCATCATGCTACCATTCGCCCTTGTGGTGGATCTGCATTACATGACGCCTTTTATCTCTGTGCTAATTTCCTACACCTTTATTTCGCTGGATTGTCTGGCGGAAGAGCTGGAAGATCCGTTCGGTACTGAAAACAATGATTTACCGTTGGATGCCATCTGCAACGCTATTGAAATTGACCTGTTACAGATGAACGACGAAACAGAAATTCCGCCGAAGATTCTTCCCGATCGCCATTACCAGCTGACGTAATAATTACTCCGTGCGCCGGGCAACAATAAACAGACGCGGAAATGCCAACAGTATCTGCCCGTTCTCCTGCAGTGGATACTGTTCTTCCAGCATCTGATGGTAGCGCGTAAGAAAATGCTGCTGCTCACTCTCCGTCAGATCCTGCAACCATGGGCGTAATCCGGTGGCTGTCACCCAGTCAATAATCGCCTGGTGCGACGGCATCTGGTGATAGTAGGTGGTTCGCCAGATATCAACCTCACATCCAGCTTCGCTCAGAATATCGTAGTAAGCATGAACGCCTGCCAGCGGTTCGCGTCCACGATCCGGATAATGCTGCTCCCAGGCGACTTCGCGCATTAATACATGCGTCGGCTCCAGCCAGTTGTCCGGCATTTGCACCGCCAGCACGCCATGCGGATTGAGTAACGATACCAGATGCGGAAACAGTTCATAGTGTTCGGGCAGCCATTGCAGTGAGGCATTGGCAAAAATCAGATCGAGTGCATGGTTCGGTTGCCAATTGCGGATGTCTGCTTCCACAAACTGACATTCTGGTAAAATTGCGCGCGCTTCGGCAATCATCGCCGGAGACGAATCAATGCCGGTAATTTTAGCCGTTGGCCAACGTTGATGTAGCAGGGCGGTGCTATTGCCTGGGCCACAGCCAAGATCAGCTATTTCCCTGGCGTTTTCCAGAGGGACTCTGGCAAGCAGTTCTACCGCCGGTCGTGACCGTTCGGCGTTGAAGTGCAGATATAAAGAGGGGTTCCAGTCAGCCATTTTTTTACTCCCGTCAGCGCATTATCCCAAGTGTAGATAAAACTGATGGATTCGCCTCACGTCATCAATCCATTGAACACGCGCTTTGTACGTGGCCTACGTGATTAACTCAAATGTAGCCAAGCGTAAATTTTAATTACAACCACTTTAAAACAAATAAAATCCATATATTAAGCTTTTTGTTGATTTTATATGAATCTATTAACATACAGAATATTCAATATCTAATTTTAATACTTGCCAGCTAAATATCCATGAAGGGAATAATTCCACAGTGGCTTTTTTTTGATATCCTTAGGGCAGGAGCCAGGTTTGAAGGAGTTTTTTGTGCAAAAATCATGGCATTTGGGACACTAACTCTATCGGATATAGAGATATAAAATATGACGAGAAAATTTGCATTCAACATTTTATACATCATTGATGTTTTAGGTGATGAAGATCTTGATTCCCCGAGTGACATCAAAATCAATAATAAGCCAGATGATATAACGCTTAAAAGTAATACCGCCTCAAAACTATTTAAATCCATATCAAGTCTGAAAGTGCCAATTCCTATTGTTTTTGTTAAGATACATAATATCCCCATGCTGAATTCTTTCTTTAAAGAACTGGAAAAAGGAGTCATAAAAAAAGGGTTAATTCCTATAGTGCATTTTGAGTGTCATGGTTCACCTGAGGAAGGGATGTTTTTCCCTGGAATTAAAAAGTATATCTCCTGGGGGGAGATGAATGATTTATTTTTAATGATAAACAAACATACAATGAACAACCTACTGGCCATTGTCGCGGGATGTGACAGTTTCAAATCAACAGAAAATATAGAGTTTGCAAAAGGAAGTCCTTATGGCTGCTATATTGGTGCAAACAAAGTTACTGACGCAAGTATAATTAGCAGGTTTAAAGATTTTTACCGTTATATCTTTTTATATAATGATTTCGATGGGGCTTGTGATCTTTTAGGTGCCGATTTTTCTATGGTTTTCTCATATGATATCTGTATGCAAAGCTTTTTACTTCCGTTGGTCTTGAGTTATTTCGGAAAAGATAAAAAAGAGTTTGTTGAGTATACAATCAACCGACTAATAGACAATGGACAACAGGGCTCTATAGGTGAAATAAGAAAATTAGCAAAATACAGGTTAAAACATATTGATAAGTATTATGAACGTTCTGGTGTTCAATTCTTACATGGGCAAAAGCCGCTTGCGTTTACGGAATTAAAGCGAATTGCACAGGAGCTTAAGGACAAACTTATTGACGAGGCTAAATTCAACCTCGAACTGAGGAATGCAATTAAATTGAAAAGAAATACAATTATGGGGAAGGGGGCTTGACCCTGAAGAACTGGATTTACTGCTGTAGAATACCTGGTGTACATCAAGTCAGGTGATATACACCAGGTGGCACAACTTACGAAGTGGTCATAATAATCAGCTTGCGCACGGAATCAGGATCAGACATTGCAAACCTCGCGGGAGAGTTATTTAACAATGGGCATGTCTGCGAGATGCTTAACAAAACGCTTCCTCACTTCCTGGTAACCGTTGCTTTCATAAAACTTGTGTGCTCTGACTCGACGTTCACTGCTTGAAAGTTCAATCTGAGAACATCCCTGATCCAGTGCGATTTTTTCAGAGGCAATGAGAAGCTTCTGTCCGATCCCTGTGCCTCGCGACGATTCATCTATGACCAGAGCAGAAATTAATGCCCACAAGCCGTTTTCATGTACAGGGGTGATAAAATTCATCACAATAACCCCGCAGAGTTCCTTTTCTGTTTCAGCAACCAAAATGCTAAGACTGGGATGCTTCTGGTTAATATGATTTTCTAAGCGTTCTACATCTGTCTGATAACCCAATTGCAGAAAGAGCTTTTGTAGAGATGGTATATCTTTTAATTCAGGAGTCCTGATTAAGACCATTGCCATAACCTTTGTCAGAAGAGTTAAGTAAAAATATCCAAATCTCGCTAAAGTTGCCAGGGTTGCTTTTCGCTGTGAGTTCAACGGATGGACGCACAATGTTGCTGAATGAGCTCACCAGTACAAGCGCGTCGATCCTTGACTGTTTAATGTTAGGGGCGCGAAGCCTGTGTGGAACCAAACACGTCCTGCAAGATCCTGAGTCGATTAACATCGGTCATTGAGAAAAACTCAGTTCCGTATGCCGTCATGAGTCTCATCCTTTGAAAGCAATGATCGCTGTGGTGAGACTGTAGCGCGGACATGTCTATTTGACCGAGTGGGTCCAGGAAAACATCCGCAGCCCCCAAAGTGACATTAGAATATTGTCGTTACAATCTAGGTGCGCATAATGTATATTATGTTAAATACAAGATATCAACATACACCTGACCACCGTACCGACCTCATAGCTTTAATGTACATGCTCCCTCCCCATTACCCGACAGGCACTATCAATCGTTTTGCCTCGGGCATTTCTGTTTTTGATATACTCAAAGCCATTGTCGCCAGGAAAATGTGCAAAGTGACTAAAGATAAATGGAGAATGTTATGATCAGGCAGAAGATTTTACAGCAGCTCCTGGAGTGGATTGAGTGCAATCTCGATCACCCTATCTCAATCGAAGATATTGCACAGAAATCTGGCTACAGCAGACGCAATATTCAACTTCTGTTTAGAAACTACATGCACATGCCCCTGGGCGCATACATCCGCAAACGAAGACTTTGTCGGGCAGCCATTCTTGTCAGACTTACTGCCAAATCAATGCTTGATATTGCGCTCTCTTTGCATTTTGATTCACAGCAGTCATTCAGTCGTGAATTTAAAAAATTGTTTGGATGTTCTCCCAGAGACTATCGGCACCGTGATTTTTGGGATCTAACAAATATTTTACCCCCGTTATTAACGCGTCAACATCAAAAGACCGATTGCACATTAGTCCATCTTCCTGAAACACGTATTTTTGGCAATGCATTTAAATATGATATTGAGCTGTCTAATACGCCACCAGATGAAGAAGCAAAACTGCGCCGTAATCATTTATCCCGGTGTCTTCAAAATTTGAAGATGGATATCTATTACGTCTCAGCGTATACACCATCAACAAAATCGGTAGATTTGCTCACAGTTGAAACTTTCGCCGGTACTGTATGCAACCATGCGGATACAGACATGCCAAAGGAATGGATAACGGCTGGAGGGCTTTATGCATCTTTCCGCTATGAAGGAGATTGGGAGCACTACGCGAACTGGGTGCGGAACCTCTATCTGATAGAACTGCCAGCGAGGGGGTTAGTCAGAGTCAACGGCAGTGATATTGAGCGATTTTACTACGATAAAACTTTCGTAGAAAAGGATAGCAATTATGTTGTTTGCGAAATTTTCATCCCCGTTCGCCCAGCTTAGTTTGTATCGGTGTCACATTGAGGATTACCCTACCCTGCTACCGTCTAATCAGTATCAGGGTAGGTATTTAGTGGAATAATGGCGTTGAGAATGTCGACGCCATTATTCTTTATTACAGCGAATTTTTCATTCCGGGGAAAATTATTTTACTGCCTCCTCACCCTCTTCAGTATTAGCTTCCACGGCGTTAATAGTCACCGTCACAGGCTGTATTTCGTACCCACCATACGTCAGAGTGTTGAATGTAAATGTATATTCCCCTGGCTTAGTGGTACTGAATTTACGCGTGATTTTCCCGTTCACGAAATGGTCAGCTTTCGACGGCAAGAACTGGTAATCATTCTCCGTCACGCCTTCCGGAGCCTTAATGTCGACCCACATATTTCCCCCAACAGGGTTGCCAGCCGACATTAGAGTAACATCCAGCGTTGCGGTCGCCACTCCGTCTGCTACCAGTTCTTTTACATCAGATGATGCAGCAAGTACTGCATTTTTATCATCCGCAACGAATCTGGATTCGGCAGTTTTCGTCGATACCTGACCGTCGGTCCGATTCACTTTCGCAGTTAGCGTATATATCGCCGCTTTAGTGGTAGAAGCGGTGAATACAGCCTGCCCTTGCTCATTAGTTGTTGCAGTCCCGTTCGGCTCCAGATCTAACGTTGTCGGGCTGGCGGTCAGCGTCACTTCACTACCTTGCACAAGGTTGTTATTGGCATCAGTAACCGTAACTTTATAAGTCTGTTTGGCTTTACCATCTGCCAGTGCGCGGTTGCCAATCACCTCAATACTCGAGATGGTTGCCGTAGCCTTGTCAGCAACAAACGTGATGCTCTGCGCATCCGACATCTGGTCATTTCCTGCCGTTGCGGTGATTGCATACGTTCCCGCAGTCACAGAAACGACTCGCAGCTCGGCTTTACCTTCATCGCTGGTCTTCACCCAGGTACTCTCGTCATTAAGCGGTGTGACGCCCCGAGGCAGATTAAAGGCGACCATAGTTCCGGGAACAGGGTTGCCGTTTTTATCCTCAACAGTTGCCGTCAGCGTAAAGGCATCTTTGCCGTTTGCTGCTTTTTGAGCGGCAGTATCAACCTGAAGGCTTGCCTGACCGGTTTTGGCATCCGCTTTGAACTTCACCGTGGCAGTCTTCTGATTTTTATTCACCGAGGCCGTAATTGTGTGTTCCCCGGCAACGGTGGACATCAGCTCAATATCGGCTTTACCTGCCGCATTCGTTGTTACCGTATTCCCCGTCTTGCTGCTCACTCCCTCAGGCAGAGTCAGTGTTACCGTTTGATCCTGCAACGGGTTACCATAGGAATCCGTTACGGTCAGGGTAACCTTGTTGGCGGACTGTCCATCAGCCAGTTGGTTATCAACATTCACTGAAATATCGTGAATGTTAGCCTCAGAAGCGTTACCCACAACGTTCAGCAGTAGCGGTTTCGAAGCAGCATCTTTGCCATTCACTCGAGGCCAGATAACCAGTTGACCGGCTGCAGAGCCTGTGGTTAACGTCGTAACATAGGTGCCATTGCTTTGTTCCGTCCAGGCTCCTGCCGAAGGTTGTTCCGTCCCTGTGCTGGCTACGCCACTAAATTCTGGAGCATCAGGTTTCAGACCACTTACAGGGTTACCGTTCGCATCCTTCGCCGTGAAGGTCAATTGTGTCGTCGTTTTGATCATCGGGGCTTCATTATCTGCAACAAGCGTGGAGTTCACTAACGACATCTCCCCGGCGGCGATGGTGACAGAAACCGCCTGCTTCAGAGCATCAGCGCCATCAACGCGCGGCATGATGGTTAGCTCACCAACTCCCGTTGCGCCAGCAGTCAGCATCGCCGTATAGGTTCCATTGCCCTTCTCCGTCCACTGACTGACGGATGGACGCTGCTGGTTGACGTTGTATGCATCACCACCAAATTGCGGTGTTTCCGGTGTAATACCGGTGATTGCGTTGCCGAATTTATCCTTCACAGTCAGCGTCAGCGTGATGCTTTCGCCTGCGGTAATCGACGTTTTTGATACGGTCATTTCCGAGTGGTCAACCGCAATAGCCCCCGCTTTAACGTTAACCGGAGTTGCCTGTGCTGTAGCGTTTTTGCCATCGATCTGCGGCATAATGTTCAGCGCGCCTGCCCGCGTTCCCGAACGCAGAACAGCCGTGTATTCGCCGTTGCCTTTATGGCTCCAGCCTGTGACCGAACTACCAGACGCGGCGTCACCGGAAAGCGATGCGCCAAGTTTAGCGGTGTCGATATCAGTAAGCGCGTTTCCAAACTGGTCTCTGGCGGAGAAAGTCAGTTCCGTCGTGCTTTCAATAGCAAGATTGGCATCTTTTACTGTCAGCGTTGAAGTAGAAACTGCCTGATCCCCCGCGACGACAGTCAACTGCGCAGCGTCGGTGGCAGCTGGCTGACCGTTGAATAACGGCATAATGCGAAGATCACCTGTCTTTCCGCCGGTGGTCAGCGTAGCGACATAGGAACCATCGCCTTGCTCGCTCCAGCTGGAAACGTTCGCCCCTTCAGACGCAGCTCCCGTCAGGCTTGTCGACAGGGAAAGACCGCTGATTGCGTTACCATGCGCATCTTTTGCCACAAACGTCACAGTCGTGCTTTCCCCTGCTTTTACGCGATCCGATGCAACGGATACTTTCGACTGGCCTGAAGATAAAGCATCAGCTACCACGGTCACTTTAGCCGCATTAGCTGCTGCATCCTGGCCGTTGAGCTTCGGCATAACAATTAATTCACCCGCCGTAGTACCCAGAGAAATCTGCGCAGTCCACGTCCCATCGCCATTATCCGTCCAGCCTGAAACTGAAGAACCCGCAGCGGCAGTCCCCGTTAATGACGGTGTATCTGGAGTGAGACCGGTCACCGGGTTGTCATAGGCATCTTTTGCTGCCCAGATAGCTGTAAGCGTGCCACCAACTACCGGTTTATCCGGGTTCAGGGTGATGGTTGAATGCGCTGTATCAAGCGGTCCGGCGACAAACTTCAGCGTTTGTTGTAACGTTCCCAACTGATACTGCTCGCTAAAAGCACGCACAACAATGTTTCCGGCACGGGTCGAAGAAACCGTGGCGCTGTAAACACCTGGGTTTGTCTCCGAAATGCTGCCAATGGTAACGCCATTGCTGTCCTGTGGAACAAATCGCAGGCGGCTGGCTTCTCCCGTCACAGGGTTGCCATCGGTATCCACGGCAGTAAGCGTCAACGTGTAGGATTGCTGACCATTGGCAACCACGTCACCTGACGGCTCATTCACACTCAGAGTCGATTTTGTCACATCCATCATAGTGGCACGCAGTTCAGCAGTGACGGTTTTGCTCATGCCATCAACGCTCACCGTAATGGTTGCTTCACCTGATTGCGTACCGGTGGTGAAGACCGACTGGTACACCCCAGCTTCTGTTTCGGTGATCTCCCCCAGAGTTGGTTGTGCCTGTGATTTAGCAGACTTAATGCCACGCGTTACGATGTTTCCGGCAGGTTTAAACGTCAGTTCAGTTTTGATCTGATCTTTCATACCCGTGATTGGCTGCCCTTCGGCGTCTCGCAGAGACAGAACCAGCGGCTTTTGCGCACTCCCGTTAGCAAGCATTTGGATACGGCTCTGACCGTCAAGCGTTAACGTAGTGCGATCGGCGCTCATACCTGCCCCGGTGATAACCACCTCAGTCTGTACGCGTTTTGAGGCATTGCCTTTGTTATCGTATGCGACCGCAGAAATTGCGTAATAATTGTTTTTGCCTGCCTGATAAGCCGGGAGCGTCACTTGCCACTGGTTACCCTGACCGGTAATTTTACCGCCTGCGGCCAGCAAGGACGGCGCTTCCCATTGCACATTTTTCAGACCGTGAGTTGCTTTGCTGACTACAAGACCAAGCGAAACCGTCTGTCCACCCTTACCTTCAATACGATCAGGCAGAGCAATACGGATCACCTCAGCTTTGCGATACTCAAGAACAATGTTGTTATTACGTTCAACCAGATCATAACGGCTGCCTGCGAGTACCCGACGCTCGCGAATGCTATCCGTATCGAGTTGTTTCTCCAGAGGCTCGCCAAACCGGTAGTTAACTTCCAGACCAAAGCGAGTGTCATTCTGACCGCTCTTGCCCTGCTTGTGCTCTGCACTCAGTGTCAGAAGAGGCACTGGCGTATAGTTCACCTCGGCGGAAATGGCATGTGGGTCTTTCTGGCGCTTATCTTTACCAAACAGCCCTACCTCATCGCCATAATATTGTTCATACATCAGGCTTGCGCCAAGCTGCGGCCAGGCCGGTAAATATCCCTCTGCGCGGATATCCCAACCATTAGCCGGACGCTCTTGATAATCTTCAATATCTGGCGATTTTTTCCAGCCAGAAGCCCGGATATAACCATTGGCACTCAGTTTCAGATAATCACGCCAGTATTCCGCACCAACGCCAATACGGGTATGACTACGGGATAAATCATGATCGATAAATGTGTTCAGCCCCGCCATCCAGTCATTGCCTGAAAAATGACGCCAGCCGAAACCAATATTTGACTGAGTACGATCGTCGGTACGATGTATTGCCCCCTGAGTGAACAGCATATCTGAAGGCGTATCATAAATCGGATAAAGCATTTCCAGCGAAGAGTCTTTCAGCGAGAAATCTTTATCGGCATTCAATTTGACACGCGCCGTACCATATTTTCCAAGCCACTCCTGGATTTCCTGGGTAGCCTTAGCTGTGGCCATTCCGGTAACAAAATTGCGTGTCGCATCGCTATCCGGCTGACTGCTTAAAAATTTACCGGCATTCGCGGCAAACGACGCGATATTTTTTTCTGCATTATTGTCAGTAGCAACCGCAGTATTTTCCGTACTTAGACGAGGCAGAGCCGCTCGCGCCGTCATTGTCGGCGTAAAGGTGACAGCCAGTGGAAAAAGAACCTGAATAGAGATGTTTGCCCACGCCACGCAGTGAGCCAGGGCTGAATAACGAAAGCGTGGTTGTTTATTAGCTTTTTTAAAACGTGACATTGAGATAATTTCCTGATGAACGAATTAACGAACATAAGCAAACGCATATAAAAACGTTTGCTTGTCAGAAAAACCGGATATTTCCCGGTTTCCTTTTCCGCAGAAAAGGAAATACCTTTATGAAAGAAAGCGCATCGCCACCCTGAACATTCAGTGGTTGCAATTACTCGTCTGGTGACAGGGCCGGGATTATATTTTTGTTTGTAAATATGAATTTAGCTTTTTGTGCAAGAGTTAATATAAAGGGGTAAGTTCTATTGGATGCTGACTAAATTACGGTTGCGTAGTTATTATTTAGTAATCGCAACTGGCCTTCCGTAGATGGGGTGCATTACAGCTAAAATAAGTCAATAAGCCTTCGGTGGTATGTCAATCCTCATTTATAGTCATGTGATCTTCGACCAGGAAATATCTTATAGATATTACTTAATTTTCCGCATCGTTATTATCTGCGCACATCTATACTGGACTATGGCTGTAGAAATAAAAATCACTCGTTAACATGGTTGGCTGAGATTCCAGTAATAACCTTTGTTATTTGACAATATTATCCACCGCTTTCATAAATTAATGAGGGCGAATAATGATATTTTACTGGCTGATTTTTATGTGATAATCATGTTGCGTAGGAAAATCACAGAAAAATAACAACATATAACTCAATACCCATTATCGGAAACTGTTGTATCTCATTGTAATTAATTATGAAAAATACACAGTACTTATTCCGAAAATCAAAAATCGGTTAGGATTTTGTTATTTAAAACCAAAGCCATTACGCTTGCTTACTTTATCGATAAATCCTACTTTTTTTAATGCGATCCAATCATTTTAAGGAGTTTGAAATGGATAAGAAGCAAGTAACGGATTTAAGGTCAGAACTACTCGATTCACGTTTTGGTGCGAAATCTATTTCCACTATCGCGGAATCTAAACGTTTTCCGCTGCACGAAATGCGCGATGACA